>CAZLYD010000001.1:0-210438 GCA_964563815.1 uncultured Spirochaetaceae bacterium
TACAACGATTTTCTCTTTATTTAACTGCAAAAAAGAAAAAGTCCCTTGTTTATCAAGAGATAAGCGTAAATGATAAATCAAAATACCAATCATTATATAGTCAATTTCTTATAAGGGATGTATTGACAGCACAATGATTCTAAGCTATTGTGAAATTGTAAATCCCCCAAAAATTATTATAGGAGCCGTTCCTTTTTCAGGAGCGACGGCTTCGGAAAAAGAGACGATCCTAAATCCATATTAGGAGGTTTTGTTATGCAGAAACAAAACATGAATCAGGATCTTCCTTATATTGCTCTCATAGAAAGAGCACGAGAAGAGCATCTCTTGGACGGCCTTGCGTGTCCTGTTGTACTTGGCGCATACAAGGATGGAAGTCCGGCAGTCTTTGATCTGATGAAGGAAAGGAGCATGATAACATCAGGAGGCTGTTATAGCTGGGACAGCTCATCTTACACACCTCTTGATAGAGCCATTCTGACGAATCTGTATCTTAAAACAGATACACGTTTCTTTCTAATTGATGACGTTTGGAGAGATTCTGCCGAATTCTTTGAACTAATACCCCAGATACCCGAAACATATCCAGGTCCATCTGATGAAACTATCTCTCTTCTTGCTGGAATTAGACTGGGGCTGAAGATGAAGTTGGGCGATGACTATCTCAAAAAGATCACTCCTTCTGTGAAGGATACATTCCCATCCATTCTTACAGTTTTTGAGCTTAATGGCTCACGTGGCCCTCTTACAAACTTCACGCATCTCAGCAATCTTGCAGAGGATGGCGATGGGATCAACATAGCAATCAATCTTTCAGTGAAAGAGAAGGAACTAAAAGGAATCATAGATGATGCTGGAATGGATTTCTTTCCATGGAGAATTCTGCGCCCTCTTGAAGACAAGAGTTTAATGGAAAAGCTTATACCTGGATCCAGTTCGTTCAGTCCCAACAACAATAGTACATTCATAGTCAAATCATCAAAGGGAATAGAAGAAATTGATCTTCTTGAAAACATCAAGGATTTTGGTGTAATTATCGATGGCAATAGAGGCTTTCACTACTCTCCTGATGACTAGAAAAGAAAACAGTCATGCAGAGATTATTCCTCTACATGACTTATTTCTATCATCATAAAAGGCTAGTTAATCAAAAGGCTAATTTCATGAAGGAAGATGTTTTCTTCTTAGTGTCATCTAAAATTACAATATAAGCAGCAGAAGTTGGACAGCTTTGTGACTTTTTGCCTAATACAAACATTCTAAAATAAAAAAGCTCCTTGTTTATCAAGGAGCAAGTTGCCGTCTCCAGGAATCGAACCAGGGACACAAGGATTTTCAGTCCTTTGCTCTACCAACTGAGCTAAAACGGCATCAACAAAAGAAACAATAAAGATTTTTAATATTCTTGTCAATTGGTTTTTGTACTCTTTTTATAGCCAGGCTAGAAAGAATTTGATTTTAAATATTCAGAAAAGGAAGAACATCTCAGTTTTCTATATTTTTTAGCATATCCATCCTGAGTTGATTCCACCTTTCCTCACTAATTTAATGCCTTTCTAATTATTAAAAAAGCCAGAAATTAAATCTGGCTAGCTATCGATAGTCTCTATCTCTATCATCACGTTCTCTTCGTCGTGGTGGTGGATAATCCTGGTAATACCTATCATCATACTCTAGTCGTCTTCTATCATCATAGTAATAGTCTCTGTCATCACGACGTCGAGGTGGATAGTAATCTCTCTCATCACGACGATCTCTATAGTCATCATAGTATCTATCATCACGTTCTCTTCGTCGTGGTGGTGGATAATCATCTTCACGATATCTACGTCTAGAATCTTCGTAATAAGAATCATAATAGTCACGAGAGCGATAGCTATCATCTCTTTTCGCGTCTCGTCTTTCGTCAACACCACTCTGAATAAAAGCATACCACTTATCATCAGTCTTATCGTTTTCTCTATCGCGAGTAGTATTAACTCTTTCTCTTTCTTCTCTTATATTCCTCTCCTCTTCTACACTCTTTTCTTTTTCATTTTTTCTGTCCTCGTTATAACGAGAGTACTCTGGAGGATATGTATACTTATTCTTTTCGTTTCTAACACTATCTTGATAAGGAGGAATCGATATTACCTCGTCTTCTTCATCATCATTGCTATAATCCTCTTTTTCTTTTATTGCAGCACGCTTATAGCTACTTTTAGCAGAGAGTGCTGTAAAAACAAAAAGAAAAGAGAGATTGTACCAAAAATAAAAACCAAACAACAAAGCTGATAGTACTCTGTTGATTATTACTTTTCTTTCACCAGAATTAATGGAATCAACAACACCAGGGTAAAGCGTAATTGATGAGATAACCAGAAGAACAATAATAAAAGAAACAAACCAAGGTGTGGATTCACTTCTTCTTGTTACAAAGAACATAACAATAGAAAGTAGTATTAATAAAAATGGATAAACAAGATATCCAGAGGCTTCTACTTCTCTATAGCGATAGCTAAAAAAAAGAAGAAGAGAAGAAAGAATAATAGAAATCAAAATCCAGCCTAGCCAGCCTCCCCTTTTTCTCTTTTGAAAAAAACCATAAGAAATAACAGAAAGTAAAAATGGAGAAATAAGAAGAGAGAGAGGAATGACAAGTGAGGAAGAAGAGAGCTTATCATTTACCCAAAATAAGAGACTATAGAGGAAATAGAGACCACCACTAACAAGTAAAAGCCAGGCTTTTTCTCCATCCTTAAGAATGATGGCTGTAAAAAGAAGCGGTAACACAGAAACTATATATGAAATAAGAGAAGAGAAAGAGAATCCACTACCGAGAAAAATATTTGCAAGCAAAGGAAAAAGAGGAAGAAGAAAAGACAAAAAGGCAAAAGGCCAGATTCTAAGTTCTGGTTCAAAATCTTCATAGTCATCTATATATCTTTCTCTATTCATCTCTTTTTATATAATATCAGAAAAGCTATTAAATGTACTAGAGAAATGTTTATTGCTAGTAGCATAGATTATCACTAGAACAACAATTCTAAATTCATATAACTTATAGTAACATCCAAATATTAGACTCTCTTATATTGTTAGAGCCAACCATTTAAAATAAACTTTCTTTTATGCAGTACTTAATAGTTGAGAATCTAAACAAAACAATTGGAAAAGAAAAATTACTTTCAGATATTTCCTTTTCTGTAGAAAAAGGCTCAATTAATTTAATTGCAGGACCGAATGGAAGTGGTAAATCACTATTATTAAAGTGTCTAAAGGGCATAGAAAAAATTGATAGTGGTAAGATTATTTATTGCGGAGAAGAAAAGAAAAAAAGAAGAGACAGAATGAATCTATTTGGGCTTGTTATGCAAGATACTTCTCTTCAAATAGTCGGACAAACTGTAAA
The DNA here is from genome assembly GCA_964563815.1 of uncultured Spirochaetaceae bacterium. Taxonomy (GTDB): domain Bacteria; phylum Spirochaetota; class Spirochaetia; order Sphaerochaetales; family Sphaerochaetaceae; genus Ornithospirochaeta. The sequence goes on from CAZLYD010000001.1 coordinate 3,392, forward strand.
AAAGGATATTCGCTTTGGCTTAGAAAACCAAAACAGAAAAATAGAAGAAATTGAAAGAATAACAGAGGAAATGCTATCACTCTTTTCATTAAAGGAAATAGAGAACAAAGATCCTAATGTATTATCAGGAGGAGAGAAAAGAAGGCTCTCTATTGCAGGAGTGTTAGCAATGCAGGCAGAGGTTCTACTACTGGACGAACCATTGGCTAACCTTGATTACCCATCTGTATTGATGGTCTTAAAGACACTAAAAGAGTTAAAAGAAAAGAATATAACAACACTAATTGTTTCTCATGAAGCAGAAAAGCTTCTTTCTCTTACAGATAACACAATTCTTTTAAAAGAAGGGAAAGTTGTAGAAGTCGGGAAAAGCAGAGAAATGATAGACAAAATAAAAGAAAACTCTATTTATCTTCCAAATCTTCCATTTGAGGAAATAACATGGCTAAAGTAGAGACAAATAGCTTAGTACTCTTATTAGGAGTTATTCTTTTTTCCTTTTCTATTGTTCTTCTTTCACCACTAGAGCGAATCATAGTGCTTTTATTATCTCTTTTCCTTCCTTTTTTCTTTGGTATTAATACCTTTTCTTTTCTTTTTAAAATGAAGGGTGTTGTCTTAACATCACTTCTAATCCTCATCTTTGGGTTTATTGAAAAAAAAGAAATAAGCGAAACGCTATCTTCCTTTTCACTCTTTTTATCTCTTGTTATTGTCTCATTCCTCTACATTTTGAATACAGACCTTTTACTTCTATCTTCTAATTTAGGCGCCCTTCTTTATCCTCTTTTTAAAAAAAGAGCCTGGAGAATCTCTTCCAGTATTACTTCTACCCTATTCCTTCTTCCACTTGTACTTACTCAATCAAGCAAAATGCTTGAAGCAAGAAAAATAAGAGGAGGGAGTTTCATATCTCATCCAATAAGAAATCTTGTTGAGTACACAGTATCATTAATGCTTTCACTATTAAGAAAGCTAGATGATTTTCAAACATCACTTTCTCTTCGTTCCTTCTCATTTAGAGAAAGAAGAACAACATATCCCTTGAAAAAAAGAGACTATTTTCTTCTTTTTATTTTTATTCTCTCGTTTATAGCTATTGCATTATGGAAAAGTCTGAATTAAGAAAAACAATACTTGAAAGGTTAAAGAACTACACAAAAAAAGATGAAGAATCTAAAATCATCCTCTCTTCACTTTTAGAGACAGAGGAAATAATTAACGCTAAAACAATCTTAAGCTTTGTTCCTCTTTCCTCGGAACCTAATATTTCGCTAATTAATGAAGACGAGAGAGTATTACTTCCATTTATTGAAAATGACACAATGAAATTTGGCAGAGGAGAAAAAGAAAAGAGTAAGCTAGGCTTTTGGGAAATAAAGAACAAAAAGGAGATTGAATACGAGAAAGCAGTAATGCTTGTTCCTCTTCTTGCTTTTGATGAAAGCAACAATAGACTTGGGCGTGGTGGTGGATTCTATGATAGATATATTAAAAGAAACAGAGAAAGAATATACACAATTGGTGTTGCTTTCACCCCTTCAAAATGTGAACGTATTCCTTTAGAAAGCCACGATGAAAGGTTAGACTTAATTATTACCGCAAAAGGAAGGGCTACTAAAAAGTAGCCCTTGGTGTGCGATTGTCTTTAATCCTTAATTAATCTTTACTTCGATTCTTCCTCTTTGAGCCTTTGCTGTCTTAGGAAGAACAATTCTTAGTACTCCAGACTTTGTCTCAGCAGAAATATTGTCTTCATCAACATCTTCAGGAAGAGTAAAGGATCTAGAAAAGCTTGGCTTTGAGATTTCTCTGATGAGATAGTTTCTCTCTTCCTTCTTTTCTTCTTTGCTCTCTTCTTGATTTACCTTCTTAAGCTCCTTGTCATTAGAAGAAACTGTAAGGACATGCTTCTCAACACTTACTGAGATATCTTTTTCTTCGTATCCTGCAACTTCTGCTTCAACTACATAATTCTCTGGTGTTTCATATACATCTACAGCTGGAACTCTTGAAGAGTAGTAATTATCTCCGAAGATGTCATTAAAAAGGCTGTCGATTCCTGCAAGAGCTGGATTTGTTCTATTAATATAATATTTCATTTTTTTCTCCTTTGTAGTCTAAGTTCGCTACACTTATATATTTGCAAATAGCGTGCCAATTTTTAATAATTCTTTTAAATATAAAGAGTTAATAAAAAAATTTACACTATCTATATAAGGTGAAAGGGCTCTTTTTTGACACACCGAAAAGAAAAGGAAGTATAAAAAGAGCAAAAATGACACAGATAAAAAATAGAAGGTAAAAAGTGTATCAATTTGACACTTCTAGATGTTTTTCAATATCTTTTCTATAATCCTCATCCGTTATAAAGAGAACATTATTAAATAAAACGATTGCAACAACAAAATAAACAGAAAGAATTTTATCCACAGAAAGCAAGTAATACTCTGCTTCCTCTGGAGCGGTAGAAATATGAGAAAGTAAAAATGGAAGCCTTAAGCTAATTGCTTTTTCTTTTGTGATCTTTTCAATAAACATATTACTATTATGCAGAGCGTGGAGAAGAAAAAGAAAGAATAAGCTTAATTTTATCTAAGGCTTTCTTAATTGCATCATTTATTATCTCGCCATCTTCTCCAATCTTTTCGCCATAAAAGCTCATTATTGGAACAATATCTCTTTTTTCTTCCAATTGCTCAGATGAAAAATTAACACGCTTATCTCCTTTCCATTTACAATCCCTGTAAGAAAGGTGACCATTTTTATCCAAAGAAACAGAAGCACCAAACAAACGGCAAATAAGCCCCCTACCTTCATATAGCGAGCAGTGACCGCTTTCCTCCTCTTTATATAAAGGACAAATGGTCTCAGAATAGGATGAAAGCTTTTCTCTTATCTCCTCTTCTCTATCACTTATTAATATGAAATATGCAGCAACAAGCGCTTCATCCTCAGTAAAAAAGGGAACAAAGTGACGACAACATTCCCCACAGTTTTCTAAACAATGAAGAGAAAAATAAGAAGTAAATTCCTTCTCTTTTTCGCTAAGAGAAGAATATAGTTCTAAAAGGGAGGAAATACGCTCCTGTGTAGATGTATCTTTAAGTATGCTGTCTAGTTCTTCTTTTTTCATGGAATGTTTTTTAAAACAAATCAAAAATAAAATTCAATACTTGAACACCCAATTTTGAGATAAAAGTTAAAAAAAATGTTAAATACTTGGATAAACATAACCCTAAAACGATTTATATAAAACTCAATTGTCATTTTTTCTATTTACACATTATAAGAATGAGTAAAAGAGTTGAACTTTAAATATTATTGATACAAAATTACAGGAAGAATGACTATTCTAATTTTAGGTGCTGGTAGACGTGGGGTCAGACTAGCTAAACATTTAATTCAGGAAAAAAAATCTGTTGTTATTGTTGATAACAATGACGATAGATGCTCTCAGATTGCACAAAAGCTCGATTGCATGAGTGTATGTGGAAGTGCAACAGATATCTCAGTTTTAGAAGAAGCTGGAGCAAAGGAAGCTGACGTAATTGTTGCGGTAACAGATAGCGATGAGGTCAACTTAGTTGCTTGCGGTATTGCAGCCTCTAACTATCCTCAAGCAAAATCTATTGCCGCCATAAGAAGTATTTCTTATCTTGGACCAGAGAGTAAAAACAAAAAGATTTTAGGTATCGACCATATAGTAAACCCGGAGGAAGAGGCAGCAAAGCGTATTAGAGTTGTACTTCAATCTGGTCTATTTTCAGAAATAATCTCATTCGACGATGCAGAATTCATCCTATTTAGATCCCAAATCGACGAGGATAGTGCTTTTGTTGGTAAGACACTAATAGAGATGAAAAAAGAATTAAAAGGTAACTATATAATAATTGGGATAAAAAAAGGAGACCATGTTTTTACTCCAAGTGGTACAACAATTTTAGAAAAAGATGATGAAATAGCAGTAATGGCTGTAGATGATGACTCTCAGTCTGTATATAGAACGCTCAAGGGTGGCATATCTTCAACAAGACTAAGAAGAATTATTACAGTCGGAGGAACAAGAGTTGCTCGATACCTATTCTCTTCTCTCTCCTCAAGTATGCGTAAACGCATTACTCTCATCGAGAAGGATAGTGAAACCTGTTCTCTCTTTTCTTCTTTATTCCCACAAATATTAACGATAAATGAATCAATTACAGATGAAAACCTATGGGAAGATGAAAGATTTAAAGAAGCAGACCTTCTTATTTCTGTCACAGAAAATGATGAATTGAATATTATCACAGCTTCTTACGCAAAAAGAATAGGAACAAAGAGGTCAATGGCTCTATTAAAGACAAATCCAAATTACATGCAATTCGCAACTAATATGGATATAGATGTTTCAATTAGCACTACTGAGGCAACAGTTGATGCTATAATGAAATACATTAGAGGAGAGGGCGTAAAGACACTTCAATCAACATTCAATGGAGAACTAGAAGTCTACGAATACGAACTCGATTCATCTTTCTCAAAGCTTGGTTATTCTCTTAAAGATGTAGACTTGAGAGGAAAATGTATAATTGCAGGAATTAAGAGAAACAAAAATGAGAGCTTCGTTCCTGATGGTTCTTATACATTTGAAGTTGGAGATACTGTTCTAGTTGCATGTGCCCATGAAAACTATGATACAGTTACGGAGTTCTTTAAATGAACTGGAATTCAGTATTCAAATTACTCTCATTCATCATTCTTTTTGTGGCAGCAATAATGCTTATACCCCTTTTTATTGCTCTAGGCTATGGAGAAGAGAGAGCTTTAAAGGCTTTTATTTATACTCTACTAATAATGGTCATTTCTTCCTCTATTCTCCTTTTAATTGTAGGACGAAAGAAGGAGCGACTCTCTATTGGACCAAAAGAAAGCTACTTATTTGTGACACTAACATGGATATTAATGTCTTTTTTTGGTGCACTTCCACTCTACTTTGCTTCTACCTTCACATCCTTCAGTGACTGCTACTTTGAGATAATGAGTGGCTTTACAACAACAGGTGCAACTGCTTTAGACAATATTGAAATAGTAGAAAAGTCTATTCTATTTTGGAGAAACATGACAAACTGGCTGGGCGGAATGGGTATTGTTGTACTCTTTGTTGCAGTTCTTCCTGCCTTTGGAGCTAAAGGAACAGCACTAATTGGAGCAGAATCTGTAGGACCAACAAAAGATAAGCTCACACCTCAAATTAGATATACTGCAATGGCTCTATGGCTTATTTATATAGGTCTTACTATTCTTCAAACAATCCTTCTACTCTTAGGTGGCCTTGATTTATTTAGTGCACTCACTGTAACATTCGGCACGATGGGAGCTGCTGGTTTTACTCCAACAAACCTCTCTATTCTTTCCTATAATTCCCCATATGTAGAATGGGTTTGTACTATCTTCATGTTTCTTGCTGGCACCAATTTCGCACTGTATTTTAAGCTTCTTAAGGGGGATATAAAGAAGGTAGTAAAGGATGGAGAATTTCGCCTTTATTTCTCAATAGTACTTATTTCTTCTCTCTTAATTTCTATAAACCTATTTCTAAGTGCTGGACTTACTATCTCCAAGTCTATTCGTGATAGCTTTTTCCAGGTTGTATCAATTATTACAACAACAGGCTTTACTTCCACTAATTATTCTTTGTGGCCAGGCTTTTCTCAAATGATTCTTTTTGTACTTTCCTTTGTTGGCGGATGTGCCGGAAGCGCAGGTGGTGGAATTAAAGTAATAAGGATATATGCTATCTTCAAGCTTGGAAAGGAGTCTATTTTAAAACGCCTTCATCCAAAAGCTATTACAACAACAAAGATTGGAGAAGACAAATATTCTAAAGAGGTACTCTCATCCATCAGTGGCTTTATAGGGCTATATTTAATTACATTTGCACTAGGAACTATTGTCGTATCTTTATCTGGACAAGATATATTAACCTGTATCTCAGCAACAATCACTACGATAGGAAATATTGGCGTTGGCATTGGTGGAATTGGAACTAGTTTTTCTTTTTCTGTATTCCCAGATTGGACACAATGGGTATTCTCTTTTCTAATGATGGTAGGACGACTAGAGATCTTTACAGTATATGCTCTCTTTACAAGAGAATTCTGGCTTAATTGATTGTTAAATATCTCTCACTATATTAAATATTATTTACAAAGCTTTATACTGTGAGGAGAGGAAAAACAATGGACGCAAAATCTTTAGCTTTAGCTCTTCAAAATGAAACAGAAAAAGTAATTGTAGGAAAAAGTGAAGTAATAAAAAAAGTTATACTTGCTATCTTTAGTGGCGGTAATGTTTTGTTCTCAGATTTACCAGGAACCGGAAAAACAACATTAGCTAAAGCTATTACACTCAGCTGTGGACTTTCTTTCAATAGAATACAATTTGTTTCAGATATGCTCCCTTCTGATATCATCGGTATGAATATTTACAATCAAAAGACAGGAGAATTTGAACTAAGAAAGGGTCCTGTTGTAACAAATATACTTCTAGCAGATGAAATAAATAGAGCAATTCCTAGAACACAATCTGCTTTACTAGAGGCTATGGAAGAGCATCAAATAACAATTGATGGCTCCATTTACCCTCTTCCTTCTCCCTTTATTGTTCTTGCAACACAAAATCCAGTTGAAAACGAGAGCACATTTGCTCTTCCTGTTGCACAGATGGATAGATTCTTAATATCTCTATCAATTGGATACCCAGAGGAGGATGACGAGATTGAGATGCTAAAACGAAATGGGGATTCAACTCCATTCTCCTTAATAAAGACAGTTGCAAGCACAGAAGACATAATTGCTGTACAAGAAGAATGCAGAAACGTATTTGTTTCCGAAGAAGTTGAGAGATATATAGTTAATATTGTCAGTGCTACCCGTAAGGATGAAAGACTTAAGATGGGAGGCTCTCCTAGAGCTTCAAGATCTCTCTATCAAGCAGCCAAGAGTAAAGCAGCCATGGAAGGACGAGATTACGTTAATCCAACAGACATAAAAGAGATTGCTCATTCTGTTCTCTCTCATCGTCTTCTCCTTTCATCCTCTGCACGTTATTCTTCTTTAACAGTACAAAGTGTAATTGATGACATTCTCTCTAGCGTTGAAGTGCCGGAAAGCCTAAACAAAAGATAATGAAGCAATCTCACTCACTTTCGCGTTCTTCACTCTTTGTATCAATACCTGCAATTCTCATATCCTTGGCTATCTTTATTATTGCAGTACTCCAAGGAGAAGCATTTTTGTCACTTATTTTCGCTTCTTTGTTCCTCTTCTCTTTAGTTTCAAGAATATGGGCAAAAGAGAACAGCAAGAAAATAGAGGCTACTCTTATGCTCTCTAACTATGAGTGTTTTCCTCATACTGAGATTAAAGCAACGCTGAAAGTTAAAAACAATAAGTTTCTTCCACTTATGTGGATGAAGCTTTATATGCCACTATCAAAAAAGCTCTCTGTTCTTCCATTAAACACAAGGGTGCCAGACACAAATGACATTCCACTCCTCTCTTCTAGAGGTGAGAGTACAGAGGTAATAGGCGAAGAGAGAATAGGAAGGTTACTTTGGTATGAGGAAGCAAGCTTTTCTTTTACACTAAAGGCTGAAAAGCGCGGAGTAACACACCTTGAGTCTTGGTACTTATCCTCCGGAGATGGATTTGGCCTCTCTGAATCTGATATTCCTCTCACAAATACAGGAGAAATTCTCGTTTATCCAGAGCTTGTAGATGTTAACATAGACCCATTTATTGAAAACCTTTGGAACTCCGAAACAGGTCCTAAAGGCATCATGGATGATATTACTGTTATTAAATCAACTCGAGACTATCTCCCATTTGATTCTGTTAAGCATATAAATTGGCGTCTACTAGCAAGAAAGCAAGGAGTCAAGGTAAATACATACGAGATGATCCTCCCAAAGAGTATTCTAGTAATCTTTGATGGCGAAAGCTTCTCTGGTCCTGTTGCAATGAGAAATGAGATGGAGGAGGCACTTAAGGTTGTTGCTTCAATAATGGTAGAGTTAGAGGAACGAGAGATACACACCTCCCTCGCTCTTCCTCACTCCTTCTCTTCTAAAGAAATATTAATTGGTAGTAATGAAGCATTATCAACAAAGCTTTCCTCTCTTGCTACTTACGATGTACTACCAGATAAGCTCAACAGCAATGGAACAGAGATGGTTAGACAAAACTCTATATTTACTGAAGATGAGATAATCCAAGAAGGACAAAAATGTGGACACATCTTCTATTTTTCCGCACTCTCAGAAGATGTTCTTCTCTTACCCTTCGTAAAGAATTTAGGACCAGAAAAAATAACTATAGTTCCATATGTAAATAAAGAATGTGATAATCCCTATTCTGTTTTAGAGTGGGAAAAGGTTAGGAGAGAAAAATGAATATAATGCCTCTTCTTGCTAGGGAAACTGCACTAACAAGTATAATCGCTACCCTCATAACTCTATTTATGAAGGACATGGGTGGCGTTATTCCTTATGCGCTACTTCTTTTTACTCCGCTAATTACCATTCTAAATAATATTTATCTAAGAAAGGAACGTAGCATTCCGTCCCTTGTTATCTTCAATTCGATCTTCATAGTACTAACAGAGATTATTGTCTTTATATTAAGAGGAACAAATACTATCTTCTCTATACTTCTCATTATTCCCATTCTTATGATTTTTTCAGGGCGAAGTATAAAAGGAATAAGTAAGGATATAACAATAGCTCAAATATTAAGAAGCTTTGATTATTCACTTTTTACACTTCTTATTACTTTTGCATATGCAACAACCTACTATATAGATTACTCAATAATATTTACCCCTCTATTGGGAGTAATACTCTCCTTTGTTGCAATATTATATATGAGACAGGGAGAGAAAAAGGGAGGATGGGTCGTTACTTCTATTCTCACACTTATAACAGTATCTCTAATTGTTCTTCTTGAGCACTATGCTGATGAAATAGGAAATGGAATACTGGGAATTTGGAATGGAATAAAAAAACTTGCGGAGCTTTTTTATGCATTTCTTCTTTGGATTTTTTCGCTCTTTCCTCCCTTTAGAGCAAATCTTAATTATGATATCATTCCAAAGGCAGATGATAACGAGTATAGAAGAGATGTAATTAGTGATACACTCGATACAAACGTCTTAAGAGTTATATTTCTGTTCATCTTCTTCCTTGCATCCTTAATTATTCTTATTTACATGCTTCGCCATGTACATTTAAAAAGAAGAAAAGGCATAAAAACACTAGAGAAAAGTAGAATTAAACACCTATCTCTTCTAGAAGCAATAAAGAAAGCAATAGAGAGAATAAAGGAGGGTCAAAGAGAAAGAAGATTCATAAAAAATAATAAAAACAATGCTTTAGGCTTCTCTCTTTGGGCAGAGAAAAAACTATCTAGAACTGAATGGAAAAAAAGAGAAGATGAAACAAGAGCAATTTTTTTAAAGAAGCTCTCTAATCACCTAGACTTTCCTCCTCTTGAAAATGAAGCAGCTATAGTTGATAGATATCTTTATTCTAACAAAAGAGAAAAAATGGAAGAAGTAGAGAATATTAAAGAGCTATATAACAAAGTAAATAAGGTTATCCTAAAGAGAAAAATCGAAGAAATAAAAGAAGGAATTAAAAGAAAAAAAACAAAAGAAGAAAAGACAATAAATGCCTTTTAATGACAAAAAAAATGGGCAACCCACTCCGGTGCCTTTGCTCCCTCAGAACGGATTGCATCTCAAACATTTATCGGGTCTGGAAACCACATCTGCTGGTGGCTTTTGCTCACTCAACAGTCCAGATACCTCTCTTAATAATGGAAGATGAACTTCCCTTGACACTAAAATAAGCGTCCAACAAAAGCTATCTTACTCTTTTCTTTTCTTTTTTCAACAATTAAATCAATTATTTTAAATAAATTTTACTTTATTTTACCTAGATTAAAAAAAGATCTAACAAATATCTATTTTACAAATGAAACTACCCTATCTTATTATTTCTATCTCATACCCTTGTTTCGTATTAACAGAATTTTCATCATAGAAACGAATAGTTTGATGGTGTTCTTTTGTATCTATCAAGAATAATAAAGGTCTGTCTTGCATCAGAAAAAGATATAGAGTAATTACCATAGTTATAAATATAAAATAATTAATACTAGCTCTAATAATGCTTTTATCCATTATTATTCCAAAGAAATCCACGTTGAAAATCAACATGTTTTCCTATTCCTATTGCTCCACTCCCCAATGATCATTTTTATCCGCACCGACTCTTTTTATTAAGCCGACTTTTTGCATTTTCTTCTTCAAAAAAAAGAATAATCAGCTCGCCTGCGCTTCAGTACGTTCTTTTTTCCCTTAATCCATCTCTTATGACACAATTGTACACGAAAATGATTCAAAAAAGATAAATTTTTATCCAAAAACTTACATATTGGGTTGCACTTACTTCTTCAAATTGCATTTACATTTACATTCAACGATATAGTATTTTTCTTCTTTCTATAGATTTGGGAAGTATTATCCTATGTATCTATTAATCATATATTTTGCCAATTAAAAAAACGAACGCCATTCATCCCACCGCCTAAAGGTCATGAGCTTTCTAGCTGAAATATTATAAAACAAATCAATTCTCGATATTGTATAGAGGTAAATCTTTAAAACTAAGTATTTATAAAAAAACTGACATTCTATATGTCAGCCTTTCTATTTTTCTCAAATAATAAATATAGCAGGGGTAGGACTCGGACCTACGACCTCCGGGTTATGAGCCCGACGAGCTGCCAACTGCTCTACCCTGCGTCGAACAAGAAGAAGAATACCTATTATTAAATTAAAAGTCAACACCCTTGAGAGAGCATGTTGTTATAGTTATCATTAAGCTATGGACGCAAATAAGAAAAAAGCAATGCATATCAGAGTTAAAAACACTCTTAATAACTTAGAAAAGAACAGCTTTAAGGCTGTTTATGTAGAAACAAAGGAAGAAGCTCTAACACTAATTAAGTCAATAATTACTCCTTCCGCCACTACTTCTCACGGTGGTTCTATGACTCTTCGTGATAGTGGTATAGAGGAATATATAGAAAAAGAAACCAATTTTAAAAAAGATTATAGAGAAGCTTACAGCTCTGATTATTATCTTGCTTCTGTTAACGCGCTAACAGAGCACGGAGAAATATATGAGGTAGACGGGAGAGGAAACAGAGTTAGTGCAATTCTATATGGCCCTAAAAATGTCATTCTTGTTGTTGGCATTAATAAGCTTGTTCCGTCTGTTAAAGACGCAATAAAAAGAGTAAAAGTAGAAGCAGCTCCTGCTAATGCCATTAGATTATGTAAAGAAACTCCCTGTGCTAAAAAGGGCGAATGTATTTCACAAATAGTTGATGACAACCATCTATTTGCTCTGGGATGCAACGAAGATGACTGTATCTGCTCTTCTGCAACAATAATAAGACGCTCTCATGAGAAAGGAAGGATCATTATAGTGATAGTCGGAGAGGAGCTAGGTTATTAAGAAAGAGACCTTACCTTTTGCCCTGTGGCCAATGACTGAAATATCATATTCACCGTCATCATCTACAAACAAAGAAAACTTAAATTCTTCAAGCTTCTTTCCTTCATATATACTTCTCTCTCCGCTTTGTCCTATTGTTATATCAACATAGCCATTTTCTTGCTCAACATTAACATCTAATCTGTCACCTTTTTTCAAAAAAAGAGTTGCTTTTTCTTCTTTATCAAAAACTGAATACTCTAAAAAATACCCACTTTCGTTAGTAACTTTATTACCAACAAAACTAGAGGTATTAGAGCAAGAAGAAAAAATAACTAAAGCTAACAAAATAAATAAAAACTTTCTCATTAAGCATCTCGATTATCATTAAGAATTGATAATGCTTATTATATAACAATCGTTATTCTATATTAATAACCTATTCACCTATTATTAATCAAAATATGTAGAATTTACTTTATTAAAAGGCATTAGAGTTTAATCTTCTGCACTTGTTTCGTCAGCAACCTTTTGAAGAGGTACAAAGCCCTTCCCCATTACCTTATATGCTTCATTAACAAAAACGAAAGCACTAGGATCATTGAGGTTTATAAGTCTAAGCAGCCTTTGGTATTGGTGATTTTGGACAAGGACTAATAATATTTTATGTTCGTGGTTTGTATACACTCCAGTAGCACTTAAGAGTGTCCCAGTTTTTCCCATTTTCTTAACTACAGCTTCTCCTATTTCACTATATCTTTCCGAAACGATATAAATAGCTTTAGCTCTTCTTGAGCCAAAGCCTGTTAAAACATAGTTCACCATATAAGAAGAACATGCCATACCAAGGAAAGAGAAAAGCATTGGTTGAATACCTATAAAATATCCAGAGGAACAGACAACTAAGGCATTACAGCAAAAAGAGACAGAGCCAACTGCTATTGGAGTATAATGGGCAACAGCTTGAGCAACAATATCTGTTCCACCTGTATTACAGCCTGCCTTCATTGTTATTCCAATACCAGATCCCAGTAGTACTCCTCCAAAAATTGCTGATAAAAGTATATTCACACCATCGCTTACATCTAGTATCCCACTGTACCCTGTAATGTTACCTAAAACAGAAATCCACAAAGACAACAAAGATGAACCTAAAAGTGTCTTAATACCATACTTAAAGCCAAAGACACACATACCAACAATGATTAATGGTATGTTTATCAAAAGGCTTGTTAAACCTAAATCGAATCCAAATAGATTGTAGAGAATGTTAGCAATACCAGATGCCCCACCACTTGTTATTTTGGCTGGAGTATAAAAAATTGTAATTCCGAAGGCTGCGATAAAAGGACCTAAAAGTAAATAAATAACATCTCTATTATTATGCGGGAGGTATTTAGATTTATTCATATTTAGCATGATACATGGATTTTACTATATTTAATAGCAGAAATAAAAAATAAGTAAAACTATCTTATGCATTGTTTTCTGCATCCAAAAAATAGATAAAATCTGTGAACTCAGAAACTCTCTTTTAGGCCTCATCACTAGTATGTGTATAGTGATTATTTATCTCTTTGCTTCTATGACCCAAAACAAGCATTCTATCCTCTTGCGAGAGGCTAAAATCTCTACCTAGAGTAGAGAAGGTATGACGAAGAGAATGATAAGTTATGTTTCGTTTCCTTCTTATATCTTCCGTTATTCCAATTAGTGACAATAGATAATAAAAGCTATTGCGAATTGTTGGTGAAGATATATACTCTTTGCAGCTGCAGGAAGAAGGAAAAATTATTCCTTCTTCATTAGCATTATTAATTAAAGCCTTAGCTAAAGAATCACAGATCAAAATTGACCGCCCATATTTTCCTTTAGTTTCCTTTAGCCCACTTATATATCCAATAGAGTGAATGATATTAATCCGGAAGAAACCTTTAACACTACACGTCTCTATATTCTCCTTTCTTAGTGCCCTAACTTCAGCTATTCTCATACCAGTCACTAGAGAAAGTAGAATAGCAAGATATTGTGTTTTACCAATACTCTCTTTATGTATTTCAAGAGCTCTTCTTAGCTTAATAACTTCATCTAGTGTAAGTATTCCTCTCTCTTTTGCCTTATCTTTTGCAACGAGTAGCTTAGTAGAAGGATTACTGCTTATTAGTCCAATTCTATATGCCTCCTTGAGTGGTATCGAAAAAGAATAGATGATTATAGCTATTGTTGTATTCTCCTTCTTTGTTTTATATAGTTCTTTTGCAATTCTATCTAATACAGTTATCGTAACACAGCTAAGCCTTAATCCCTCCGGAATAAGTGGTTTTACATTCTTCTGAAAGTTCTTTCTCATGTTATAAGCATATTCACGTCCAATAGAATTCTTCTTTAGCCTATTACGTAAAGATATATACTCTGAGTTATCATAATCCCAAAATTCTTCACAATAAGAAGAAAACAACATATCTTTCTTTTTAGAAAAAACAATTCCATCCTCTATTGCTTTATTAGCAATAATAGCCGCTTCCTCTCGTCTTGTAACACTTTTAAAATCAAGAAGACCGAGTCTCTCCTTTAAGCAATCTATACTCTTAGCAGTCATTTGCTTACCTGTCTCTCTATCTAAAAAACAAACATACCAATAATCACCCATTTTCATGTGTCTTTTATACAAATAGAAATCTCTTCGATGTGCCATTTTTTCTCCTTATTTTTCTGCATTCTTATATTCACTATGAGTAGAATATCTGAACAAAAGACTCATAGAATACGTTAGATGCGGAATTGAGAAAAATATAACAATTGAGGAAATAATGAAAAAAATTCTTTCTATCGTATTAATTGCAGCTCTTGCTCTTACATCAGCTTTCGCTGGTATCGAAGGTTCTGCAGTAGTTGGTCTCGGATATAACTTCGAGGACAAATCATTTGGATTCAATAATTCAACAACAACCAAGGTTACTTACGAGCTTACGTCAGAAGAAGTAGAGATGGCTGGTGAAGGTTCTGTATTTGCAGGAATTAAAGGATCTTTTACTCTTTCAACAAAAGATTATACTGCTAATGAAGCTGGTGCTCCAACTTGGTCAATTACTCCAGCAGTTGATGAAGCATATATCAAAGGGGAAGATTGGACAGTAAGCATTCTTGGAGCAGATGACGGTCAAGATTTTGCAACATCTGCACTAGATAAAGTATCTCTAGATGGAGCTTTAATTGCAACAACAGTTGCTGTTGATGCTGTAGCTGCACCCGGCGTCAAGGTTACTTATAAAGATTGGACAGTATCTGGGGGATTTGCCACTGGAGCAATAACAACACCAACACCAGCAACATATGCATATCGCTACTATGTTGAAGGTGAAAGTGATTTAAAGTATTATGAAGGAACTGAAGCTGGATTTGCTACTTTAGTTGATGAAAAGGATTATGCTATTGTAAGTAAGTTTGAAGTAGAAGAAGCAACTTCTGTTAAAGAAAACTATCTTGATTATAGCTTCACATTAGCAACTCCAGAACTTGTTTTCGGAGATGCAAAGGTTGCTCTTGGTGTAGCAGTTGCAGACACTAATACAGAAACAGCTAAAAAGAGTGGTGCTAACCTTGGCGTATCTGCAAAGGCATCTTATGAAAACGAACAGCTCAGCGCATCTGTTGCAAGTGATGTTGTTTTTGCTAATGTAGGTACTGAATTAAAGGTTGATGCTGACGTTGCAGCTAAATTCTCTTATGCTCCAGTAACTGATGATGCTTATTATGCAACAGAAGCAAAGACACAGAATGTTCTTGAACCAAATAAGTCTAAATCAAACGCAACTGTAAAGAACCTTCTTTCTGCAAAGGTAGCATTTGATCTTTCATCATTTGAGCTTCCAGTAAAGGTTGCTGTAAGTTGCAGAGATATTCTCGGTGCAAAGGTTTTAGGAGCTACTGCTTCTACAACTCTTGATGCTCTTACACTTAGTGCTAATGCTGATTATGCTGTTGTCGCTAAATCTTATATTGTTGGTGCATCCGCTGAATATAAGTTTGAGGCATTCACTCTTAAGGCTGGTTTAACATACAGATCTGAAAAGGTTCTTTATGCTAATGCTTCTATCGAGTCAAGTATCTTGTTCCTGGTGCAACACTTTCTCTTGCATATGGTCCTAACACTAAAGATGGCAAAGTAACAACTAACCTACTTAATGGAAAGTATGGCTCTGTTAATGCTAAGGCTACAATTAAATTCTAATTATTAAGAATTATAGCAGAAAGGCATCACCGAATGGTGGTGCCTTCTTATTTATTCACTCAAAAAAAAACGAGTTAACGCTTAAAATAAAAAATGCCCCGAATAAATCGAGGCATTTTTAAAGCTTTTCAATAATAATCTATTATTTGAAAGAAACCTTAGCAGCTGCTGTGATAGCACCATTCTTCTTTGCAGAACCAGCGAATTCAGCGCCTGTCCAGCCGAGAGAAAGAGTTGCATTGTCAACAAGCTTATCAGAAGAAACTGTGAGAGATGGCTTGATTGATGTGAATTCGAAGCTATCAGCAAAAGAAGCCTTGAGAGCAACCTTAGCTTCTGCCTTGAAGAGGTCAGCTGTGTATGTAACTGTTGTTGTTGAAGCAGCAGCCTTATCAAATACTGAGTAAGAAGCTGTTTCCTTAACCTTGAGAGCGTCAACTGCAACTTCAGCTGTAGCACCAACATCGAGAGATCTAGCATCAGCAAGAACGTTTCTTGTTTCAACAAATGCAGAAACCTCAACATCTTCGATTGTCTTTGAAGCATAAAGAAGAGCATCGAGGTTGTTTGTTGTGAAACCATCTTCTGTATAGAAGTAAACGTTAGCAGAAACGAAATCGTAAGCAGCGTTGAGAGCAGCTTCAAGAGCAACAACGTCAGCAACGTTTAAGTCAGCAGCAACATCAGCTGAGAAGAGGTCTTTAGCATAAGAAGCCTTGCCGTTAACAGCAAACTTAGCGCCATCCTGGTTAGCGATAACAGCAGCACCAGCAGCAACCTTTACGCCTTCAGCAACTTCTGTTTCACTGAGAGCAACATGAGCAAGAAGAGCGAATGTCTTTGCTTCTGCATTACCCATAAGACCGAAACCGCCATTAGCAACATCTGCCTTAACTGTGAAACCAGGAACACCCTTGAGACCTGTAACAACATCAGAATCTGGATCGCCATCTTCGTCATCATCATAGTAAGAAGCAGCGTAGTTAGCACTTGTACCAGCACTGAGAAGACCGAATGTTACCATATCTTTGTAAACGATGTCAGCCTTAGTAATCTTAAGCTTAGAAACCTTAAGGTCAGCTACATCAACTGCGCCTGGAGCTGAGAACTTCTTAGCAGCGATTTCTGCCTTGAATTCAGCAGCGATAACAGCCTTTAAGTCGCCTTCGCCTTCGCTACCAGCCTTAGCTGAATCTAATTCGAAACCCCATTTAGCTTCAACTTTTGAACCGTTTGTGAAGCCATAATCTGTTGAGTCGAGATCATAACCTAAAGAAAGAGTTGCATCTCCCTTAAATCCTGATACAGCTGCGAATGCAGATGTAAGAACAAGAGCTGCAATTAATGCGATTGAAAGAATCTTTTTCATTATTTCCTCCATTGAAAATTCGGGGACACGCCTCAAGACATGCCTTTCCCTTTATTCCGTTATACATTTTTGAATTGTACCTAACGATACATTACCTGTCAAGATAAATAAAAATGTCATATTAAAGGTTACACTTTTTAATAGAAATTTTTTGTTTTCATATATTTATTATATATATTTCTGCCTTATTTCCCAATTTAATGCTTTTTTGATTATGTATATATATGCATTTTTATTGTATTTTTACTAATTATTATTCATCTTTATAAGGAACATTAGGTGGGATTTCAAACCTTTTTTCCCTTTTCTTCCTCTTTATTGACTCTTCTTTTATTACTCTTAATTTAATATTTCTTCGTTCAACAAGAATTCTTTCGCTTCTGTCTTTTTCAATATAAAGGACAAGAAAGACAAGTAAGAATAAAAATGATGGATTTATTATTTTTCCATTCTCCTTTTCTGCTAGGTAAGAAAAGAAAGAAGAGAAAAGAATAAAAATATAAGAAAACCAATTCTTTTTTGTTCCAAAAAGAAGAAAGGAAATAATAGCAAGAGCTAAAAAAAGAAAAGAGAAATAGAAAAATCTTTCGTAACTATCAATATTGATTGTTTCTCTATATAGATAAACATATGAATTAAGGTATCTTTTTATAGCCATTAAGAAGAGTGTTAGCACTACTAGAGCATAAAAGAGTCTTCCTTTTCTCTTTTGGACAATAAGCGGAAGAAAAAGTAGAAGGAAGAGTGAATTTGATAATGCACAAACACCTATTTCTCTTATTGGTGCTTTATCTACAAAAAGGGATGAAAGTATGAAATATATAAAAGAAAGAAAAATAGAAAATAAAGCTAATATAAAAAATGTTCTATCTTTATTTTTTAAATAAGCGGAAGAAAAAGCTAACAAAACTATTTCAAAAGCTGCAAAAAGAAAGATAATGGGCTCAAAAGAGAGAAAAAGAAAAAAGAGAGCACCCACTAATAATATAAGAAAAGAGAAAATAGTTACCACTATATTATTTTTCTCCATCGCTAAACCTCTCTATCGCCTCTCTTATTTCATAAGAAGAGAAGCCCTTACTTCTCATTTTTATTGTTGCTTTCTCTTCTCCACTTTCTTCTTTAATGCTATTCCACTTTTTAAATAATGGCTCCAGATATTCTTCATTTTCCCAATACTCTTTTATTATTGGCTCTGCCACTTCTCTCTTGACACCCTTTTCACTAAGACGAGAAAGAAGTATCGTCCTTCCTTCTACATTCTTTCTTAAGCGAGAAGAAACAAAGGATCTAACAAATCTTTCTTCACTGAGGTAGTTTTCCTCCTCTAATAAGGAAAGTGCATTCTCTATTTCATTCTTATTAAAACCACGCTCTACAAGCTTTGCTTCTAGCTCTTTATAGCTATGCTCTCTGAGTGTAAGTAATTTTAATGCTTTGTCGTAAGCGGATTTTTTCATATCTAGAATAATAACATAGTGAAAAAAGAAAAGACCAGTAAAACTGGTCTTCTCTTTGAAAATATAATGCTTAACGCTTTGAGAACTGGAATCTTCTTCTTGCTCCGCGCTGACCGTACTTTTTTCTTTCGACCATTCTTGGGTCTCTTGTCATAAGTCCAGCTGTATGGAGAGCAGGCTTGAGAAGCTCATCATAATCAACAAGAGCTCTTGCAACACCATGTCTTACAGCTTCAGCCTGGCCATGGATACCACCACCACAAACGTTAACAACAAGATTGAACTTGCCACTTGTTTCTGTAACATTAAATGGTTCATAAACCTTAGCCTGATCTGTTTCACTTACGAAATACTCATCAATTTTCTTTCCGTTAATAACAACGTCACCATTGCCTTCTCTAAGGTAAACTCTAGCAATAGCGGTCTTTCTTCTGCCAACTCCGTGTCCGAGGTCAACAACTTTGTTTTCATTCTTAGCCATTCTGCGTTACCTCTCTTAAAGCTCAACTTTTTCTGGCTTCTGAGCCATATGTGGGTGCTCAGCACCAGCATAAACATGTAAATTGACGAAAAGTCTCTTTCCTAGCTTGCCGGAAGGAAGCATACCCTTAACTGCATGTTCCATTGGATAAGTAGGCTTTCTGACAATCATCTTACCATAGTTCTCAGCTTTAAGTCCGCCTGGGAACATAGAGTGACGATAATACATCTTGTCTTCAACTTTATTGCCGGTGACATTAGCCTTGGCTGCGTTAATGATAATGACATAGTCCCCCATATCCTGGTGAGGAACATACTCTGGTTTATTCTTACCACGGAGAATTCTTGCTGCAACAACTGCAACTCTTCCGAGGTTTTTACCTTCAGCATCGATTAAGTACCATTTTTTCTCCATCGTTGCTGGTTTAACAAAAATAGTCTTCATAACTACATCCTGTTTTTTTCTTACCTAGAAAACACCGTTTTCTACCTTTAAGGCACCTAGACCGGCTATGGTCTACCAGAAAGTACATTCTCTTTGCTTCTCTATTAAGATGGTCGCTCTATCTTAATAACAAAGAAAAATATATTTCATTCATGCTTCAAGTTCACCGATTCAAAAGAAAAGCAATTTTGACGCCCTCTGGGAAAGGAAATAGCGGAAAAGCTCCAGCATCAAGCTATCTTCTCTTTTAAATATCTTAAAGCAAGGTAAGAAAAAAAGAGAAAGAGAAGATTGTGGATTCTCTTCTTTCACATTTATTTCCTACTCGGCTGGTGGGTTCACATGCTTACACATGCTCTGTTATCATACTCGCTTTTATCTTTTCTTGTCCATACCTAGAGAAAGAAAAATCAAAAGAGCGTAAAGAGTTGCTTGATAAGAAGAGTAGCTCTGTAGACTGCTTCATCAGATGTGTGAGTATACCTCTCGTTTACCTTTTGAGACTGATGTCCCATTATTAACATCCTATCTTCTTGTGTAACAGAATAGTCCAAGCATATTGTTGAAAACGTATGACGAAGAGAATGAAAAGAGAGCTTTCTTTTTCTTCTTTCCTCTTCGCTAATGCCAATAGAAGAAAGAAGCGAGTAGAAAACATGACGAAATGTCGGTGGCGATATATATTCCTTTTTTTTAAACGGAGACGGAAGTAAAAGCCCAGAAGGAGAAGCATTATTTATTAACTCTTTCGCAAGATGGGAAGGAATTAAACAAAAGCGCTCATATCCACTTTTAGTTGATTTAATACCACTTAGATATGCAAGTGAGTGTCTAATTACAATTTTTTTATAATCAGGATGCTCGCTATCAAGAATATCTTCAACTCTAAGTGACCTTATTTCTGCACTTCTCATTCCTGTAATGAGAGCTAAAGTTATTCCATAGTAATAAGATGGAAAGATCTTATTTTTCACTTCCTTTAATTTTTTAATGAGTTTTTCCACTTCTATTTTTGTTAGAACTCCTCGTCTCTCCTCTTCTCTAGAAACCTTTAAAAGATTATCACATGGATTAGTGTCAATAAGACCTTCTCTTTTGGCTTCCTTTAATGGAAGCGTAAACGAAGAGATAAGGATACATATTGTTGAAGGCGAAAGATTCTTTTTATATAACTCTCTAATTATTTTATCCAAATCAGATGTTTTTACATCCTTTATATCGAGATTCTCAGGGAGAAGCGGAAGAATATTCTTTTTGAAGTTTTTTTCCATATTATATGCATATTCTTTACCAATTGAGCCTTTCTTAATGCTATTACGAAGGCCAATATACTCGCTTTTCTCCCAAGACCAAAAATCAAGGCAGTAAGACGCAAATGTTTTTGTTTTTTTCTTTAAGTCTATGATTTTCCTATCTAATGCTTTTTGTGCAATAAGTAAAGCTTCTTCTCTTTCTACAACACTTTTAAAATCAAGTATCCCGAGCCTCTCTTTTAAACAATCTATACTCTTAGCAGTCATTTGCTTACCTGTCTCTCTATCTAAAAAACAAACATACCAATAGTCACCACCCTTCTTGTGTCTTTTATATAAATAAAACTCTTTTCTATGAGCCATCATTACCTCCTATAGTGGAAAGTAAAAATTGTTCTTTTTCTGCACTTTCCATAAATTTCATCCCCCCATACCCCGTTCAAATAATATATTTAATTGAGGAAACAATGAAAAAGTTCATTACTTTCACATTAATTGCAGCGCTTGCTCTTACATCAGCCTTTGCTGGTATTACAGGAAATGCAAGCTTTGCAGCAAATTATGACCTAAATGAGAGTGTCTTTACTTTAGATAACTCAAAATTAGGAACAAGTACACTCAAGGTTGATCTTGAAGGTTCTTCTGCTGGTACAGAAGCGCCCGAAAGTGGTATCTATGCAGATTTCAAAGGTTCTCTTGAAGCTAACCTTACAGAGGAAGGTGTAGATCTTAAGTCTGAACTCACTGAAGCAGTCATTAAAGATGCAAATGGTGTATGGAGTGTTGATTTAACAAAGGTTTCTAATGGTGTTGAGGTAACACTCTTAGACTATGTTTTAGATGCCAATTACAAAGATAATCTTAACTGGGGAATAGGTGTAAAGACTCCTTCTTATACAATTGTTGATGGCCTTACATTAAGTGCAAATGCTACTTACACAGTTGCAGAATTAGATAAGGCTGATCCTGCTAACTATGATAAGGCATTTGGTAAAAACTCAGAGGGCTATTCTTGGGATGATGTTCACGCTACATACTTTGCAACATATGACAATGGAACATACAAGAATGCAGATCTCAAAGCTGCTCAAGATAAGGTAAGTGCAGCAAAGGATGCTCTTAGTGAAGCAAAAGCAGCTTTCGCTTTAGATCCTAGCGAAGAAAACTTTGATGCTATTACTAAAAAAGAAGAGGCATTAAAGGATGCAGAGGATAATCTTAAGAAGGCAGAAGAAGCTGTTGAAAAAGAGTTTAAAAAAGCTAATCCAGAATGGTATCAAGAAAAAGTCAAATATTCATATTCTGAAAAGTGGTCAACAAGTACTGAAGCTAAAACTTTAAAAGTAAATGAAAAAGAAATATGGCATAGTGAAGAAACTACAGAAGCTGACAAAAATTACGTTGTCGTACAAAATGCTTCAGGTGCTTATAGCGTTAAAGAACAACTAGACCCATCTGTATTATCTGATACAGCTTCAAAAGTTGTTTATACATTCACAGCTAAAGCTAATACTACACATGTATACTTAATTAGATCATTGGATGAAACTACTACATATGATGAAATCAAATCTTTCGGAGCAAAAGATCCTAATTTTGGAACAAGAACACTTAATGGTGGACTTACACTTAATTATGCTAACGATGCCCTATCTGCTACTTTAAAAGGTAATGTTAAGTATGAATTAAATTCAAAAGGCTTTGGTTTCGACGTTACAGCCAATGCTAAATATGCTTTTGTTAGTGGTGAAGTTTCTTTCGAAAGAACACTCGACAAAGAAAATGTTCTTGGAGCTAGTGCTTCAGCAACATACAGTGGTGTAACAGCAACTATTACAGGAACAGACCTTCTTGCAAATAAGAATGAAAGAAAGCTCGCTCTTGATCTTTCTGCAACAGTCATGGGTGTTTCAGCTAAGCTTGGTGCAGAATATAACTTCTCTAACAATTTCCATGAAACTGGCGTAGCACCTCTATCACTAAATGCTGAAATGGCTTATGCATTTGATGATATTTCAGTTAAGGCTAGTGTCACAGGAAAGAGTGAATATAACTTCAATAGTAATGGTGACTACGAAAAAGCTGCTGTTGCAGTTAGCCCAGCACTTACACTTGAAAACAGCACACTTATCCAGAATGCAACGCTCTCTCTTAGCTGGTCTGGTGCAAAGTTCGGTGGAAAGATTGATACTCAGAGTAAGGGTGCTCTTCAAGCAAAAGCTGCAATTGCATTCTAAGAGAAAACTTAAAATAATTTATCCTGTACCTTTAAAAAAGGTGCAGGTTTTTTTATTGATTGTTTTTGAATTAAAAAATGTATCCCACTGGGATACACTCAAATTAAACTGACTAGATATATATTAAATTTTCTCTATATTAGCACTTCCTGCTACATATCTTGTTACTCTTCCGTCATCATATGTAACAGTTAAAATAGTCTTATCTGTTCTTTTTTCAACACCGCTAATAAAGCCATCGCCCTTTCCAGGAGCTCTAACTCTGTCGCCTTCCTTAAACTCTAATTGTTGTTTATCAACCTTTGGTTTTACGGTTTCTCTTCTTCTATATGTATTAGTATTAAATACTATGCCATTTGCCCAGGATGGGATATTTGTAACATTTGTTCTCTCTTTTTCAAATGAAGAAGAGAAGAATGAATTAGGATTATCAGAAAGGCTAGCTGTGTCACCAGTGAGAAGAGAAATAGGTATTTCCTTAAGAAAATTTGAAGGAATACGATATCTATCATTTTTTCCCCAAACCATCCTGTTTGTTGCATAAGACAAATATAGCTTTTTTCTTGCTCTTGTCATCGCTACATACATTATTCGTCTCTCTTCTTCAACATCCCCACCTCCCGGTATTATTTGTTGTTCTAGCCCTACACAGAATACTGTGTCATATTCAAGACCCTTAGTATTATGCATTGTAATAAGTGTTACACCTTCTTTATCTCTTGGGTCATCTGAGCCAATTACAGTTGAATCGAGAGAAAGCTTTTCTAAAAAGGAAGATAGAGCAGCCCTGCTATTTTCTATTTCACCCTCTTCTGTATCGCTGCTACCTTCAAGCGCAGAAACAAGAACTGACAGGTTCTCAAGCCTTGCGTGTTTTACAGCTATATCTGTTTCACTTTTATAATAATCAATTAGCTCGGTTTCTTCTAATGCAAGCGTTAGGATTTCACCCAATCGAACATTTTGTTGTAATCTTTCTTTAGCATTCTCTACTGCTCTGTAAAAGACTCTAGCTCCCTCTGTAGAGGCTCCCTTATTCTCATTAATGAAAATACTAAGAGCATGAATAGTATCAAGGCTTTTATCAAGTATTGAATTAACAGTTTTTGCTCCCAGCTTGCGTGATGGCTTATTAATTATACGTCTAAACGATATTTGGTCTTTTGGATTAATAAGTAAGCGTAAAAAAGCAAGACAGTCCTTAATCTCTTCTCTTTCATAGAATTTTAATGCACCTACTACCTTATATGGAATCTTTCTTCGTGCTAACTCTGTTTCAAAAGAGAGAGATTGAGCATTTGTTCTATATAGAATTGCACAATTAGAATAATCATGAATACCTTCGATTAATGAAATTACTCTTGTAGCCTCTAAAATAGCATTATTTGACATAAGGACGACAGGCTTACTTCCCTTCTTTCCATCTGCACTTACTATCTCTTTGTCGTGTCTTTTTTCATTATGCTTAATGAGAGCAGCAGAAGCAGAAAGTATTTCATCAGTACTACGATAATTCTTCTCAAGCTTTATCTCTCTAACATCTTTAAAGTCTTTAGAGAAAGAGAGAATATTTCTTATATCTGCACCACGGAAGGAATAAATAGACTGGTCGTCGTCACCAACAGCAACTAATTGACTATTGGGAGACGCAAAGAGCTTTAAGAATTTAAACTGTTCTCCATTAGAGTCCTGGTATTCATCTACAATAATAAGCTTAAAGCGATTATGGCAGAACGCTAATGCATCCTTGCTCTTTTCTAAAAGCTCAACACAAAGAGCAATAAGGTCTCCAAAATCAACATTACCAATATTTCTAAGTGCAGCATTATATGCCTTATATAGATTTCTAAAATCAGGCTCTCGTGAGATTTCATTAAGTCTAGGACTATCTGGATCAAGTCCAAAATCCTTTGCTCGCGATATATACTTATAGTATTCCTTTAATTTCGTACGATCCATATTAGAGATAGTTTTCAATAATTCAAAGCTATCGTCGTCATCGTATATAGTAAAATCCTTTTCTAGCCCAATATGAAAGCCAAAGCGACGAAGAAGTGTTGCACAAAGAGAGTGAAATGTTCTTATCGTTATAGATGAAGTATCTGTAGTGGGGAGGAGCTTTTCTATTCTTGTTTGCATCTCTTTGCAGGCTCTGTTAGTAAATGTTACAGCACATACCTCATGTGGTTTAACAAATCCTTTTTCAATAGCATATGCAATTTTATATGTTACAGTAAGAGTCTTGCCACTACCGGCACAAGCTAAGAGAAGTAAGTTGTTTTTGTTATCTAAAACAGCCTCCTTCTGTTCATTATTTAGTACTGAAAGATCAATCAATTTTAACCCCTTCTAAATCAACGCCTCTAACCTTTCTTATACCAACCTTAACACAGTCACCGCTCTTCATGTTGCGCCCCATTATGACAGTTAAGCCATCGACATCTGGTGCTTGAGAGTAGATGCGGCCTATTGCAAGATCTTCGCCCTCAATTGTCTCTTCAACGAGCGCTGTGTATACAGAACCAACAAATTTTTCGAGACTCCTTTGAGTGACAATGCTTTGTTTTTCTTCTAGCTCCTTTTGCCACCCCCTTGCTCTTTTTTGAGCCTTATCATGCTCCTTCTTATTTCTCATTTTGAATGCAGGAGTATCTTCTTCTCTTGAATATAAAAATGAACCCATCCAGTCTGGCTTTGCCCTATCAACAAAATCTAATAGCTCTTCAAAATCTTCTCTTTCTTCTCCTGGAAAACCTAGCATTAGAGTTGTTCTAATAACAGCACCATCTACCTTTTCACGAATCTTATTAAATAAAGAGGAATATATTTCACCACTACCTGTTCTTCTCATCTTTACTAAAATGCTGTGAGAAGCATGCTGTACTGGAATATCAAAATAAGGAAGGATCTTGCTTCTAGAAGCAACTAAATCCAACAAAGAAAGTGGGAATGTATCTGGATGAATATAGAGCATTCTTAAGACGAAGTCCCCTTCTAAAGAAGAAAGAGCATCCATTAACTCTACAAAACGACTCTCTCCATATAAATCCAGGCCGTATGCTCCAAGATCCTGAGCAATAACATTTATCTCATAAATACCACTCTTTATTAATCGCTTTGCTTCTTCAACAACCTTTTCAAATGGTCTACTTCTTAGCTCCCCCCTAATTAGAGGAATCGCACAATAGGAGCAGCAATGATTACAGCCTTCACTTATTTTTAAGTATGCAGAACGAGGAAAGGATAAGCTTTCTTTTCTATCATCACGCTCCCTATCTGGATCTGGATAGGAAGGAACAAGAAGGGCTTTATCACCCTCTTCTATTGTCTTTAAAACCTCAGGAAAAAGAGAAAGGTCATGATTTCCAAAGATCGCATCTGCTTCTTCTAATTCCATCTCTTTTCCATAACGCTGAGATAAGCAGCCTGCCATTACAAACTTAGCATTAGGGTATTTATTCTTGAGAGAAAAGAAGGTATCTATTGATTCCTTTTTTGCACTTTCAATAAAACCACAAGTATTTACAACAATTAAATCAGCATTTTCTGCATTCTCTACTCTTATATATCCATTTTCTTCTGCATAAGTAAGAAGAATCTCTGAATCAACTTGGTTCTTAGCACATCCAAGGCTTTCAATATATATCTTTTTCATAGCTATAAGATAACCCAAAAAGAAAAAAGGTTATAGCATAAAGCTCATTTTTATTGTCCTAATGCTCTAGTTAATTTGACACAATATTATGTAAATAGAGAAAACCTGAGTTAAAATAAAAGCATGGAAAGAATAATAAAAGTAATTGGAGAAGAAGAGGAAAAAATAAGAAAAAGGCTTCTAGAAGAGGAGTCAAGAATAAGAGAAGTTATTAAAAAAGAATTCATGATTTTTTCTCCAACTATAACTGGTTTTTTCTTTGCACCACCTTATAAAGAAAACGACTTAGGCATATTTATTTCATCTGACATGTGCATTCTTTTAAATGAAGAGCTAATTAATGGTGACTACAGCATAACAAAGAATGTATTTATTCATGAGTATAGTCACTCAGTTGACTACACTCTTCGTGGATATTCACTCCACGATAGCTTTTTCAAAGAAATATGTAAAAAATTGGGAATAGAGGAAGGCTTTGAAAAAGCTAATGTAGCATCAAAAATAGTTAAAAAAGAAAGTGTTAAACAAAAAATCGAAAAGCTTATTTCTCTTTCGTCTTCTCCATTTAAAGAAGAATCTCTTTCTGCTTTAAAGAAGGCTAAGGAATTAATGGAAAAAGAAGGCATAAAGGAATGGGAAGAGAAAAAGAAAAAAGAAGAAAAAATATACTTTGTAGATTTAACTAGTAATAAACGTATTGTGTCTCATAAGTATTATACAGCGCGAATTGCGGCTCTTTTATCAAACACTCTATTAGTTAAAATCAACAACAAACCAATCAAAACTCTTCGTTTATATGGAGGAGTCGGAGAATGTGAGATGGGCTTATATTTCTTTGATTATCTGCTCTCTTCTTTAAAAGAAGAAGTAAAAATAGAAAAGAAAAATGGAAAAGAAATAAATAAAGATAGCTTTATGTATGGAGCCTTCTTTAGTATAGAAAAAAAGCTAAATAGTAATAATAAAAGCCTAGAATTAATAAACAAAGAAAGACTGAGAATAATAAAAGAATATCAATTTAAAGAGGGCTATGTAAAAAGAACGACATCACACATAATTCGTAAGAATAATGGATACGAAGAGGGGCAAACATTTGGCTTAAGGCTCGATGTATCAAAAATCAAGAAAGGAAAATTACTGAACTAATTAAAAAGTAAAAAGGTACTCGTCTCCGAGTACCTTTTTTAAGAGGGTATATCTCTTAGTCCTCAACTGTACAATACATGAAGTACTTGTATCCAAGTGGGTTAGAGAAGAAGCCCTTAACAGAATCATCAATCATGTAGATATCTGTATAGAAGTAGAGAGGTACGATACAACCTGTCTGCATGAGGATATCTTCAGCCTTGTGCATTAATGCTGTTCTTACGCTTGGATCTGTTGTCTTCTTGATGAGAGCAATAAGAACGTCATATGTTTCACTCCAAGTTGCATTTTCAACCTTTGTATCGAATCCAACATCTGTAAGATCGAGAGAATAGATAGCAAGATCCTTGTTAGCACCCTTACCATACTGAACGTCGTTGTTACCACTTACTGTTGTCCACATATCGAGGAAGCAGATTGGGTCGTTGTAGTCAGCAAGCCAGCCGTTTCTTGCGATAGAATAGTCACCATTCTTTCTTGTGTTGAGGAAGGTATTCCATTCCTGGTTCTCGAGAGTCATGTTAACGCCAACCTGAGCGAAAGCACTCTGGAGATATTCACCAATTGCCTTATGGCCTTCACTTGTGTTGTAGAGGTAAACAAGTGATGGGAAGTTAGTGAACTTCTGAGCCTTTTCATCCCATGCATAGTACTTCTTTAGTGTTTCAATAGCCTTGTTGAAGTTAGATTCCATAGCATCTGCAGAAACATCATAGTAACCATAATAAGCCTTGTCTGTTCCGCCTGCTGTCTGATAGAACTGGCTACCATCGGCATTAGTAATACCCATAGCTACGAAAGAAGAAGCTGGAACCTGTCCTGCCTGACCAATTTCTTCACAGATATAATTTCTATCAAGAAGAAGAGCAAGAGCATTTCTGATTTCTGCTTCAGCCTTAGCCTTATCTTCAGCTGAGAGAGAAGAATTAGGAAGAATATCCTCGTTGATATTCCAACAAACATAATATGTACCGATCTGACCAGCGATAACAAATTCTGTTGGGTATTTTACCTTGAGAGCTGGGATTTCAGCTGTAGGAACATCATCAATTAAGAGCCATGCACCTGTCTCGAAGTTAGAAAGCATGTTGTTAGCATCATCAGAAAGATAGAACTTAATTTCATCCATTGTTACGTTACTAGCATCTGGGTGATTAGCATTCTTCTTGAGTGTGATAACAGAATCATGATCCCAACCGGAAAGAGTATACATACCATTACTTACATATGTGCTTGGATCTGTTGCCCAACCTTCGTTAGCAACAACATCTTCTCTTACTGGGAAGAATGCTGGGAAAGCAAGAAGCTCGTTCCAGTAAGCAATATAGTTACTTGTTGTGACAGAAAGAGTATTCTCATCAAGAGCTTCAACTGCTAAATCATCTGGATAGCCCTTAACAACCTCGAACATATAACCATAGTCAGCACCAAGCTCTGTGCTTGCTGCTCTCTTCCATGCAAATTCATAATCAGCTGCTGTTACTTTCTTTCCATCTGACCAATATGAGTCGACAATCTTATATGTATAAGTAACAGAACCATCTTCGTTTTCAACACCGTCAACGAGTTCTTCTGCGCTGTCAGCAACGAGAACAAGATTATCATTAGCATCCTGAGCCCACTTGCTTAAACCACTGAAAAGATGAGCTGTGAGAGTTGCACCGTCAACACTGCTATTGAGAGCTGGGTCGATTGTATCTGGTTCGGAAGCAATACATACAGAAATAGATGATGGAGCACTTACTTTAGCTGAGGAAGAGCTGCTAGCTTCTTGAGCACCCTGTGCGAAAAGGGATGAAGCAATAACCATCAATGAGAGAAGCAATACTAATGTTTTCTTCATAGTTTTCTCCTAAAAAAATGTTTGATATAGAAAATATAATAGAGAAATTAAAAAAGCAATAGTTTTACATCAAAAAAATACAATTTTACGTATATTTATTCATTTGTTATACAAGTAACACTTTCTTGCTAGTATTTAGTTATCATAGTAACATCTTAACCAATATGAATTTATATAAAAAAATACCCCGGATTACTCCGGGATAGAAAACTAGTTAATTTCAGCAACTTTATGACATGCGACAAAGTGTCCTTTACTTACTTCTTTAAATTCTGGCATCTCTTCTGAGCACTTGGAATCACAATAGCGACAACGAGTTCTAAATGGACAGCCGGAAGGCGCATTAAGAGGAGAAGGAATATCGCCAGAGAGTACTATACGTTTATTCTCTCTCGCAATCTTTGGATCTGGTACAGGAACAGAAGAAAGCAAGCTCTGAGAATATGGATGAAGAGGATGTGAGTATATTTCTTCACTAGAAGCAAGCTCAACCATTTTTCCCAGATACATTACAGCAATTCTATCTGAAATATGACGAACAACGAGTAAATCATGTGCAATAAATAGGTATGTAAGAGATAGCTTTTCCTGAAGCTCTACAAACATATTAATTACCTGAGCCTGAATAGAGACATCAAGAGCTGAAACTGGTTCGTCACAGACAATAAACTCAGGATTTACAGCCAATGAACGAGCAATTCCGATCCTCTGACGCTGTCCACCACTAAATTCATGTGCATAACGAGAAGCATGCTCACTATTTAGACCTACATAGTTCATCAATTCAAGAACTCTATCCCTTCTCTCTTCCTTACTTGAATACATATTATGGATATCAAGAGGTTCAGCAATAATATCAGAAACGGTCATACGAGGATTGAGAGAAGAATATGGATCCTGGAATACCATAGTAGCCTTCTTTCTGTATTCAGGAAGAAATTGCTTATCTACTTCGTGTCCATCGTAAATAATCTTACCGCCTGTAGGCTTATATAAATGAAGAATAGAACGTCCTGCTGTTGTCTTTCCACAGCCACTTTCTCCGACCAAGCCTAGCGTTTCACTTTTTTTAATATCGAAAGAAATATCATCAACAGCCTTCAATGGTTTAGAAGAAAAGAAACCCATGTTGATATCAAAATATTGTTTGAGATTTTTAACTTCCACCAAAGTCTTTTTTTCTTCACTCATGGCTCTCTTCCTCCTTTTCTATAGTAGCAGTTCCATCATCAAGAGCATTCTTAACATTCATCCAACATGCTGCCATATGGTCTTCATTAATGAGCATTCTCTCACTTCTCTCTTTCAAACAAATCTTCATTGCGTTTTCACATCTAGGTGCAAAAGGACAGCCTGAAGGCATATTCAAAAGGTCAATTGGTGTTCCTGTTATAGGCTGAAGCTTCTTACCTGCTGTATCTTGAGTTGGAATAGAGCGCAGTAGTCCCTTAGTATACTCATGACAAGGATTATAGAAGATTTCATCTGCAGTTCCCTGCTCACAGATAGAACCGGCATACATTACTATAACCTCATCACACATTTGAGCGACAACGCCAAGGTCATGGGTAATCATAATAATTGCCATTCCAAGTTTCTTCTGTAATTCTTTCATCAAATCCAGTATTTGAGCCTGAATCGTAACGTCTAAAGCAGTTGTTGGCTCATCTGCAATGAGAATATCTGGTTCACAAGCAAGAGCCATAGCAATCATAACACGCTGTCTCATTCCACCACTAAATTCGTATGGATACTGCTTCATTCGTTTCTCTGGCTCGTTAACATTGACCAACTTAAGCATCTCTATTGCTCTTTCCTTGGCTTCTTCTTTTGTTCTATCTGTATGAAGAAGAATAGCTTCAACAAGCTGATGACCAATAGTATATGTAGGGTTGAGGCTTGTCATAGGATCCTGGAATATAATTGAAATTTTTCCACCTCTAATTTTTTTGAGTGCTTTATCATTCAAGCCAACAAGCTGCTCACCATCAAATTTAATAGATGAACCTTCTTTAATCTTTCCAGTCGGAGCCAAAATCTGCATTATTGAATATGCAGTAACAGACTTACCACTTCCACTCTCTCCAACAATACCCAACACCTTACCATGTTCCAGATTAAAGGAGATTCCATTTACAGCCTTCACTTCTCCAGCATCCGTAAAGAAGCTAGTTCTAAGATTTCTTACTTCTAATAATGCCATACTACTCTCCTAGCTATTCAATTTTGGGTCAAATGCATCTCTCAAACCATCCCCAAAGAGGTTAAGAGAGAGAACTATCAAAGAGATAATGATAGCAGGAATTACCAATCTATGAGGGTATGAATACATACCATTTAATGCATCAGAAGCCAAAGAACCAAGAGATGGCATTGGTGCGTTTACGCCCAGTCCCAAGAAAGAAAGATAGCTTTCTGTAAAAATGGCAGATGGAATCTGAAGTGCAGTAGAAATAATGATAACTGAAATACAGTTTGGCAACAGATGCTTAAGAATAATCCACTTTCCCTTAGCTCCCGCAGTTCTAGCAGCAAGAACGTATTCCTGTTCCCTTAGAGAGAGGATCTGTCCTCTAATCTGACGAGCCATAGATACCCAGTAAAGAAGACCGAATACAATAAAAAGTGAGATAATATTACTACCAATCTTCTCAAAAACAGTACCCTCAAGAGCTGCAGAAAGAGGCTCTCTAATAACAGATGAAAGAAGAATAATCATAAGCATATCTGGAAGAGAATAGATAACATCTACGATACGCATTATAACTAAGTCAACCTTTCCACCAAAGTAACCCGAAATACTACCAACTGTTAAACCAATGAAGAGGACAATAAGAGAAGCAAAGAAGCCAACTGCAAGAGAAATTCTTGTTCCGTAAACAATACGAATAAAGTAGTCTCGTCCTGCTCCATCTGTACCAAAAATGTGAGGAAATACCTTTTCACCATTCTCAATTCTCTTTAATTCTGTTTTACCATACTGGAAAGGAGCTAAATTCTTATAAGAAGGGTCAACTGGTTTACCAGGAGTAACACCTAGCTGTGCATCATATGAATATGGCCAGAAAAATGGGATAAATATACAAGAGAGAGTGATTACTAGAATTATCACGAGTGAAACAAGAGCAACCTTATTCTTTTTGAAACGCTTAACACCATCTTTAAAGAATGTCGTTGATGGTCTCATCTGCACCATATATTCTTTTTCTTTCTCACTAGCAGGAAGGAAAGAATTCATATCCTGCTGTATGCTAAATGGTTTATTTCTATTTAACATCTTCTTTTCTCCTCAGCTAAAATCAATTCTTGGGTCTACAACCTTGTACAGGATATCTGAAAGCAGGTTCATGATAACAATTAGAGATGCAAGAACAATCGTTGTTCCCATAATTAACGGGTAGTCACGGTTAATAATTGATTTAACAAAAGCTCTACCAATACCAGGAACAGCAAAAATCTGCTCAACCACAAGAGAACCTGTGACGATATATGCAAGCATAGGACCAACATATGTTATTACTGGAATTAAAGCATTCTTCAAAGCATGCCCAAAGATGATTTTAACTGGAGCAACACCCTTAGCTTTGGCTGTTCTAATATAATCCTGACCAAGAACATCAAGCATACTTGATCTTGTAAGTCTAATAATATGTGCCATTGGACTTAGGCCAAGTGTAATAATTGGAAGTATCAAGCCCTTTGCTGTTTCACCATTAGCTGGAACCCAAAGTAGCTTTACAGCGAATACCAGCAGCAGCAAGGAGCCCATAATAAAGGAAGGAAGAGAAACAAAGGCAGTAGATATAACCATGATAACTCTATCAAAAATAGTATTACGTCTAAGAGCAGCGATAGCACCAAGGACAATACCAACCACAGTAGCCCATATTGCAGCAAAAAGACCAAGCTTAGCACTTGTTTTAAGGCCATCAACTATAATGTCTAATACCATTCTGCCTCTCTGCTTAAGAGAAGGACCGAAATCAAATTTTGTAATAATATCAACCAAGTAGGACCAGTACTGTTCCAACAAAGGCTTATCTAGCCCATATTTAGCCTCTAAGGCTGCTTGTACTGCCGGAGAAACTGCTTTTTCACTGGCAAAAGGTCCACCTGGAACAAAATGCATAACAAAGAAAGTAATTGTTAATACAATCCACACAGTTAGCACAGCAAGCAATATACGTTTAATGATATAACCTAATGTTTTTGGATTCATACGCTCCTGTCCTTTTATAATATTCTTAGTGGAAAATGCTAACAAAACACAAAAAATATTTCAAGGATAATGCATAAATATGTAAAATAATGCATAAAGATTGTGATTTTTGTTACTATTAGAACACTTAAAGGCAAAACCAAAGAATTTTTTCTTCTTTCTCGTGCTCTGAGCAAAAGAAAATGGGGCTAAAAAGCCCCAAAAAGGAATTATTAAAAGTTATTTTTTTCTTTTCAATAATGGATCCAACTCTTCCCTCTTCATTTTCACAACCTCATTACTTAAGAGTATTAAGCCAATAAGGTTTGGAATAATCATAAGGCCATTAAAGGTATCTGCCAAATCCCATGCAAAACCAAGCGTTGTAATACTTCCAATAAATACAAAGATAACCCAAAGTACTTTAATTACTATCTTTGATTTTGGTCCAAAGATATATTCACTTGCTCTTTCTGCATATGCGTAATAGCTAATAATACAAGAGAAACCAAAAAGAACAACACAGCCAAGAACAACAGCGCCACCCACTGGCCCAATTAAAGATTGGTAAGAGCGGAGTGTAAGAACAGCACCATCTAGCCCTTCTTTATTAGTCCATAGGCCAGAAATAACGATTGAAAGAGCAGTAATTGTACAAATAACAACAGTATCTAGGAAGACTTCAACAGGTCCCCAAACAGCTTGTTCCATACAATTATTTACTTTTGCTCCGGAATGAACCATTGCAGCAGTTCCTAGTCCAGCTTCGTTAGAATAAATACCACGAGCCATACCATAACGCATAGCAATAAAGATAGATCCCACAGCCCCGCCTGTTACAGCTTTTGGAGTAAATGCAGCTTTAAAAATTAAGCCGACAGCTCCAGGAACTGAAGAAAGATTTAGTATTATTACAGCAAGACCACAGAGAATATAAGCACCACCCATAAAAGGAGATATAATTTCACACACTCTTCCTATTCTCTTGATACCACCAAAGACAATGATAGCTGTTAGAACTGCCAGTACTGCACCTATTACAACGGGACTAACAGAAAAAGTATCTGCAAGTGTTGAACTTATTGTATTACTATCAACAACAGGTGAGATAACAAAAGCAAAAGGTAGCACTAAAACAGAGAAGAGAATTCCAAGCCACTTAGCATGAAGCCCTTCAGATAAATAATACATGGCTCCACCACTTACAGACCCATCCTTATGTATTACTCTATATTTAACACCAAGGGCTATCTCTGCCATCTTTGTTGCCATACCTAAAAATGCAGCAACAATCATCCAGACAAGAGCACCTGGTCCTCCTGCCATTATAGCAGTAGCAACACCAGCAATATTTCCACTTCCAACGATAGCAGAAACACTAATCATTGCAGCCTGAAAACTCGTCAACTCTCCCGGAGCAGTTTCTTCCTTCTTTTTAAATGCCTTAACTACTGTATTTTTAAACAAAAAGGCAGGATGACGAAACTGTATAAAATTCAGTCTAATTGTATAAAAAATACCAGCACCTAAAAGGAGTATTAACAGGGGAGGCCCCCAAACAATACCATTAATAAAATCATTAATAGCTACGATAGTATCCACTACTCAACCCTCTCTTTTTCTTTCTTAAGATTATTTTACCTAGAACTAGGTCCACGTCTATACTTTTTATTATTTTATTTTATGCTTTATAATTCTAATTATGAAAAATAAAGCCAACTATTCAGGGACAATAACAATACCGGCATCAAAAAGTCAAACAATTAGAGCATTTCTTATTGCTCTCGTCTGTAACGGAATATCAGTAATAAAGCATCCACTTATCTCTTCAGATACACTCTCAGCATTAAGTGTGATAGAACAGCTAGGATGTAAAATAGAGAGAAAAGAGGATGAAATAATAATCGATTCAACTTCGCTAAAAAAAGAAAAAATAACTCTCGACTGTGGTAACAGTGGAACAACAAGCTACCTTCTTTTACCTCTTCTGGCTTATCTAGAGACTCCTATAACTATTACGGGAGATGAACAAATGGTAAAGAGACCATTCTTACCACTAGTAAAAGCAATAGAGGATTTAGGAGGAAAAATTGAATCGAATAATGGTTATATGCCACTTACAATTACAGGACCACTAAAGGGAGGAAGGACAACAATTGAGTGTAGGACAAGTCAATATCTTTCAGCCCTCCTCTTGGCTTCACCGCTTGCTCTAAGCGATACAACAATAATGTGCTCTCTACTCTATGAAAAGCCCTATGTTGATATGACACTACAATGGCTAGATAAAGAAAAAATAGAATACGAAATATCGGATGACAAGCTCATATCAAAAATAAAAGGAAGTCAATCATACCACCCCTTCTCTTCTTATATTGAAGGAGATTACTCTTCTTCTTCATTTTTCTTTGTCCTAGCTTGCTTACATCACTCAACTATAACAGTTAAAGGACTCGATAAAAATTCAACGCAAGGAGACAAAGAAATACTAAGTATTCTTTCAAAGATGGGAGCACGTGTTGAGTGGAAAGAGGACGGCGTAACTATAACGGGACCGAAAAAGCTAAAGGGGGGTGTCTTTAGCCTAAATTCAATACCAGACACACTTCCCTCTCTCTCTGTTCTCGGAGCCTTCGTAGAAGGAGACCTAATTCTTAATGATGTTAGCCAAGCACGCATTAAGGAAACAGACAGAATTGCTGTAATGAAAGAAGAATTAGAAAAAATGGGAGCAGATATAGAAGAAAGAGAAGATGGACTAGTTATACATGGTAAGGGCTTCTTAAAGGGAGCAAGGGTTAGTGGTCATAGCGACCATAGAGTAATAATGGCACTCTATATTGCATCAACAGTAGCAGAAGGAGAAACTGTAATAGATGACACAAGTGCAGTAGCTGTTACCTTTCCAACCTTTTTCTCACTTATGAACGAACTAAAAAAAGAGGAATAATAGAGATGAATAATTACGACTTTGATAAAACTGTAGATAGAAGAAAAACCAACTCAATAAAATGGAACAAGGATGCTATTTTCTCTATTTCTGCTAATCCCGAGGCCCTTCCTTTTTGGGTTGCAGATATGGACTTTGAAGCAGAAAAACATATAAGTGAAAAAGCACTAGAAATAGCTAATTCAAAAGCTTATGGTTATCCATCTTTCCCACTCATCACATCTTATTTCACGGCGTGGACAAAAAAAAGACACAACTGGGCACCGAGCGATGACTCAGTACTCTTTTCTTCTGGCTTATTACATGGTCTTTCACTCGCTATTAATGTTTTTTCTTCTATAGGTGACCACATATTAGTACCAAGCCCCCTTTATCGTCCTTTTAGAGAATTATGTGAGAAAAACGGAAGAATAATGGATGAATTTCCACTTTCCTACGACGCTTCTTCCTCTTCTTTCTCTCTAGACTTAGAAAAGCTTGAGAAAGCAGTAAAAGGGGTTAAGATAATACTTTTCTGTTCTCCTCATAATCCAACAGGCATAGTTTTTAAGAAAGAAGAGCTGGAGGAAGTATTAAGAATAGCCAAGAAGTATGATGTTTTATTACTTAGTGATGAAATCCATGCTGATTTGGTCCATAGTGATGCCATTCATTATCCAATGGGTAAAGTTAATGAAGCAATCGGAGCCGATACTATTACATTTATGGCACCCTCTAAGACATTTAATGTTGCAGGCGAGCATTCTGCCTTTGCTGTATTCTCTTCTCCTACTCTTTTAGAAAAATGGAAAGAAAAAGAAGATGCACTATTTCTCTCTTCCCCTGGATATTTTATAGGAGAATTAACTCAAGAGGCATATAAAAATGGTCTTGAGTATAACAAAGCTCTTTGCTTGTATTTAAAAGAAACAAGAGACGAAATTGAAAAATATTTATTAAGCAATCTAAAGGAAATCAAGCTGTGTAAAACAAAAGCGTCCTTTGTTGCTTTCCTTGATTGCTCTTCCGTTTATGAAAAAATAGAGAAAAAGGTCTTAGGTGAAAAAGAAAGATACAGCTCCCCTTCCGGTGGTATTTTATCTAAATTCTTTGGAGTAGAAGCCTCTGTTGCCCTTAATGACGGAACTTGGTTTAGCTCTGGAAGTAAAGAATTTGTTCGTTTTAACTATGGCACAAGCAGAAAAGAAGTTATCTCTGCCTTAGAAAGAATGAAAAAAAGTATAGAAGCGTTATGAAAAAAGAAGAAAGATTAGACTACTTATTGGTACTACTACTATCCACATTTTCTTGGTTTACGATAGGTGGAATACTATCAATAGTCTTTGATTGCTTTTTTTCTTCTCCCCTTTCTCTTTATGTTAATGCTTTTATTCCTCATATCGTTTTATTTATAACGCTTATTATTTTGTCAAAAGCTTTACTAAAAAGACCACTGTTATCATTAATAAAGGAAGGAAGGTTAGATTTAAAGAAGGATTGCCTCATCCTTTTCGTCTCACTTCTCATTCTTTCTCTGCTTTCTCTATTTGAAAAGGATAAAATAACACCTTATATAGGTACTAATAAGATAGCCTTTCTATTCCTCTCTATTATTCTTTTTATTCCACAAACGCTCTCTGAAGAGATAGCCTTTCGCACTTTAATTATTAAAGCTATCTCGCCAAAACGAAAAATAACGAAATTCCTTACAGCTTTACTCGGAGGCTTAGTATTCACACTTCCACATATTTTAAACAAAGAAGTAATTGAAAACAGTACTCCGATTTTCCCTCTTCTTACATATTTTTTGTGGGGCTTTCTCTCTTTTCTACTCTATTTTTATTCAAACAATCTCGAATCCTGCTTAGTTTTACACTATGCGAATAATCTCTTTTGTTCATCTATTGTAGGAAATACGTCCTCTACTATTTTTTCCTCCCCATTCTTTGTTTCAGCTTCTTCCTATTCATCTTTTCTTCTACTTATTTCACCTTTATTGCTTTTTTCTGTTACTTTTTTCTTAGAATTTCTTTTTAATAGAAGAAGACAAACTTTCTAGAGGGAAATAACAATGGCAAAAAAGAAAAAAAGCAAGAAAAAGAAGAAAGCATTAACTAAAATACTGGGTCTTATTATTGGTTTAATTATTCTCTTTCTCCTCCTTTGTTTTATAACACCAACAGAAAGTGAAGAAAAGCTTCAAAGCTTAGGCTTAATCGAAAATTTAGAAATACCAGCCCTAATTAATGGTGAGGAAGTTATAACACACACAGGATACACACTTTCGTATAATGAAGAATATGAGCTTCCATCTTGGGTTGCATACGAGTTAACAAAAGAGGAAGTTACAACAATAGCAGTAGAAAGAAATGATAACTTCAGAGAAGATGAGAGTGTTACTACAGGTTCTGCTACTCTCTCTGATTACCGTAAAAGCGGTTATGACAGAGGCCACATGGCACCAGCGGCAGACTTCAGATGGTCAGAAGATGCAATGAATGATACCTTCTATCTAAGTAATATGTGTCCGCAGCTCCACTCCTTCAATGCAGGTATTTGGAGTGATTTGGAGAGTGCTGTTCGCTCTATTGCATATGAAGACGAAGTGATCTACGTAGTTACAGGGCCAGTACTAACAGATGGTCCATATAAAACTATTGGAACAAATAACGTAGCAGTTCCAAATTACTTTTATAAGGTAATTCTTGATTACAACGATCCAATTATTAAAGCTATAGGCTTTATTCTTCCACACGAAAATTCAAAGGAAGGTCTCAGTTATTTTGCAGTAACGGTAGATGAAGTAGAAGAAATAACCGGTATCGATTTCTTCCCTTCTCTTCCTGACGAAATAGAAGAAGTAGTAGAGAGCAGTGTAGACCCGTCTTTATGGGCACTGCGTAATTATTCTCCTTCATCTTCCTCTATAAACAAGGAAGCCCTTGAATATACAAGTAATTCTACTATTAGCAATAAAGACGAGATGAAAATAATAAGCGCATTCAACACTCTCTTCTTAGAACTAAAGAAAGAAGTATTTAGCTATTTAGGACTAACTAAAGAAGCAAGGAAGCTTGGCTTAATTTAAAATCTTCTTTTGAGCTCCTTTAGAATACTATCAACCTCTTCACCTTTTATTGTCTCTTTTTCTAAAGAGTAGACATAAAAGCGTGCGTCTTCACCCTTATTGATTCTCTCTTCTCCACTAATAGTTCTACTCTTCATATCTGTCCAAAGAGATGAAGAAATGTGGCTAGCAAACGAGCAGTCAACAAAGAGCGCCATAGGATTACGATTCCTTGCTCCCGAAGGAAACCATGGACGAGCAAGAAAAACTGAATTATCAGGCACAGAAGAATCGCTTTTGAAGACAGAATCATGGAAGACAAAACCAATTCTTTCATCACTAAAGGTAGAAGGGGCTGTAACGTACCCTGTATCTCGAGAAACTATATCACAGCCTTGAAAAAGAGCAGTACCAGCACCAAAGATAAAATCCACACTCCCCTTAATTGTGCAATCCTCTAGAATTGAAACACCATAATCAAGATATAAAGTATCCTGCCATCCTAAAAAGGTGCATGATCGAAAAAAAGAATTTGTTGCACCATAAGAAGTACGAAGAGCTACTGCTTGTAAATCTCTCTTATCTTCTTCATGCTCCTCATTCCATTTTTTACCACTTTTCCAATCAAAGCTATTAAGAAAAGTAACGCCAATTGCAGAAAAAGAAGGAGCGGATATAGTAACAGAAGCACTCTCTCCTGTGTTATAGACATAACCATTTCTCTCTTTACCATGGTAGTCATCGGTACTAATAATGGCACCTTTTTCACTAATGAGTGTGACATCTGGCCTATTAATAAAGACTTTTTCCCTCCATTCTCCCTCTTCCATTATTAATGTCAAAGGTCCTTCTGGTGCCTCACTAATAGTTTTATTAATAGAATCTTTAGGTGTAATCGTAATAGTTGTCATATTTTAATTATAAAGCAAAAGAACAAATACTCCTAGTTATCTCTATACTTGTGCTTTTCTATCTCTATATATCTTCTCTGTGGCAAACCTTGCTTTAGTAACAACAGCATACTCTTTAGGAGGAAAGAGATAGAAAATTCGCTTCTCGTCTCCGATACTTATCATATCACCAAGCTCGTACCAGTATATATCAGAGGAGAGCGAATATGAACTGAGAGGATGATAGTAGAAATCAATTTCACCATCATCACTAAGAAGGTGAAAGCCGTCTAGGGTGTGAGTTAATGTGCCATTACCAACAAAATATATGGCAGAAAAATCAACCTGTAGAGCAATTCTAACAGGAAAAGAAAGAGCGTATTTACCTTCCTCGATCTCTCTTTCAGTCTCTTTTCTTTCCCAATCAAACCAATAAGGAATATGAGTAAAGAAATCTTTCCCATCCCTAGCTTTTAGCTCTCCATTTTCCTCCATTTCCCATTCTTTATTACAGCTAGAGCATTTTAAAGTAATTCCACTAGCTTTCATTTTTCCTTCTTCATGACAATTAGGACACTTATATAAAACACTCTCTAATCCTTCTGCTCTAAAGCTCTCACATATCTTTATTCCTTCATCCTTTTGCCATTTAAAGTGATCAAACAAAAAATAAGAAGAAATCTTTTTATTTATCTCATCAGTTGTCATTTTCTCTATATCATCTTTCGATAATAGATATTCCATCTTAGCTTTTACTTTAACCCTTCTTTTTCTTAGTAAATTATAGAGAGGGTCTCTATGAAATGCTCCATACGTATTAATCATTACGACAGGAAGCTTTAAAAGCTTAATACATTTACCAAGACTATCCGGTAGTGGTGTTGGTGTTGTTCCAGCAAAGGAGTATGATGCCTCTGGATACATCAAAATTGATGTCTTAATTTTTCTAGCACAGTGTACAAGATCTCTTACCAATGCACTCTCACTGAAAAACTTATGTGTTGGTATACATCCAATTTTTCTCATAAGCCATGCCTTAGAGACAAAGCCATCTGCCTCACAAACAATATTAAAAGGCCTAGGATAGAGAATATTAGATGCTATTTCTAAGTCTATAAATGAGGAATGATTCATCAAAAAGAAAGCATTTTCATTCTTTCCAAGCCTTTCCATTCCCCTTTTTTCACACTCAAAACTAGTAGCAATTAAATCTGGTATCGACGCTATTCTCAAAAGAGTTCTAAAAAACAAATTAACTCTCTCTGGTTTTTTCCTTTTTTCAGGTATACGTTCTATTACTTCTCTGTACTTAGCTTCTTTTGTTTTTATCTTCATAAAGTAAGTATAAATGAAAAAAGAATATTGATTAACGAAAATATATCCTTATTCTATAATGAATCTATGGCAATACTATCTTCTCTTCATACACACAATACTTTTTGCGACGGCAAATCAAGTATTAAAGAAATGATTGAAAGCGCACTTTCTTTAAATTTTACTAGTATCGGAATCTCTTCTCATTGTTACACAGGTTATTCCTTTGACTCTTGTGGTATTAAGAAGGAGAAAGTAGAGGAATACTACAACACAGTCTTAAAGTACAAAGAAGATTATAAAGAAAGAATCAATATCTACCTAGGCTTAGAATTAGAAAGTAGAATAGCAGGCGAAGAAAGACCAACACTCGATCCCAGATTAGACTACACTATAGGCTCTGTACACTTATTTAGAACACCAAACGGAGTATTTAGCGTAGATAATACTCCCCAAGAATGGAAAAATGCTCTTAATGAGTATAACAACAACCATTTATCTTTAATTGAAGGCTATTTAGATGAGTTATACAGCTTTTCTTGCTCCTCTTCTTTTGATATCGTAGGGCACTTTGATCTATATACGAAATTTAATGAGAAGGAAAACCTATTTGATGAAGAAGACGATAGATATAAAAAATTAGCCCTCTACTATTTAGAAAAAATAGCCAAAGAAAATAAGATCTTTGAGGTTAATACTGGAGCTATGAGCAGAGGATGGAAAACAAAACCGT
Source organism: uncultured Spirochaetaceae bacterium (assembly GCA_964563815.1). GTDB lineage: Bacteria > Spirochaetota > Spirochaetia > Sphaerochaetales > Sphaerochaetaceae > Ornithospirochaeta. Next base: position 46,187 of record CAZLYD010000001.1, read on the forward strand.
ATCCAGCTATCTTCCTTTTAGAAAGACTCAAAAAGCTTAATGCCCCAATTATCGTTACTTCTGATTCTCACAGTAAGGACACACTAAGCTATGGCTACAAGGAAACAGAAAGAATACTTAAGGATTTAGGCTTTACGAATCAAATGGCTCTTAGTGATAAAGGCTGGATTAATATAGCACTTTAATATAGTTAGTTTTACAAATTAATTTATTTTTATTATTTCTCCGCTACAATTAAGGAAAGGAGAAAAAAATGATTAATCTAAAAGGACAATGGAAGCTAAGACCTATAAATATTGAAGAAAACAAATTTGGTATAACACAAGATAAAATATATTCAATAAATATTCCTGGAGATATCCACTCCTCTTTGATTGAACAAGAGGTAATTAATGACCCTTACTATGGTAAAAATGAAGACGACATCCTCTTCATTGGACGTGGGGATTGGAAGATAGAGAGAGAATTTGAATATAGTAAAAAAACAAAAAATTGTTATCTTAAATTAGAAAAATTAGATACTATTGCTACACTCTTTCTTAACGACAAAGAAGTTCAATCCTTTGATAACGAACATAGAATCTATTTTGTTGACATTTCTTCTTTCCTTAAAGAGGGGAAAAATACAATATCCTTTGTTTTTAACTCAGCAGAAAAGGAAGCTATAAAGAGGAATAGCACCCTTCCTTATCCTATTCCATGTTCTCTCTATCCAAATGGTTCCCCTAATAGAAACCTAGTTAGAAAGACACAATGCAATGCAGGCTGGGATTGGGGTATTTGCCTCATGACCATCGGTATATATACAGATCCAGTTATAATTGAAACAGATAGTGTCGTTCTAAAAGAATTTGCTGTTACTATAAGTAAAGAAGATGATATTTGGAAATTAGATTATACACTCTACTTACTTGGGTTAGAGGAAGATGAGAAGGAAGCTTCCTTCACCATATTAGACCAAGAAATAAAAGAAAAAATAAAAATTCAAAGGGGCGAATTTGTTTATAAGGAAACAATTACACTCGACGATTGCTTAGTCGAAAGATGGTGGCCAAGCGGTATGGGAGAACAAAAGCTCTATGAAACGAAAGTAGAAATAGAAGGCCAAAGCAAAAAGCGCAAGGTTGGCTTCAGGACTCTCTCTGTTAGAAACAATAAAACCTTTGGAGGAAAAGAGTTAACAGTAGTTGTTAACGATGAACCCGTTTTCATGAAGGGCTCTAACTGGATTCCACTTGATGCTCTTCCTTCTCGTTGCACAAGAGAACGTTACTTTTCTATATTAAACGATGCAAAAAAAGCAAACATGAACGCAATAAGAGTATGGGGCGGTGGCTGGTATGAGATGGAAGATTTCTACGATGCATGTGACGAATACGGCCTCCTAATCTGGCATGATATGATGTTTGCTTGCTCTACATACCCATCTCAAGATTGGTTCCTTGATTCAGTAAAAGAAGAAATAAGGGACCAAATCAGAAGACTCAAGAGTAGACCATCTATCGCACTTTGGTGTGGAAACAATGAAGATTTAGGTGCTCTGGGCTGGTATGACGAAACAAAAGAAAACAGAGAAAGGTACTTAAAGGACTATGAGAAGCTTAATGATGAAGCAGTAGGAAAAACTGTAATGGCAGAAGACGAAACTCGTATTTTCTGGCCTTCTTCACCATGTGCAGGTCCCGGAGACTACAGTGATAACTGGCATAACGACGGAAATGGTGATATGCACTTCTGGTCAGTTTGGCACGAAGGTAAAGATTTTGAACACTATCATACTGTTAAGCCCCGCTTCTGTTCAGAATTTGGTTACCAATCCTTTCCTAGCCCATATACAGTATCTACATTCTGTCCAAAAGAAGAATACTCTCTTACTTCTCCTACAATGCTTCATCATCAGCGTAATGATAGAGGTAATGAAATAATTACTGATGAGTTTTCTCGTCTATTTTCAATTCCTTCTTCATTCATTAATAGTCTCTATCTATCACAGGTTCAACAAGCTTTAGCAATCGAGACAGCTGTAACATATTGGAGAAGCTTAATGCCTTATTGTATGGGAACACTAATATGGCAGCTAAATGATGTTTGGCCTGTCTCCTCTTGGTCCAGCATCGAATACAATGGAAAATGGAAAACACTTCATTATGCAATAAAGCACTTCTATGCTCCTATTGCTCCGCTATTATATAAAGACGATGATACAATTTTCGTTAAAGTAATTAACGAAGAAAACAAAAAGCGAAAGGTTAATATAAGAGTTAGAGTATTCAGTTATGATGGAAAAACAAAGAAAGATAGCTCTTACTCAATCTTTATTAATGCAAAAAGCGTAAGAGAAATTGAAAGAATTAAAGAAGAAGATAGAGAAAATGAATTTGTAGTCGTTACTCTCTCAACTAATAAAACAATAGAAGAAAGATTCTTACTTTTTACTAAGCCGCAGGAAGCAAATATAAAAGCTTCTAATAGCAAGATAAAGGATGTTAAAAAGTGTGGTAAGGATTATTCAATTACTCTTACCTCAACCAATCCTTCTCTTTTTGTTATTATTGATTCAACATCTATTATCGGAAACTTCTCAGATAACTATCTTTTACTTCTCCCTGGAGAAGAAAAAACAGTTCTATTCTCACCAAAAGAAGAAACAGATATAGAAAAAGTAAAGGAAAGCCTAGTTCTCTGGGATATATCTAAAAAGTGAATTACTCGACAATTGTATTACCGTGGATTTCCTCTTAATATCCTAAAAGTTGAGTCACACCTCTCGGTGTGACTCTTCTCTTTATACCCAAGGAGCTGGATTACAGAGTATATTAAGATTATAGCAAAGATCTGAAAGTGCCTTCTTTTTCTCCAATAAAGCATTCCAGTCCTTATTCTTACCTAGCCATAAATTCTCTGCCAAAATAAAAGCACGAGGGAAGTACATAAATTCAGCTTCTCTACCACTATCTATTTTTTCACACCACAAATTACACTGAGCACCAAGAATAAGATCGGCTCTCTCCTTTCCTAACTCCTCTTCCATGCAAATATCTAGGTCAAAGAGAGGCAAAGAGAAGCCCTTACTCAAATTACCCTTTTCCCAGCTATCATTAGTTGGATAACGATCTAAATAGCAACCATTTGTTTCAGGACAAAGAATAACCTCATGACCTCTCTTTGTAGCAATTCTAGCGCCATCTAACCCTCTCCAAGACATTACTACAACGTTTTCATCAATTTTAGGTGCATCTACAACCTCATCCCAACCAATAGCTCTCTTACCATACTTTTTAACAAGAGAAGTAGCTTTAGTTGTAAACCAGCCCTGTAGATCATCTACATTATCAATTCCTTCCTTCTTCATCAAAGCAAGACAATCCTCATTCTCAGCCCACTGCTTATGTGGACACTCATCGCCACCTATATGCAAGAATGGGCCAGAGAAAATAGAAGAAAGCGTCTCTATAGCTTTATCTAAAAAAGTCCAAAGTGCAGGAGAAGCTGGATTCATAACATTTTCAAAGATTCCATAGTTATCTTGAACAGGTATCTCTTTTCCTGTACATCCCATCTCAGGATATGCAGCAAGAAGTGCTTCTGCGTGTCCTGGCATTTCTATTTCAGGAATTACAGTAATTCCAAGGCTCTTTGAGTATTCTTCTATTTCTTTTAACTCATCTAAGCTATAGAAAGCTGAAACAACATGATGATTGTCATCATTTTCATATCTATTTCGTTTAGATGAGATTGTTTCCAATTTATCATATCCCTCAACAGGGAAGCGCCAACCCTGGTCATCTGTAAGATGGAAATGGAAATAATTATAACCAACCAAGGAGCAAGTTCTAATAATTCTTTTAACCTCTTCTATTGAGAAAGTCGCTCTAACGCAATCTAAATGAAATCCTCTATATCTATAGGAAGGTGAGTAAAATTCAAATTCGCAAATAGGTAAAAAATCTTCGTAGTGAATGAGAAGCTGATCTATATAACGTAAAGCTTGGTTTTCTGTTTCATCGGAAGTAGAAATAATTGTTATTTTCCCTTCTTCAACTTTCACCTTATTAATATCAGCTCTTTCTTTAATAACAAGCTCTGGCTTTTTAATAAGCTTTTTAACTAATACATCCTTTGTTTTTATTGTTGGAACAAGAACCTTATCTAAGTATAAATTCATAGAAATCACCTCTATATAAATGCGGGCCGAACTCGACCCGCACCAATTTTAAGTTATAGGTCTAAAATTACTTACCAATGAATGCATTCCATGCAGCGTTTACTGTGCTAGCAGCCTTTTCAACTGTTGTTGTTCCAAGACCGATTTCAGCAAGAACAGTATTAATAACTTCATAAACAGCTGGATCAAGAACGCCGTCGATAACTGGAGTAGCAACTTCAATTCTATTATACCAATCAGCTCTCTTAGCTACGAGTGGTTCGAGGTTGTTTTCTTCACAAACCTTAGCAACGTCGATAGTTGTGAGTGATGGGAATGCAGCACCAGTTGTAAGTCTCCATGTCTGAGCATATTCGCCCTGGAGGAACTTGATGAGTTCCCAAGCTGCAGCTTCTTCTTTAGAACCAGCTGGGATATCAGCACTCATTGCCCAACCTGTACCTACGACAGAAGAGTTAGAGTTATGAACAACTTCGCCCTTGAGTTCTGGGAAGTTAATGAGTTCAACATCTGTTTCCTGAGCTGCTGGAGAGAAGAGAGCCTGACCTGTTGTGACGTCTGTCTGGAATGAACCACAAGCCCAGTCGCCATCGATATAGAATGCAGACTTACCATTAGCAAAGTCACCACGACCAGAACCATAAGAGATAGAAAGAGTATTTCTGTTGATAACTCCATCCTTATAGAGGTTGTCGAGAGCTGTAAGAGCGTTAATAAACCAATCATCTTCGAAATCGATTTCGCCTGCAGCGAGTCTGTCAGCCCAATCAACTCCACCAAATCTTCCACAGAGAAGAGAGAAGAGACAAGACTGCATTACCCAACCATCCATACAATCCATTGTTATTACTTCGATTCCCTTAGCGTTGAGAACTGGAACCATTGCTACTAAGTCTTCATATGTCTTAGGCATTTCAAGTCCGTTTTCTCTGAGAACCTTTGTGTTAACAAACATCATGGATGTAGCTGTGATACCGTTTGGAAGTTCTCCAAGATATCCACCAAGCTGTGGAGCAATTGCAACAGCGCTATAATCATCTACGAGGCCATCTTTTTCCAAGAATGGAGTTAAGTCCTTGAGTAAACCTTCTGTGTGAAGAGTACTACTTCTTCCACTTGGCCAAGCATACATAACATCTGGAAGATTTCCCTGTGCAGCATATGCTTCAATCTTCTGATGATAAGGCTCGTTGAAGAGGTCTTCTCTGATAACCTGAATGTCTGGGTGTTCTTCTGTGAACTTATTCCAGATACGTTCAATTTCGTTAGCACTGTTTGGTTCTGACATGTCGATATAGTTCAGAACTCTGATTGTTGTCTTTCCGCTATTAGCTTCTGACTGTCCCTGAGCGAAAAGAGCTGTTGTTGCAAGAGCAATAACAAGAACAACTGTTAATAACTTTTTCATCTTTTCCTCCTTGTGATGAAAAACCTTTGAGTAGACATAAGCCTACATACGTTTACATATTTAACAAACAGCTTATGCTGTCTATTTCCTTAACCCTTTACAGCACCTGCTGCAACACCCTTTGTTATCTCCTTTCTGAAAACTAGATAGAAGACAAGCATAGGTAATAAGCCAATTACAAGAGAAGCAAAAAGCTTACCATAGTCTGTAGATAGAGAACCTGCGAAAGATTGAATACCTACAGGAAGAGATTTATTACTTGAGGATGAAGTAAGCATGTTAATAAGCATGAATTCATTCCATGTTCCGGAGATATTCAAAATAGCAAGAGTTGTTGCTACAGGCTTTGCCATTGGGACAACGATAGAAAAGAAGATCTTAAAGTAAGAAGCTCCGTCTATACGTGCAGATTCTACTAATGCGTCTGGAATACTTCTAATGTATTCAGTACATAGATAGACACCCATTGGTAGTCCAATACCAATATAAGGAATTAAGACACCAAGCTTAGTATCGTAGAGACCCACCTGATTTATAACAATAAAGAGCGGAATCATAATTGACTGAAGTGTCATCAAAATACCGATTATATAGGAGCCATAAAGGATTTTAGTACATTTCATTTTAATTTTTGCAAAAGCAAAACCACTCATCATACCCAAAATCAATACAGCGATTACTGTTACAGCTGTGTAGACAACACTGTTTATAATATATGTACCAAAGTGACCACGAACCCAAGCATCTCTATAGTTCTGCCAGAAAAACTGCTTAGGGAAACCTAGTCTATCAAGCTGGTATTCCTGGCTTGTTTTGAAGGAACTCATTATAAGCCAGAGAATAGGAAGAATAGCTAAGAGGGCAAAGATGATAAGAATGGTATATGTTACTACCATACTAACCTTTCTACCAACTGTGTTTGTATCTTTAATTTTAGTACTCATTCTTTGCCTCCAAACTTCTTCTCAACAAGCTTTGTCACTCCAATGAGAGCAAAGGAAATAATACACATTACGATTGAAACAGCGTTAGCAAGTGGATAGTTAGGTGCACCCTTGAAAGCTGTATCATACATATAGATTGAGAGAACATATGTCTGCTTAGCAGGTCCTCCACTTGTCATAACATAGATAAGGTCAAAGCTCTTTAATGAACCAGAGATTGCAAGAATAGCAGATGTAACAATTACACCACTTAAAGCAGGAAGGATGATATAACGTAAAGCTTGGAATTCTGTAGCGCCATCAATCTTAGCTGCCTCGATAACAGATGTATCTATCTTCTGCATATTAGCTAAGAATATTATCAAATATGTTCCTGTATACATCCAAAGTATTACTAAGAGAACAGGAATCATAGGATGTTCACTATTACTAGCTACATAGCTAGGATTAAAAATCTTTATAATATCTGGTAGAGCACCATTTGGAGCAGTAATAGCCTTCCAAAGTCTTCCAATGACAACAGTTGAAATTACACAAGGAAGGTATATAACTGTCTGGAAGAAGTCTTTACCCTTAATCATACCTCTAAAGATTAAGTACGCCATAAAGAAACCAAGTGGAATCTGACCGAATACACTAATTAGAGTAATCCACATATTATTCTTTAAAGCAAGCCAGAAATACTTGTCACGGAACATCGAAACATAATACTGGAAACCAACAATATCAATATGTCTTCTCTTAGGCCCAAATAATGCTCCACCTTTATAGTTTGTAATACTTAAAAATAAAGCAAATATCGTTGGGAATGCCATTACAAAAACATAAATTAAAAATCCTGGTAGTATTAAAGACCAATAAGCGAATTTTTCTTCCCTTCGACTAGAAAGAGATGAACGCGGGCTCCTTTTTACAACATCAACATTACTCATCTTTTATTCCTTATATTATTCTCTTTTTTCTTTGCTCTTTTGCAAAATCTATAACATCATCCAAACTCATCTTTTCGTCTTCCGTCTTTTCCAAGTCTGGGATTGCATATAAATCATGCAAATACATAAGTGCTGCACCTTTTGCAGACACATATTCATCATTAACACAAAATAGTAATTCACAGCCTGTCTTCTCTAATGCACCAACAAAAGCTGGAACTCGTTCCTCTAGCGTCCTTCTGACCCACTCTTCGTCACAAAATGGATTACCATGAAGAATAATCTTTTCAAAATCCATAACAACAGTTAATGGAACAAACGAAGAGAATGTATCCTCTATCCAAAGGGCAAGTGCTTCTTTATCTGAAATTGTTTTTCTTAACACATCCATATCTAAGCCCGATTGATTAGCCGATCCTCTTTTCCAAGAAATGGAACAAAATTCTCCAGCTGCTTTATGTGAGCCACGATAAACATTACCATTTAAAATTAGTCCTGTTCCAACACCGATTCCAGCAACAGATGAAACCTTTAATGCTTCTTCATGATAATCTGCAAGAATAGAAAAAGCCTGTGAAGAAAAAGAAGAATCTAAAATAGAATGCAAATCGAACCAAGCCGCTGAATTGGCATCGTTATCAACATAAACAGGGTACTCTGGATATTTTTTATGAACAAAATCTCTAAAATTAAAATTCGAAATATTAAAAGGGAAAGAGTAAACAATATATCCTCTTTCACTATCTACCTGTCCAGTAACAGAAAAAGAGAGAGCAAGAACAGGAGCATTGATTGAAGAGTGGGCATGAAAGGCCTCATCGATTACAGCATTAATGAAACTTTCAAAGGATAACTGGCTCTTTGGGCCTTTCTTCTCCCACAAAATTGAACCGTCAACACTCATAATGACTGACCTATAATGGGATGGCTGTAAATCAAAACCAAAAACACATCCGAAATCTTTGTTGATGGTCAGTTCTATTGGCTTTCGCCCCCCTTGTGTACAAGCATCTTTGTACTCTCCTTCATTCACAAGTCCTGCTTCTAATAATGATGAAATAATATTGCTAACGGTCGATTTGTTCAGTTTAAGTTGCCTAGAAATGTCTATACGGGAAACTCCATTATGTCTCCAAATTAGCTGAGCAACCATTGTTGTGTTCGCATTTCTTTGGAAAATATTATTATTTGCAGGCATTCCAAGGCGCTCCTTTTTTTAATTAGTTCTTCCACTGAACAAACTTACCTTAACACCACCATAGCCACATGTCAAATTAAAACGTTACCAATTAACAAAGAATTAATATTCGGTAATTCAGATTTTACCTAATACTTTTCTTATATTAAAAAGATTCTAAAAAACGAAGATGTCTCTTTTTATTAACTGTTTCTTTTGTTTAAGAGTAAAAACAGTTAAAATAAATGAGAGGTGGTAAAATGAAAAAGATATTATTTGCTTCTTCTGAATGTGTTCCTTTCGTAAAAACAGGAGGACTTGCTGATGTTGTTGGTAGCCTTCCCAAAACCTTTGATAAAAGAAAATATGATGTAAGAGTAATACTACCTCAATATCAATGTATAAATGACAAATATAAAGAGAAGCTACAAAATATATGCTATTTTCAGATGGATAATAGAATCTATGTTGGCATTAACACTCTAGTTTTAGATGGAATCACATTCTATTTTGTAGATAATATCCAGTACTTCAGCGGTGATAAACCATACTTTGACCTATTTACAGACCTTGAACGCTTTGCTTATTTTTCAAAGGCAATTCTTTCCTCTCTTCCCCTAATTGGTTTTAGACCAGACATCATTCATTGCCATGATTGGCAAGCTTCACTTGTCCCTGTGTATTTAAATACTCTATTTCAAGGCGACACCTTCTTTAATGGCATTAGAACTATCATGACTATCCATAACATAAGATTTCAAGGCTGTTGGAATGTAGGTCACCTTAGATGGGTAACTGGACTACCTGATGAATTATTTGCTCCAGGTCTGCTAGTTTCCCCATTTCAGGATACCTCTTTACCAAAGGACGAATGGAATGCATCAATGCTTCGTGGCGGCTTAGTTTTTAGTGATTGGATTACAACTGTTTCTTCTTCATATTCAAAAGAAATCCAAACACCACAATTCGGGGACGGCTTAGATGATATTCTCTCTTGGCGTAAAGATAGACTCCTAGGAATAGTAAACGGAATAGATTATTCACTTTGGGATCCAAAACTAGACAAAGCTATTTGTACTAACTACTCATCCTCTTCTTTTATTGAAGAAAGAATGAAAAACAAGGTTGAATTACAAAAAGAATTAGGGCTACCTGTTAATAAAGACATCTTTACTCTTGCAATCATCTCAAGACTAACAGACCAAAAGGGAATAGATTTAGTTGATGCAATAATGGATAGAATGGCAGAAAGAGAGATGAATTTAATTATTCTTGGAACAGGAGACTCCTATTACGAGAACATGTTTAGGTATTATCAGGATAAATACCCAAATAAAATTAGAGCAATTATTTCATTCTCAGAGCCTCTTTCTAGAAGAATCTATTCTTCCTCTGATGTTGTTCTAGTACCTTCTGCATTTGAGCCATGTGGCCTTACGCAGCTACTTGGGCTCAAATATGGAGCTATTCCTATTGTGCATGAAGTAGGAGGATTAAAGGATACAGTAAAAGCATTTAATGAATTTAGTAATAGCGGAACTGGTTTTTCCTTCTATGATTACACGCCCGATGCGCTTTACTCTAGATTTGAACATGCCTACAACACATTCTATTACAAAAAAGAACTATGGACTGAGATGCAAAAAAGAGGCATGAACGAGGATTGGTCATGGAGAGCCTCTTCTTCTCGTTATGCTCAGCTATATGATACTTTATAGTAAGCTCTTTTTCTGATAACCTTGACTAGTCTTTATTGCTTAGTTATTTTCTTCTCGAGAGGCACTTAAAACATGGATGGTAGAGTTTGGGGCATAATTGTCGACTCATTTTTCAAGATATTAAAACCCGGTATAGAGATGACTATACCTCTAACCCTTATATCTTTTTCACTGGCACTAGTTATTGCAACAGTAGTTGCTCTTGTACAAGTAGCCTCTGTCCCAGTATTAAAAACAATTGCGCGTTTCTATATATGGGTTATTAGAGGAACTCCTCTTCTAGTTCAGCTTTTCGTAGTATTTTATGGCTTACCAAGTTTGGGTATTGTAATTGATCCATTTCCTGCAGCAATTATTGTTTTTTCGCTCAACGAGGGAGCATATTCGGCAGAAAGTATAAGAGCTGCAATAACTGCAGTTCCTATTGGTCAACTAGAGGCAGGAGAATGCGTTGGAATGAGCTGGCTACAGACAATGAGGAGGATTGTTCTTCCTCAAGCATTTAAGATAGCATTTCCTACTCTCTTTAATTCTTTAATTAGCATGCTTAAAGATACTTCTCTTGCTGCAAACATTACAGTTACAGAGATGTTTATGCAAACACAGCGTATTGTTGCTCGAACATATGAACCTCTTGTTCTATACATTGAGGTTGGTCTTATATACTTAGCTATGTGTACAATATTAACAAGGGTACAGGCCTGGGGAGAGAAGAAGCTAAATAAGAATATAGGGAGAAAAGCATCATGATGATTTTGAAAGCAGAAAACATTAAGAAGCACTACGATTCTCTCCTTGTTCTTGATGGAATATCATTAGAAGTCGATAAAGGTGACGTCATTGCTATTCTTGGCCCTAGTGGAAGTGGAAAAACAACACTTTTAAGAACATTGGACTTTCTTACTTCTGCAGACAGTGGCACTCTAACCTTTGATGGAAAAGAGTACGATTTAAATAAAATCACAAAAAAAGAGATTCGAAATATTAGAATGAAAACAGGCTTTGTATTCCAATCCTTTAATCTCTTTAACAACAAGACTGTAATAGAAAATGTAATGGAAGGCTTAATTGTTGCACACAAAATGAGCAAAGAAGAAGCTGAGAAAAAAGCAATAGAAAACTTAGAGAAGGTTGGAATGCTTGATAGAGCAGCTTACTACCCATCGCAGCTCTCAGGAGGGCAACAACAGCGTGTTGCTATAGCTAGAGCTCTAGCCTCATCTCCCCTTCTATTATACTTTGATGAACCAACATCTGCTTTAGACCCAGAGCTTACCGGAGAAGTATTAGATGTAATGAAGAAGCTAGCAGAAGAAGGAATGACGATGCTAGTTGTTACACATGAAATGGCATTTGCACGCAAAGTAAGCAATAAGGTCATCTTTATGGAAAATGGTAAAATTGTAGAAGAAGGAAAAGCAGAAGAAGTATTTACCAATGCTAAAGAAAAGAGAACAAAGGAATTCCTATCTAGAATGGAGCTTCCTAAATTATAAAACAAGGAGAAAACGATGAAAAAATTAGTTACAGTACTACTAATTGCTATTCTTCTAGCTAACTCAATAATGGCTGGAGGAAACAAAGAAACAGAGGTAAGTGGTGATCACTTAGAGCGTATTAAGGCCAAGGGCGAAATTATTATCGCAATGGAAGGAACATGGGCTCCTTGGACTTATCATGATGAAAATAATACTCTTGTCGGATTTGACACAGAAATAGGAGAAGCCATCGCTAATAAGCTTGGTGTAAAGCCACTTTTTATTGAAGGCGAATGGGATGGCTTACTTGCTGGCTTAGATGCAGGAAGATACGACATTATGATTAATGGTGTCGATATAACAGCAGAAAGAAGTCAAAAATATGATTTTTCAACTCCATATGCTTATAATAAAACTGCTGTTATTACTAAAAGTGACGATAATTCTATTTCCACTATGCAAGATTTAAAAGGAAAAAGAACAGCAAATACAATTAGTTCTACTTATGCTGAAGTTGCAGAAAAATATGGTGCTAATGTTACTGGTGTTGATGACTTGATTCAGACCTTTGAACTACTCAAAAGCGGTAGAATAGATGCAACACTAAATGCAGAAGTAACATACTACGATTATATGAAAGCACACCCTAGTGCAGAGTTTAAAATTGCATGCTTAGACCCTACTGTAACAAGTGTTGCTATTCCCTTAAAGAAAGGAGAAGACAACAAAACACTACTAGATGCAATTAACAATGCTTTAAAGGAATTAAAAAATGAAGGAGTTTTAAAGGAACTCTCAATTAAATACTTTGGAGCTGATATAACTGAATAGGAAGAGCTACATTTAAGACGATATCCCATCTGGTTTATCGTCTTTTTTTTCAAGCTTACTTATTGATTCTATCCTATTCCTCTTTTCCCTTCTTTTAACTAGAATTTAATAAACAAGGTAATTTATGAATAAGGATTTAACGGTTGGGAAGCCACAAACAGTACTTTGGAAGTTTTGTCTTCCGCTTTTTGGTTCAATAATATTTCAACAGCTATATAATATTGGAGACAGCTTTGTTGCTGGTAAATTCATCTCAGAAGAAGCACTAGCCAGTGTAGGAAATGGATACGAAATTACACTGATTTTTATTGCTTTTGCCTTTGGTTGCAATGTAGGCTGCTCTGTATTAGCTTCAAGATTATTTGGAGCAAAAGAGTATTCGAGGATGAAGAGTGCCATATATACATCATTTATTTCTACACTCTTTACCTGCATCGTCTTAATGATTATTGGTCTAGTTGGAATGGATACTATTCTAAAGCTAATAAAGACACCGGAAAACATTTACCAAGACTCTGCGCTCTATTTAGATATATATATCTATGGTCTTCCATTTTTATTCTTATACAATCTTTCTACTGGTATTTTCTCTGCCCTCGGAGACTCTAAAACACCATTTTACTTTTTGGCCTTCTCTTCAAGTGCGAATATAGCCGTAGATATTCTTTTTGTCACAGTCTTTAATATGGGAGTTTCAGGGGTTGCTTGGGCTACATTTATTTGTCAGGGCTTTAGTGCTTTCCTTGCTGTTATTGTTGTACTCAAAAGAATGAAAAGCACTCCAGACAGTGGAAACGTAAAATTATTCGATACTACCCTATTTAAAGAATTTATATCTCTTGCTATTCCTAGCACCATACAGCAAAGCTTTGTATCTATCGGAAATATATTTGTACAAGGTATGATTAATGGCTTTGGCTCCTCTGTTGTTGCTGGATACTCTGCATCTATAAAGCTAAATAATCTAGTAATATCATCCTTCTCTACAATTGGAAGTGGACTAAGTAACTATACAGCACAAAACCTTGGAGCAGGAAAAGAAGAGAGAGTAATAGAAGGCTGGAGGGCCGGACTACGTATTGTTTGGACTATATCAATACCTTTCATACTTCTCTACTTTGGTCTTCCAAACCTCTTACTAAGATTATTTATGGAAAACCCATCAGAGGGTGCTCTTAAAAGCGGTAGAGAAATTCTAAGAATTCTTTCTCCCTTCTATATTATCATATGCTGCAAGATGATATCTGATGGTGTGTTAAAGGGAGCTGGAAAGATGAACTATTTTATGATTTCAACCTTTACAGACCTTATTTTGAGAGTCCTCATTGCATTCATTCTTTCTAAAACTATCTTAGGAGCAACAGGAATATGGCTCAGCTGGCCACTTGGCTGGGTAATAGGCTCTGTTCTCTCTGTTTCGTTTGTTAAAACAGGCTGCTGGAAAGATAAAAAGATCAAGCTCCACTAAGCTTTGTTTTCGTAAAAAACGACATCTACACTAAGTAAATGTCGTTTTTTTATATTAAATGCTTTTTTTCTTATACTGTTAATTCGTATTTTTCGCCCTCTACAAAATAAGAATTAAGCTCTGTTGGCTTTAAAATACCCTTGTTTGTAACAATACCTGTAATTAACTCCGGTGGTGTCATATCAAAGGCTGGGTAATAGCCCTTAACTCCATCAATTGTTGTTCTAACTCCCATAGCTTGGAGCGAGAAGGATGGGTCTCTCATCTCAATATTTACAGTATCAAAGGTTGGATGAGACTTATCAGGCGCACCTGTAACGTAGACAGGAATACCAAAGTGTTTAGCACAGATTGCAATCTGACTAGTTCCAACCTTATTAAAAACATAACCATCACAGCTAATAGCGTCAGCTGCACATGTAAATACATCTACCCCTTCCTTCTTCATTACGAAGGCTGGCATATTATCTGTAATTACAGTTACATCAAATCCCATCTCGTAGCAAACTGTAGATGTAAATCTAGCTCCCTGGAAATAAGGTCTTGTTTCTGGGCAGAAAAGACGAATGTTATTTCCTCTTTTCTTGCACTCTCGAAGCATCAGTCCCAGTACTGTTTCTGCATAACACTGTGTCATAACAGTACCGCCTTGAGGAAATTTATCACATAGATATGATGCAATTTTTGCAACCCTATTGTATCTAGCATTATTAGATTGAATTACATGCTCTCTTACTTCGTCTGCTGCATTTTTTCCTTCCATCTTGGCTTTTATAGCAACAGGAATACAAGCCTCTGTAAGCATTGCCATACGTTTGGTTGTTGTAGGCCTAGAAGTAGAAATAATATGGGATGCTTCCTTCATTTTTTCTTCAAATTTATCAAGTGGAAGCTCTCTATATAAATAAGAAGCTAAAGCCATTCCCATTGGTGCAAGAGTATATGGTCCAGTCGATTGCGTAACCATATCCTTAATTGCATCTCTTACACTTTCAACTGTGCGACAAACCACCCATTCTATTTTCTGAGGGTAGACTCTTCTATCTAATACTCTTACTTCACCGCTATCATACCAAGCAACATTTTCATATCTAAGCATAAAAGCTAGACCTGTATCTGCTCTTTCCATTTTATTACTCCTATTTTTTAATAGTACTATCTTTAGCCCTTATTTTGTACCCCTCTCCCACTTTCCTTCTTTAGTGGACGATAAAGTGTAAGGTACATAGTCAAGAAACAGCAGGATGCACCAAAAAGCTGACTAAAGAACTCAGCATAAAAGACTCCATCTACTCCTAGCCTTGTTAAGGGAAGGAGAAGCGAAAGAGGAAGAACAAGAAAAACCTTTCTTAAAAGAGAGAAGAATACTGCTCTCTTTGGTTTATTAAGAGAGATAAATGTTGTTTGCCCTGAGGATTGGAAACTCATCATGAAGAATGCTAGAAAATATATATATGCAGAATGGACTGTAATGTTAACAAGAGTTTCATCTGGAGTAAAAATACCTATTATTGTTGATGGGAAAAGAAGAACTAAAGCCCAGCTAATTAAGCCATAGCTAAGTGCAATAAGAACCATTATCCTTATTGCCTTAATCACTCTCTTATTCTCACCAGCCCCATAATTAAAGCTTATTATTGGCTGTGTACTATTAGTGATAGAAACGATTGGAAGAGATATCATCTCTCTAATAGAATTTATGATACTCATTGCACCTATATAGAGTGTACTATCTGCTCCTCCATATTTTCTCAGCTGTATATTTGAAACTCCTTGAGTGAGTGAATTAGTGAGCTTAAAAACAAAGCCGCTAATACCAAGTTTAACAATATTAATTAGAGTAGGAATATCGAGATAGAATCTATTTAGTTTAATAGGAGCTTTAAAAATCAAAAAATATAGCACCCAAAGAGCAGAAACGGCTTGTGATATTACAGTTGCAATACTAGCGCCTCTTACACCAAGTTTAAAAACAAAGATAAAGATTGGATCAAGAATAGTATTTAATAGAGCGCCTATTATTACTGTAGCCATGGCAGTAACAGAATAACCCTGCATATTAATAAAGGAATTTGCTCCAAGGCTAATTAAAACAAAGACTGTTCCAAGGATATAGACAGAAAAATAAGAGTAGGCATAATCAAGAGTTGAAGAATCTGCTCCCATTAAGAGAAGAAGTGGCCGCTGAAAAATAAAGAGTAGAATAGTAAGAATTACTCCAATGACAACTAAAAACGTTACAGATGTCACCATTATTAGCTGAGCTTTTTCTTCGTTCCTTTCTCCTCTCTTTATTGATGCCAATGGAGCTCCACCTGTAGAAACAAGAGAAGCAAAAGCACTTATAAAGGAGATGAGCGGAAAAGTAACACCAACTCCCGATAGTGCTAGGCTACCGTAAAGAGGAATGTGCCCAATAAACATTCTATCAACAATACTATATAAAACATTAACTAGTTCGGCAAAAAATGTCGGAATAGCTAAAGAAAGAATATGCGAAAACACACTTCCTTCTTTGAAATTCCCTTTATCCTTCATATCGCTTTAAATCTAAATTTTTATACGTTGTAAACTTAATGGAATAACCATTATCTAACACACTCTCACTCTCTTCTTCTAAAAGCCAGGAAGGATTATCATCCAAGTTTTCAAAAAAGACTTCAGCCCCGCCGTCTGCATCAACCTTTGTAAGAAGCACCTCACTGCAGTATGGTAGCATAGTCTTATACATCATTGCGCCGCCAATTATAAATACGTCATCGCTATTATATTTCTCTATCTCACTAAACAATTCATCTAATGTTTCAACAAGAATAAAGCAATCTTCCTTTGCTTTTTCTCTGTCTCCACCGGGCCATAAAACAACATTTATTCTTTTCTTAAGTGGCTTCGAAGACGGAAAAGAAAGAAGAGTGTTAGAACCCATAACAACAACCTTATTCAGTGTCATTTTACGGAAAAATGCCATATCAAGAGGAAGATGGAACATCAAATCGTTCTTTTTACCTATCCCCCATTTTTTATCACAATGTAGTATAGCTTTCATTTTATCCCTCAAATTGCAACTTCAATATTATACTTTTTATCATTAGGATTATATCCAATAAGTTTAAAATCATTTTTTGTAAACTTGTAGAAATCCTTTATTTCTTTATTCATGACAAAAGTTGGTGCCTCTTTTTGTGGAGACTGGATAATTTCCTTAATAAGAGGAATATGTCTGTCATATATATGAGCATCAGCAATAACGTGGACAAGCTCTCCTACTTCTAAATCTGCAACCTGAGCCATCATATGCATCAATACAGCGTATTGAACAACATTCCAATTATTAGCTGTAAGCATATCTTGGCTACGCTGATTTAATATTCCATTAAGAGTTCTTCCACTAACATTAAATGTCATAGAATAGGCACATGGATAGAGCATCATCTCTGATAAATCATGATGGTTATAAATATTAGTAAGTATTCTCCTAGATTGTGGATTATTTTTTAAGTCATATATAACTCTATCGACTTGGTCAAACTCACCCTCTTTATACTTATGCTTAACACCTAGCTGGTAACCATAAGCCTTTCCTATAGTACCATTTTCATCAGCCCAACTATCCCAAACATGAGATGCGAGGTCTTCAATTCTATTACTCTTTTTTTGCCAAATCCATAATAGCTCATCAATAGCACTCTTAAAATATGTCCGCCTTATAGTAATAATTGGAAATTCTTCTTTTAAATTGTATCTATTTACTATTCCAAATTTCTTTATGGTATGAGAAGGTGTACCATCGCTCCAATGGGGTCTTACCTCTAAATTCTCATCAGAGAATCCATTTTCAAGAATATCGATAACATTTTCAACAAAAATCTGATCAGCTCTACTCATACTCTACTTCCTACTTAATTTTTCTTTTATATATTTTATCCAGTTTTTAAGCTTTTCTTTTCCTTTTTCTTCTTTTACATTTTTAGCAGCATCAAATTCTGTCGTGTAGCAATTGATTCTCTTCATCTCATCCCACCTTCGAACTAAAAACATATAGATATCTGCTTCCGAATAACCCGGATATATAGATTGTAAATGTTCTTTATCAAGGGCATCTACAATTGGTCTATATACATTTTTATACCAGCTTATTGCACCTTCTTCAAAGGTCATTTCTCTTTCTTTTTTCTCATTAGCATAATACTTATGAACAAGAATGTGATTAACCATCTCAGGATAAGAACCAGGCGTAGTAAATACTATCTCCTTCATCGGAAGAAAGGTGGGCTTGTATTGCTTAATGAACATCTCCCTTTCGTGTTCAACTACACGTTTTTTAAGTTCATTAAGTGTCATGCCCTCCTCAAGCGGTATCTGACTAGATAGTTCTACAACCTCTGCATCTATATATTCCTGTCCCTTGCTTTTTGCTACCGATACTCTATGGTTTCCATCTCTAACAAAGTACCAAGCGCCAACCTTGTATACAGAAATAGGAGGAAGAATAATATCACTATTATAAGCGGCATCAACACTCTCCCACCTGGATTGCAATTTATAACTCTTGGGATAAAATGCAGACGAGAAATCATGATATCTATTCTCAGAGCCAATAATATCCTTCACTCTTATTGCCTGCATCCCTTTATAAGACTGGGAATCTGGTTTAATAAGCTTTGTAACTTCATAAAATGAGAGCAAATCTGGATTTTTCCATCTAAAGGTCGAGAATACTTTTTGTAATTTTGCTCTATGTAGTGCTGATTCAAAATCATTATTTAAAATAGTATTATCTGCCATATAGATTTTCTATTCCTTCTTCGTCAATCAAAAAAGAAGAGTAAGCATTTATAATTTTTGTCTCTCCTCTCCTTCTCTCTCTTTCTGCATTTAAGTCATCTAGATGAACATGACCATGAATCAAGTATCTAGGTTTAAATACATCAATAAACTTCAAAAAACATTTATATCCCTTGTGACAAAGGTCTATGTCATCTCCAAGACCAAAGGGAGGCGCATGTGTTATGAGTATATCAAGATAACGTCCATAGCGAATTTTGTTATATAAAAGAGTGGGAATAAGCTTAATTATTCTTTGCTTCATCTCTCTCTCACTAAATTGGCTGTCTCCTCCGTTATAAAGCATACAGCCACCTAGCCCCGCAATTATTAATCCACTCTTTTTATCTCTAATGCATTTTCCATCAACCATAAAGCCATAGAATTTTTGTTCCTCTATGGAAGAAAAAGCATGGCTCTGCTTATTCATTATCTTTTTATAATTTTCGAGATTATGATTTCCAAAAACATAGTAGAGGTCACTATTAAGCATAGTAGAAACATAATCATAAGAATCAAGAGGAATATCACCAGAACTCAATATTAGGTCAATATCCTTATATATCTCCTTAACTGCGGGAGAAAAAGCTAATGACCGTGTAGTATCTGATATGCATAAAATTCTCACGCCTTAATTATAGTTAAGAATTCTATAGTAAACTACTGTTCTATTATTATAATTTCTTATTTTGAATCTATACTCTTTCCATCACGACTGCTGTCTCTATATGGCTAGATCCAGGATAGAAATCAAAAACAGAAAAAAGAGTTGGTTTATAGATAGAGAAAAGCGGAATATCTCTAATAAGAGTAACAGGATTACATGATACATATATTACTCTCTCTGCTTTCCATTTGTTTATCTCTTCTATTACTCTCTTATCGAGTCCAGTTCTTGGAGGGTCTACAATTACTGTATCAACATGTCCTCTGTTCGCGTTAACCCATCTTTCAACATCTTCACTAAAGGAGATAGCACTAGGCGCATTTTTCCTAGATAAAGATAGACACTTCTTCTCTCTTTCTACTGCATACACTTTTTTTCCACTATTTTCAAATAAAGCAGAGAATGTTCCAACACCACTATAGAGATCCATAATTGTATCTCCAATACTATTCTCCTTTACAAAAGAAAAGAGAGAAGAAAGAAGTGCTGGATTTGATTGGAAGAAAACAGAAGCACTAACGGTATAATTAATACCGGAGACATTGATTAGTACACTCTCATCTCCCATACTTACCTTTTCGTCTCCTGCAAAAAGAGGAACCTCTACATATCCAGTATTTCTATTAACTCTATTTTCAAACATTAAAGAGCGTGCTTTATTAAATAGAGCTCCATTTCTTTCTGCAAGAAGGTCATTTAATGTTGGATAAAGAAGCGGACAAGAAGAAATAGGGACAAGAGAAGAGGAAGAACGAGAAAGAAAACCTTGCTCTTTACTCTTTAAATCAACATGTATTCTTACTCTTCTTCTGTATCCTTCTCTTTCACCATATATTGGAGGAAGAAAAGTAGTATTTGGCGCAATATGGCTAATAGCATCCCTTACAATCTTCTCTTTAAAAGATGCAGAGTCGCGTGGCGTAACAAAAAGAAAATCACACCCACCACATACTCCATAATATGGGCAAGGCGGAGTGATGCGAGATAAAGAAGGAGAAAGAATTGAAGTAACATGTGCTTCAATTACGCCCTTTCTCTCTCTTTCTATTTTGTATTCGACAATCTCATCGGGAAGAACACCGCTCACGATAACAGTTTTACCATTATCGTGACCAATACCCTTACCTCCGAAAATCAGCTTTTCAATTTTTAGAGCCATTCTTTTAGTTTTTCAGCATATTGTCCAATTAAAGCAATTCCTTCCATCCAGAAAGCCTTGTCCTCGATATCACAGCCAGCAGCTAAAGCTACATCCTTTGCTGGATAACGACCAGTCATAGACAACACTTTCTTATAGTGTGAAGCAAAGTCATCTGTCTTATCCTTAGAAGCAAACAAACCAAGAGCAAATAGCTGACCAAAAGCATATGGATAGTTATAGAAAGAAAAACCTTCGTTATAGTAATGACCCTTAACAGCCCACATATATGGATGCTTTACTCCTAGTCCATCCCCATAGGTCTTTTCTTGAGCTTCAGTCATTAAACGTGAGAATGTCTCTGGAGAAGCATTACCTTCTTTACATGCTTCAAATGCACTCTTCTCGAAATAGAAACGAGAAAGAATATCAACACAAACCTGACAGGAAGAAGAAACGAAAGCTTCAATAAGCGGAAGCTGTTCATCTCTTGTAGCTTTCTTCAATACCTCCTGGAAAAGATTTGTTTCACCAAAGATAGAAGCTGTTTCTGCTAGTGTCATAGGGTAATCAGCTTGGCTAGGTGGGAAATCCTTAACTACTGAATCATGGTAAGCATGTCCCAATTCATGGGCTAAGGTAGAAACAGAATCATAGCTACCTTCCCAGTTCATCATGATTCTTGATTCCTTTTTCAGTGGGAATGAAATATCATAAGCACCACCAATTTTTCCTTCGTGGGATTCTGGATCTATCCAATTATTCTCAAAAGCATTCTTAATAAAGGCACCTACCTCTTCTGAGAAAGAAGCATAGGATGAAATAACAAGCTCTTTTCCTTCTTCCCATGTAAAAGACATATCCTTTTTGCCAACAGGAGCAAACATATCATACCACTCAAGTTTCTCTAAGCCCAAAAGCTTAGCTTTTGTCTTAAGGTATTCTCTAAACATAGGTAAAGAATCAGAGAGAGCTGAAATGAGTGCATCCAATGCCTTTTTCGAAATACGAGAAGAAAAGATAGATCTATCAATTGGATCAAGCCAACCTCTTCGCCTTTCAAGAAGAAGTGTTGTCTCTTTAACACCACTAAGAGCAAAGGATAGAGCTACTTCATTTTCTTTAAGAATCTTTATTTCTCTTAGATATGCATCCTTTCTTACTTCTCTATCTGGACTAGTAGCCAATCCACGAAGCTGAGTTAGTGTTAATCCATTATCTTTAATGGAAGAGGTAACTGATTCGTGCAGTCTAGACCAAGCAGAGGCAGAAACACGAAGCATCTCATTTGCAATACCTTCTTCCTCAAGACTCATCATATGGTCACTAGAAACAGAAATCTCCTCTAAGAAAAGAGCATAATCCTTTAGAGAAGAATTATTGAATTCATTCTTTCTTTTTGAACAATAGTGCTTGAATACAGTTACTGCATCACTATATGCAACAATAGCTTTTTCTGTTTTTGAATATGCTGCTAAAACAGCAGGAGAAGTAGTATTAACAGAAAAGGAAGTATAAGAGAAGGAAGAAACATTCATCACAATGCTAGTTAATCTGTCATACAGCTCTATTAATTCTAAAAGAGGAAGAGACTGAGCACTTTTTTCCTTTAATTCTTCTGAAAGAGTATAAATAGTATCAATATCATGATTAAACTCTTCACATTCAACACTTTTGTATATGGATTCTAGATTCCACTTTGGTAGTTTTTCTTTATTCATAGAAAAAAGAATAAACTATTCTAAGGAGTTTTAAAACAGTTAAAGATAAATCTCTCGCCCTCTCTCAAAAAGACTAACGTCCTCTCTAGTGTGTGTAACAACTATAATAGTTTTACCCTTCGTTTCCTCTCTTATTATCTCACTTACTCTCTTTTTTGTTTCTTCATCTAGTGAAGAAAAAGGTTCGTCAAAGATATATGTATTAAAATCTAACAAGAGAAGACGAGCTATACTTACTCGTCGTCTCATTCCCCCAGAAAGAGAGGAAATATTACTCTTTTCTTCTTTTTCTAGTCCCAGCTTCTTTAGTAAAAGAAGAGCTCTTTCTCTATCATCCGTTACAAGAAGAAGATTAGATATAACACTAATATTCTCAACAAGTCTATCCTCTTGAAAAAGGAGAGCTACTTTCCCATTTTTCTCAACGAAACCATCATAGTCATTATCTAGTCCAGCAATAATTCGCATTAAGGTAGTTTTACCTCTTCCGCTCTCGCCCATTACTACAGCTGTTGTTCCATCTTCTATAAAAAGAGAAAAATCTTTAAAAATTACTTTATCACCAAAATGCTTATCTTTTATATAAACCTTCATTTTTCAACAATTCTCTCCAGCTTTTCTAAAAGAATAAATGTTATCTTTTCAAATAAAAAAGAGAGTAAAACGATAACAATTGTGTAACTAAATAGATCCTTTGTTACTAAATAAACCTTTGCTTCATATAAAAGAGTACCTATACTATGACGAGGAAGCGCAATAACCTCTGCTGCAATCGCACTTTTAAAGGCCATTCCTATTGCATTTCTTAGACCTACCTTTAAGAAAGGAAACAGGTGCGGTATATAGATGTATCTTATCTTTTTCTTTTGTGAAGCATTATAGCACTCTGCCATCTCTAACAAGGCTTGAGGAGTTTCTTTCATTGCAGAAAGAGTAGATGAATAAAGAAGAGGAAAAACAACTAAAAATGAGATAACAATTGAAAGGTTTTTACTTTTCACCCACAGAAGAATAAGAATGATAATAGAAGCAACTGGAATACTTCTAATCGCTTTAACCAAAGGCGAAAGCAGTGTTTCCAAGAGCGAATAAAACGAAGAAAGAATGCCAAGAAACAAAGCAAAGGCAAAAGATAAAGCTAGACCTAATAAGAGACGAGAAAGAGAGGAGAATATTGAATACCAAAATTGAGTATCTGGTAATAATTTAAATAAAGCTTGAAGTGTTGATAGAGGAGACGGTAAGAAAATCTCTTCATCAATCCAAAGTGAGAGTAAGTACCAAACAAGGAGCCAAAACAATATGGCTCCTATTTTTTTTAAATAATCATTCTTCTTAATAGTAGAACTCATCGCCAGGTATTACACCACCTATACTCTTTGGATTTTGTTTATAAAGAGCATCATAGTAGACTGAAAGCATTTTCCTCATTTCTTCTCCTTCTACTAATACTATATTACATTCAGGAAGTGCGCTTTGAGCAATTTGAGACTTTATAATACCTTCGTTTTCAATAAGGACAGAGGCCTCTTTAACATTTTCATTTACCCAATCAACACTATTTTTGTATTCGAAAAGAAAATTATCTACATCTTCTCTTCTATTTTCTGCCACATCCTTAGTTACAACAGCACAACCAGTAACTAGAGGAGAACCAGTAAGAGATAGCCATGCATCATTGAGGTCTAATAGTACAGACAGGTTACTATTTTGCATTAAAGCAGATGTAACAAAGGGTTGAGGAAGAAGAGCTAAGGAGGAAGGAGAAGAAAGAAGAGAAGCTACACACTCAGCATGTTCACTCTTCCACTCAACAAAAACATCCTTCCCATCAACAAGATTAAAGCCATTAAGCACAGTCTCTAAAGCGTATTGAGGAGTAGAACCCTTACCACTAGCATATATTGTCTTTCCCTTCACATCCTCGACAGAACTAATTAGAGTATCTGAAGAACCAACTAAATATAGAACGCCAAGCGTATTAACAGCAAGAATCTTTACTTTTCCTGTATTATTAAAGAGAGTTGCTGCCAAATTTGCAGGAATAGCTGCGATATCTACTTCTCCCTTTGCAAGAGAGGGAACGACGGCATCAGGAGATGCCTCTAAAGAGAATGTATAACTATTTTTTAGTATTCCTGCACTATTTTTGCTATCATCCATAAGCTTTACAAGTCCCATTGCCGTTGGACCTTTCAAAGCCACAACACTAAGCTGTGGCTTTTCTTTTTCGCTTACTTCTGTTGCGGGATGAGCAAAAAGAGTAAAACAAACTAATGATAAGATCAGTGATAAAAAAAGCTTCTTCATATCACTGATTCTATTAACTCTTCATCGTTCATAGCAAGCCCAATAAAGAAAGAAAACTATCACTCATAGCTAAGAGCTTCAATTGGATCAAGGCTCGAAGCCTTTGCTGCAGGATACCAACCAAAGAAAATGCCAACGGCTGAAGAGAAGCCTAAGGAAAGAACAACAGCAAGAGGAGAAATATATAGTGGCCAAGAAAAAGCTTTAGCAACTATATAACTAACTACATCTCCGAAAACTATTCCAATTATTCCACCAAGAATAGAAAGGACCGTTGCTTCTACTAAGAATTGTCTTCTAATATCCTTTGGAGTTGCACCTAAAGCCTTTCTTATTCCTATCTCTCTTGTTCTCTCTACAACTGTCACGAGCATAATATTCATTATTCCTATGCCTCCGACAATAAGAGATATAGAAGCAATTGCAGACAAAAAGCTTGTTAGGTATCCAGTAACAGTACTTGTCATATCTACTAATTGCTGAGCTGTAGTAACTAAATAGTCGTTAGAAGAAGAACAAGAAGAAAGATATTCCTTTACACTATCAACTACATCAAGCGAAGAAAAATCTTCGTTCACAAGAAGAGTATATTGGCTAACAACATCTATCTTCCTTAATTTTGATGAAAAAGTGTTAAATGGAATATATGCAGAGTTATTTGTATTAGAAAGCATATTACCAGAAGTATCCTCTAAAACCCCAATTACTTTATATTTTTTTGCCTGATTGCGGTATAAAGAAACATAAGAGCCTAGTGCAGAGCCATCTGGAAACAAATCCTGAGCAAGGTCATAACCTAAAATAATTAATTGAGCATGCTCTATATTATCTTCTTTAGTAAACTGTTCACCATAAAGTAGCTCTAGCTTATTCTGCTTAAAATATTCGCTTGTTACTCCATAAACCTGGCAAGAATAGCTTTCCTGCATATATCTTATAATTGCTGAAGTAGAGGTAGAAGATGAGACACTTTCAATTCCAGTTACGTTATCTAAAAAAGAATAACCAAATTCTTCATTAAAAACATCGTTACTGTTTAATGGAGTAACTGTAATTAAATCAACGCCTCCAATATTCATCGTATCAGAGATAGACTTTTTTACACTCTCTCCCAGATTCATGATTGTAACAACAGAAGCAACACCTATTACAATACCCAAAAGAGAGAGAAATGTTCTCATTTTACTTGTAACTAAGCTATTGATAGCTAATTTAAGATTCTCGAAAAACATCTCTATCCTCTAACCTTCCATCTTTTATAAAGACCTGATTTGGACATTGCAAACCAAGCTTTCTATCATGAGTAACGAATACAATAGTTCGACCCTCTTCATTTAATTCTTGAAATAGTCCCATTACATCGCTACCTGTTCTACTATCGAGAGCACCAGTTGGTTCGTCAGCTAGTAAAATATCTGGATTATTAACCAAAGCTCTAGCTATAGCAACTCTTTGTTTTTGTCCACCACTAAGCTCCGAAGGAAGATGCTTCATTCTATCCTTAAGACCAACCTTTTCAAGCATAAATTCAGCTCTTTCTCTTCTCTCTTTATGTGAAACACAACCATAAACCATTGGCGTCATAACGTTCTCAATGGCATTAAGCTTACCAAGAAGGTTAAA
Source organism: uncultured Spirochaetaceae bacterium (assembly GCA_964563815.1). Taxonomy (GTDB): domain Bacteria; phylum Spirochaetota; class Spirochaetia; order Sphaerochaetales; family Sphaerochaetaceae; genus Ornithospirochaeta. The sequence continues at coordinate 72,591 of CAZLYD010000001.1, forward strand.
TTGTTGAAAAACGAATCCTATCTTCTCATTTCTTAGGTATGCTAATTCATCCTCGCTCATACCATTTGTAAGTTCTCCACCTATAGTAATGTAGCCACTTGTTGGAGTATCTAGGCATCCAATAAGATTCATCATTGTGGATTTACCACTACCACTGGGTCCCATTATTGCAGTAAAGGAACCTTTTTCGAGAGAAAGAGAGACTCCGTCTAAAGCCTTTACTAAAAAATCTCCAACTAAGTAATAACGTCTAACATCTGTTAGCTTAATTACTTTTTCAGATTCCGACACTAGAGAAACCTCCTCCTATAAGAAGTGAAGATAGTGGAGAAGAAGAGTTAGATTCATAGATTATAGTTTCACCCTCCGTTAAGCCAGATAATACTTGAGAATATCCTTCTCCCATATATTGAACAGTTATCTTTCTTGTCTCTATGTTTCCTTCTTTATCTTTAACCCTTACCGTGCTATCTCCTCCTCGTTCTGTAGCAACTGAAGAAGATGGAATAATTAGCATCTCTATATCGCTTTCTAATTCAATGTTACCAGAGAAGGTATAACCAGAACGAAGACCAGAAGGAGGATTAGCAATTGTTAATTCTACTTCAACTACTCCAATTCCCTGCTGAGTATACTTTCCTTCCATTGGAATATATGAAACATAGCTATCAACAGTTACACCAGGAAGAGCATCAAAATGTAATTCTGCAGTCTGTCCTAGTTCTATATATTGCATATCTATTTCATCTATTTCGACAGTAGTCTTCAGTTTTGATACATCGATAATAGTAAGAGCGGAAGAACCAGCCTCAAAATAGTCATTAACAGCTACATCTACCTTAGAAACAACACCATCAAAGTTAGCTGTTAAGGTAGTATAATCAAGCATGTTTTGATAGTTTTCACGTCTCATCTTCAAAAGCTCTAAGCTCCTAGTGGCTCCCTGTATCTCTGCTTCAGCTATCTGATTATCTATATCCTGAAGATTCAGCTTTTGAGAGGTGTTGTCGATAGTTGCTAGCACTTCACCTTCTCTTACAAAGTCTCCTTCCTTAACAAATACGCCGGTAACAGCACCCGTTGACCTAAATTTTGCATCCAATCTATCATATGGTTCAACAAAACCAGAGACATCAATACTTTTACTGTATTGTGTCTTTGTAACTACATACTCGATGCTAGATTGAGCATTTTGAAGAGCCTTAATACGCTCTTCACTCTCCGTTTTCATCTTTAAAAACCAAATTAGAACAAGAAAAACAATAAAAAAAACAACAAGCCAACCAACGATGCTCTTTATTCTCTTTTTTCTTTTACGTTGAGCATTCGCTGCTCTTAGCTTCTTTTCTTGTCTCTCGCTTTCGCTTAATATTTCATTCTTATTATCCATTTCCATTATCCTTATAAAGCAAAAATATCTAATTCACACTGTAGACTCAAGCCTTCCAATAATACTTGTTGCCAACTCTTTTCTGCATTTTCAAATGCAACTCTTGCACTATCTAAACTATCGAGAGTAGATATACCTAAATTATATAATGTTTCTTCATTTTCCAGAGTTACTCTCTTTAATTCTAAGTCGCTCTTACTCTGTGCTTTCTTGTTTTCCCAATTTAGAATCCTTAAGCTATAGCTTTGAACGTCTTGATGATAAGAGGAAAGCTTTTCTAAATAACTATTTTGTGCACTTTGAGCATCATTAGAGGCTTTTTCAACAGTTCTAATGTTACTATTACTATTGTTAGACCACCTTCCACTTATAGTAACACCAGTCTTAACCTTACCATCTTCTCCGATTGTGAAGTTCGGAACAGCACTTACACTCCAAGAAGATGAAGTATAAGTAGCACTTAAATTAATATTAGTATTGTGATTCAAGTTATTAGAAGAAAGAGAAAGAGAAACATTAAGCAATGCTGGATTATAGGTTGCAATAGCTTCATTGAGCTTTTCAAATGCACCTTCTGCCTTTAATGATTCAATTAAAACTGCAGTATTTCCATTTTCATATGTAATATACTCTAATTCAAAATCTTCAATAGCATCTAAGCTTACCCAATCTAAGCCTGATAATGTTTTGTAAGAGGTAAGTAGATTATTATATTGTGTCTTTGTTTCTTCCAAATTATTCTTCAGCTCTACTAGAGTATTTTGAACATTAAGAAAGGTGGGAGAGCTTGATGAATAGCTATTTAGAGTGTTAAGAGCATCTAACGCCTTTTGCTGCTTATTAACATTATATTCAAGTGTATTTATGCTCTTCTCCATTTCAATTATCTGAGAAACAGTTGTTATTACTGTTTTCTCAAAACTAAGCTCTGCTTCTCTATATGTTTTCTCTGTTTGATACTTTGTTGAAGCATAAACTAAGTCATCAGCTTTGTCTTCGTCGTATGGAGAAAAATCAAAAGAATGAGACGCTGTCAACGAGCCATCTAGCACTGTGTGAGTTCCATCATATTTAGCTTTGATGTTAGCCCTTCCTTCTACTATTGTGCCACCTAAACTGGGAAGTGTAACTTTTACTGAGGGTGAGACTAATATTTCATTATTCTCTACTCCATCTAAAGGAACAACATCAGCACCAAGGGTAATCCCAACCTTGTCTTTTTCTTCTAAGTCTAAAATAGAAAGAAGACCGTTTTTGTAATTAAGAAGAATAGTTTGGTATGTTGGACTATTATTCTTTGCTCCTTCTATTATTTCATCTATCGTTACAGCACTAAGAGAGAAAGATAAAACAAAAAAAAGTAACAATAAAATAAACAATTTATTTTTTTTCATTATGTCTCCATTTTTACAGAGAATTCTATTACTCTATTAATTATAAAGATAATATCTAAATTTGCATTAACCGTGAAGATTTTGAGTATTTTATTATCTTCACTAGACTTCACACTTTAAGTAAAATAACAAGCATGATTAGAAAAAAATTAGAAGATCCTTTTTTATTGGAACATTTATCCCATCTACCAGATGATAGAAGAGAAATATACCTTTTATGTGATGGCGAAATAAGACTAAGTGCAGTTAGTGCAACTAGAACTATAAACCAAATGAAGGCAAACCACGAAACAGGACCACTAGAAACATACATTCTAGGCCAGGGATACATAGCTGGAGCTCTTCTTTCATCAGAAGTAAAGGGAAATGATAGAATACAACTAAGTATAGAATGTGGCGGACCAGTAAAGGGCATGCAAATAGAAGCATGGGCCTGTGGTGCTGTTAGAGGATACTTAATGAATAACCCAATTCCTCTCTCATCTCCCCTCACATCCCTTGATACAAATGCTATTTATGGCCCTGGCTTTTTATCAATAACAAAGATACTCGAAGGCTCCAAAACACCATTTACTGGTCAAATAATGATGGAATATGGTCATCTTGCTCAGGATTTAGCACTTTATTATCAAAAATCGGAGCAGACCCCTTCACTATTTTCACTATCTCTTTCTTTTGATAAAGAAGCAAGAGTGTGGGGAGCTGGAGGAATAATGCTACAAGCTATGCCTGAATGTAGAGTTGAAGTTCTAGAAGAAATCCAAAAAAGTGCTTCCTCTTTTTCTAATATTGGAGACTGGGTTGCTAGTGGAAACGACATTACAGAGTATATTGAGAATACCTTTAGTAAATATGGTGTAACACACCTAGGTCATGCCCCAATAGGTTTTTCATGCCCATGTAGTGAGAAAAACTTTTCTTCATATCTTCAAAATCTTCCACAAAAGGAAAAAGATGAAATACTATCTGGGCCAATGCCATTAAAACTGCAGTGCTTTAATTGTGGCACTGAATATTCATATACGAAGAGTCAATTGTTACAGCTCTTCTCGGAGGAAAAATGATTTATTTTGCAACAAGTGCAGCAAACCAAGGTGATTTAATTGCAAACGAAGCAAGAGAATGTGGTGCAACTAGAGTAAAAGTAACCCCAAGTGGCGTCGAATTCGAAGGAGATTTAGAGACAGGATATCGTTTTACTTTCAACACACGCATATCTAGTCGTCTTCTTCTTGGACTATTTTATGATGAAGATATCATCAGCGATGATGAATTGGAAGAAGCAACAGCAGAAATTCCATGGGAAGAATATATTACACCAGAGAAAACACTAAAGGTTACATGCACATCTCAAAACTGCTCATACATTAAAAACACTCATTATGGTGCTTTAAAAGTTAAAGATGGTATAGTAAAGAGAATTAGAAGCAAGTTCGATAATCTTAGACCAAATATCGAAATTCATGATCCAGATCTATCTGTCCATGTTCACATCGAAGGCGATAGCGTTAAATGGTATATCGATTTTTCGGGAGAAAACCTCTCTATGCGTGGCTACAGAGGAGAACAGACAGAGGCTCTCCTAAAAGAACATCTAGCAGCAGCATTAATTGAGAGAAGTGAATGGAAAAAGAGTGTAGATAATAATGCACCTCTTCCTTTCTATGACCCATTCTGTGGCTCTGGTACAATAGCAATTGAAGCAGCATTAATGGCAACAAACACAGCTCCAGGCTTACTAAGAAAGAAACCATACCAATTTGAAAAGCTACCATCCTTCGATAGCAGCTTATTTGAAAAAATAGTAGACGAAGCAGAAGAAAAAAGAGAAAAAGCCCTCAATGAGAGAGACATTTCAATTTATGCCAGTGATATTTCTCGTACAGCCGTAGAAATAAGTAAAGCAGCTGCATTAAAGGCCGGTGTATTAGATTTTATCGATTTCTCTGTCGCCGATTTTACAAAAAAGGAAAAAGCTCCAACTGCCATCGGATGTATTGTTACAGACCCTCCTTATGGAGAAAGAATGGCCGTTAGAGATATAGACAAGCTATACTATGAAATAGGTAGAGCACTACAAAATACCTACAAGGGTTGGAAAGCAACTATTTTGACAGGAAATAGCGAATTACTCGCCAACATCGACCTAAAGCCAGAGAAAACAAACACTCTCTTTAATGGTGGTATTCAATGTCAGGCTGCTCATTATTCTATCTTCACAGATGAAGAAAGAAATAAAATGATGGAGAAGGCACTAGAGAAAAAGAAAATCAGACAGTCCTCTCCTCTCTCTCCTTACGCAAGTATTATTTATGATTATCTTCTTGAGAGACTCAATACCCTTGGAAATAAAATGAAAGAGGATGGTATTGATTGCTATCGTCTATATGACGAAGATAATCCCGATTATCCTTATGCCATCGACATCTACATGGGCAAATGGGTTGTCGTATATGAATATGTTTCCTCCTCTATTGGAGAAGAAGAAAAAAGAAGAAGAATTGACGATCTACTACTTGCCGTAGAAAGAGCAACTGGAATAGACATTGAAAAAATATATCTTAAAGAACGTTCAAGAATGAAAGGAAAAGAGCAATATAATAAACTAGCATCTAATACTAACATGTATGTTGCTCAAGAAAATGGTGTCAAATTCCTTGTTAATTTTACAAATTATATCGATACAGGAATCTTTTTAGACCATAGACCAGTGAGAAAGCTTATTCAAAATATGGCAAAGGATAAGAGATTCTTAAATCTCTTCTGCTATACAGGAACAGCAACTCTAAATGCTATAAAGGGTGGTGCACTTTCTACAGTTTCTGTAGACACATCCTCCACATATCTATCATGGCTTACGGAAAATTTAAAAATTAATGGTTATTCCACAGTCTTTGGTAACTACCTTTATAAATCAGATGCTATCGACTGGCTTTGGAATACCTATGATAAATTTGACTTAATCTTCTGCGATCCTCCTTCTTTTTCAAATAGTAAAGGAAGAAACGACTTTGATGTTCAACGAGATCATAAGAGACTAATAGAAGCAGCAGTAATGCACCTTTCTAAAAATGGTACTTTAATTTTCTCAAACAACTTAAGAACATTTAAAATGAGCGAAGAAATTTTGAATAAGTATATTGTTGAAGACATAACAGAAAAAACAATTGGGGAAGATTTTAGAAGAGAAAAAACTATCCACCATTGTTTCTTAATAAAGAACAAGGTAAAGATTTCTATTAAGAGAGTGAAAAAGTAATAGAATTATCTACATTTAAATAATCCCTTTTAACAAAAAGAGTTAAAAGGGATTATTTTTTACTTAACTAACTAATTAAGGTGTTTCTTTAAAACCAATATCTGGTATTTTACTTTCTTTGTAATCAGAAATTACAACAGTTGCATATTTTGAACCAGTTTTATCAATACTAATAAAAGATGGCTCTGTTGTTCCACTACTCTTTAGTTCTTCTGTAAAGACTTCTCCAAAGTAGTTACCTGTATAATTATAAGTATTAGCACCAATAACATACATTAATTATATTATTTAACAAAATATTGTTAGATAACAAACAAACATAACCATATTGTCTATTATAAATTTTACTAAAATATTTTTACAACTAAAAATTTACCGTCTCACTATCTTTTTTTTCGGGCTTCAAAGTAAGAAAAATACTCTGTGAAACAAAAAAATCGTCCTAGAGTAATATCTAGAACGATCAGAATACATGTAGAAACAGAAAACTATAGCTCGTTATACTTCTTTTTTGAGTCTTTAGCTTTCTCTACTGGATACTTTTTTCTATTCTTAACCATCTTATCTTTAATTATTTCATTTAAATCAAAATTAAGCACAGACGCAAAATCAATTGCATATACAATTACATCTGCTAGCTCTTCTTTCATCTTCTCCCTATTTTGTTCTAAAGCCTCTTCATTTGTTTTCCATTGGAATAGCTCTAGTAATTCAGAAGCTTCAAGACTAAGAGAGAGGGCAAGATCCTTGGGATTATGAAATTGCTCCCAATTTCTTTCTTTAACAAAATTTAAACAGTCATCAATAGTTTCTTTTTTAATGTCCATAGCAAAAAAATATGGCTCCGAAAAAATCGGAGCCGTATATATTAGTTCGTTTAGAACTTAATTCCTAAACCAACGTTAGCACCGACAAAGAGATGAGACTTATCAAGTGCAAATGTATTAATGTCCTTAACACGAAGCTTTGCATTTCCTTCGAAATTAAGTGTTACATGGTTACCTAAATTGAAGGAAGCACCTGCAAGTCCTGTTAATGCCCAAGAAGTATTAAAGCCGTAGAGTGGAGCTTCTGTTGAATCAACTGGATCAAATCCATTAGAGACAAATGAATATCCCATACCTGCACCAACATAGAACTTTGCAACCTTTGTATTTAAATAAGCCATGAGCTTGAGATCAATTGTTGCATCCATACCCCAGTTTTCACGATTGAGATAGTAATCTGACTTCTCAAAGAAATCTGCAATGTATGGAGTTGTGGTAAGAGGAAGAAGGATAACAGAGGCATCACTTCTTAAACCAAATCCAAGAGCACCAAAATGAAGGATATTCTGAGCTTCTGTATATAATGAGAACTCTGGATATAGATAAATAGTATCAACAGAATCCCAAGGAAGAGCATGCTTGAATGCTAGTCCTACATTAGCACCAGTCTTAAATGTAAATGCAGAAACTGATTTAGCCTTTGGAGCTTCTTTCGCAACTGGAGTAACTGGAGCAACTGGCTCTACTTCTACTTCTGGTGTTGGTTCGACAACTGGTTCTGCCTTAACTTCTTCGCTAGCTACAGGTTCAGCAACAACTGCTTCTTCCTTAACCTCTTCGCTAACTACAGGCTCAGCAACAACTGGTTCTGGTTCTACTTCTGCTTCTTCTACTTCGAGAGGAGAAACAGCTACTACTTCTTTAGTTAAACTATCAATAAGAGCCATTGCTTCTTTTTCAAGAAGTGCAACTGCAGCCTGAATAAATTCTTCACTCTGCTCTGGATAGCTAAGAAGAAGATTATCTCCATCAACCTTATATTCAACAAATGAAGCTTCAGGATAAGCAGCAACAAGCATTGATGCAATAGCAGAAATATCAGAAAGTGTAACGCCTTCTGGAATTGTAAGAACTGCATTATCTTTATATGCAGTAACATTACTTGTAATTCCCTTATATGCAAAGATTGTTGAGAAGTAAGGAACACTCTCTACTTCTGCACTTTCTTCAACCTTTTCTACTTCAACTGCTTCTACTACTTCTACTGGTGTAAAGAGAGCAGTAACATATTGAGTTAACTCATCTCTATAAAGAGGAATGTAGTCAGAAACGTCAAAAACTACATCATAAGTAAGAGCAAAACCATCTGGAACTAGAGAGAATGCAACAGTGCTTTCTAAATATGGATATTTTTCAAGTGCATATAAAGCAAAGGACTGAACATCACTAGCACTTACAAGCCCTTTATCGAGTGTTCTTGATTCAAAATAACCATCAGTCCACTTATTTTCTACACCATAACCATAAATATAGAAGGTTGTTTCCTCAAAAACAGGTTCAACTACTTCTTCTACTTCTTCACTTTCTTCTACTGCAGCTACTTCTTCTACAACTTCCTCTTCTACTTCAGCTTTTAACATTGCGGGAGCAAGACTAGAAGCACTTTCTGACCAATTAATTCCATCATAAGAAGCCTGCAAATAGAGTGTGTAATCTAAATATGGATCAAGACCAGTAGCTGTAAAGGAAGATGTTGCACCATCCACTACAATCCAGTTACCATCTTCCTCACCGTTAAGCTGATAACGATAAGCTGTAACATCAGGATCGTTTAGAATCCATTGCCAACTAACATTCATTGTCGCAGCAGCAACAGTAGATAACAAGACTGTCAATAACAGTAGTAATACAAAGCAAATTTTTGATAATTTCTTCATATGTAATTATTACTCCTATGTACTTGATAGTTTAAATAATGAAGGTAGTTTAACCTATTATCATTATAATAACAAATAATATTTGAGTAAAAAAGTTACAAAGAAGAATTAAATATTGAGTTTTTCCACTGTTGCAAATAAAAAAAACTGATATATATATAGAAGAATAGATAAGGAGATTAACCATCTATGCATTTAAGTAAAAGAGTTAAAAATTCGCTCAGCGATTATATATATATAGTTTTAGGAACTGCTCTAACAGCTTTTGGAATCTCAGTATTTATGAATCCTGCAAAGCTTGCCCCTGGAGGAGTATCTGGTATTGGAACCATTATTTACCACACGATTCTTGAAAGCTCTGGATATAACTTAGATTTGGGTATAATCATTCTTATTCTCTCTCTTCCTCTTTACGTAATTGGAGCTATCCTCTTTGGAAAGGAATTTGGTGTTAAAACCCTCCTTGGAACACTATTCCTATCACTCTTTACTACACTTTTTGATCTCATCTTTCCTTCTGGTATTCTTAATTATTCGGACCCAATGGCAATTTGGCTTTGTACTCTCTTTACAGGTATTACAAATGGTATTGGTATGGGCTTAGTCATGAGAACAGGTTCTAACACAGGCGGAACAGATATTGTTGCTCAAATAATTTCACGCTATTCTCCTCTTTCCCTCGGAAGTGCTCTTTTTCTAGTAGATGGAATAATTATATTTATTTCTATCTTCGTCTTCGGTATTGAAAACGCACTCCTATCAATTATCGTTCTTATTCTTATATCTATGATAATCGATAAGGTTATTATGCCCTTCGGAACAAACTATGCAAAGAATGTCTTTATTATTTCTCCCTTCATCAACGAAATTGGAGATTTTATCCTCAAGGATTTAAACCGTAGTGGCACAATAATTAATGCTAAGGGTCTATTCTCCAAAGAGAACAAAGACATGCTTATGACAACTATTCCCAAAAAGGATATCACACGTCTCTCTCGATGCGTAAAAGAAATAGACCCCAATGCCTTTATGGTTATTGAAGACACCTACCATGTACTTGGAGAAGGATATTCGCCATTAGATGTTCTTGCAGAAAATAAAGACGTCACTCAGAAGTGACGCCCTTGTTCTATTTCTGCCATAAAAGTTCAGGATAATAGCCACTCTCTATCTTCCTTCTTAACGCCTCCATTACTGTTGGCTTATCTTCTGGATATGTCATTCCAAACCATTTATCAGAGGAAGAGAGAAGAGTAACAGAACCCTCTTTCTTATTAATCATTTCACTAACGCCATTAGGAAGTAAGCACTCTGCTTTTTTCTCCTTAATACTATTTTTCTTAAATTCTTCCCAATATTCATTAAAGCTATCAAAAGCTTTTGGAGTAAAGCCAAAGAAGTTCATAGAAACAAGCTCTTTGCCACTTAAATACTCCTCTCCGTTCTCTAAAGCAGATACGACCTTTCCATCTCTCCAGAAAATTTTGAATGTTTCTTTAAGAGAAGTAAGAAGACCTTTTTCACTATTGCAGATTGCTCTTGTAACAGAGCCTGAAGGACTCATAGTATTCTCTAAAACAAAGCCAACCATTGCATGTGTTGTATCACTATTATTGAGAGAGGAAAGATATTTTCCCATTTCCTGGTAAGCACTTCGGCCATAATAATCATCAGCATTAACAACAGTAAAAGGAGTTTTAACTACATCCTGAGCACATAGGACTGCGTGAATCGTTCCCCATGGCTTTTCTCTTTCTGCGCTTAGTGCCTTTTCACTTTCACTTAATAAACTATCTTTGGCTTGAAATACATATTCTGCATCCATATTTCTAGCTATTCTATCAAAAAGCCTTTCTCTGAAATCCTTCTCAATTTCTTTTCGTATGATAAATACAACTTTATCATAGCCATTAAGACACGCATCATAGACACCATAATCTAATAAGGTCTCACCATGCATTCCAACTGCATCAATCTGCTTAACACCCCCATAACGAGAGCCCATTCCTGCAGCCATTACAACAAGAGTTGGTTTCATTATTCTATTCTCCTCTGCTCTTACCTAAAATTTTAATGTGTTCTGTAAAAATTACAACAGTATTTAAAATATGAAGCGAGATCGAATCATTATCTTGTATTGTAGTACTTTATAAAATAAAGCTAACAAAAAATAAATTAACGTTAAGTTTTTTATCGTAAACTATATTCTTACAATATAAGAATTTATTTCATTTTTAAGATATTGACTGAACTTTTTTTTATTCTTAAATTATTACAAATGAAGAAAAATACGAAAAAAGCATATCTGTTTTTAGCGCCCTCGCTAATATCTCTACTTCTTTTTTCTATCCTTCCTTCCCTTTCTGTTCTTATTGAATCACTTATGAAAATTAGTAACAGTGGAAAGGTCTTAGGCTTTTGTGGATTAAATAACTACAAGACTCTACTTAAAGACTCCTCCTTTATTAACAGTTTAAAAAACACAATTACCTATACTTTACTCTTTGTTCCACTTAATACTTTTTTTACTCTTCTTGCTGCATCTCTAACAAGAAGGAAAAGTAAGCTCTCTTTTATTCCTGAATATGTTTTCTTTATGCCTATAGCTATCTCTCTTTCTTCATACAGTATCATTATTAAAGAGCTGTTTCGTGGAGAAAATAGTCCGATTAATAAGCTCTTTTCAACCCATCTAAGTGGTATTTCAACACCATTTGGTGCTCTAATGACTCTTGTAATTTTAGGCATATTCTTAGACTTTGGACTTGATTATATTCTTCTTCTTTGTGCTTTAAGAAGTGTCGACAAAAGTGTAATAGAAGCAGCAAGAATGGATGGATGCGGAGGAAGAAGGCTATTCTTTTTAATAGAATTACCATTGATTAAAGATACTCTATTAGCAACTGTTCTGCTTTCTTTAAAGAATAGTCTCTTAATATCTGCGCCAGTTCTTATTCTTACGGAGGGTGGCCCCTTTAGAAGTACCGAAACGATAATGTTTTATTACTATACAGAGGCCTTCCGCTCAAACAATAGAGCCATTCAAAACTCTCTTTCCTCCCTCATTTTGCTCGTTACTGCCTTCATTTTGCTTATCTATAGCGCTAGGAGGAAAAACAAATGAGAAGCATAGACAAAACTAAAAAGGTAGTTAGAATCTTTCTACTTATCACTCTTTCTCTCTTAGTAATATTTCCTCTTTTCTATCTTTTTTCTTCATCTCTTTTCTCAACGCGGGACTTCTCTAACCTAAGAATTATTCCAGAGAAACCAAACTGGTCTAATTACGTTAAAGCTCTTAGCCAAAAACGATTTCCAAGATATGTAATTAACTCAACCATAACGTCACTCTCTGAAGCTTTTTTTAGAACAATCATTATCCTTTTTGCTTCATTTTCACTTACACATCTTAGCTTCAAGGGAAAGAGAATTGTATTTTCACTCATTATTCTTTCTCTATTTATACCCAGTGATGCTATTTTGTATCAAAATTACAGGACAATATTAAAGCTTGGTTTAACAGATTCAAAGATAGGAATAATACTCCCATTTTTGTTCTCTTCCTCTCAGCTGCTTCTATTAATAAGCTTTTTGAAAACTCTTGATAGTGATTACTATGGAGCATCTCAAATAGATGGTGCTGGAGACCTACAATATATTTTTCACATTCTTGCTCCACTTACCCAATCTGTAATAATTACAATATTTATTCAAACACTTATAACAAGCTTTAACAGATATCTATGGCCACTACTGGTTACAAATAGAGCAGAAAATAGAACAATACAAATAGCTTTAACGATGTTGGGTTTCACTGAAAGTGGCGAAATGGGAGCAGAGATGGCAACTATTGTTATAGTTACTCTCCCCTTCTTAATACTTTTAATCTTCACTAAAAAACGTATTGAAAGCGTACTTATAAAAAAATAGAGGTATATATGAAAAAAACACTATTATTTATTCTAATCCTTCTTTCTCTTTTTCCTCTTATAGCAGGAGGCAATAAGGAAAAAAACGAAGAAAAAAAAGTTGTAATTTGGTACTCAAGTCAAGGTAATGCTTTAAATGCATTTGAAGAAATAGTTGACGATTTCAACACAACAATAGGAAAAGAAAAATCAATAAAAGTTGAAGCAATATACCAAGGAAAGGCTAATGATGTATTAACTAAAGTTAATGCATCAACCTCCTCAACTCTTCCAGACATAGCAATGATGGATGCAACAGCAGCTTTAGATATGAATAACTCGCCGTCTCTTGTCACAATCGATTCACTTGGAATAGATACATCTTTCCTCCTTGAAAGCGCCATTTCCTCCTACTCTTCAGAGCGAGGTCTTATCGCTCTTCCCTTTAATGGGTCAGCTCTTCTCTATTACTACAATAAAACACTCTTCGATTCTCTTTCTTTGGAGCCACCAAAGACAATAGATGAACTAATTTCTATCAGCCAATTAATTGGAGAAAAAGATAAAAATGGTAACATCATTAGATATAGCTTTGAGGGAGTCCCAACTACATATGAACTTAGCTACTTTATCTGCGCCCAAAATGGTGGAACATATATGGTTAATAACGAAAATGGACACAAAGGAAGTGCAACAGAAGTACTATTTAAAAAAGAAGGCACCTATAAAGCATTCTTAGAGAAGTGGAAAGAACTCTTTAATACTGGATTCTGTTCTTCTTCTACCAGTGGTGTTGTTGATGATTTTATTGCTTCTAGAACTGCTTCCATTCTTGCTTCCGCCTCTAACATGACAAAAATCATTAACAACAGCGACTTTGAAGTTGGAGTAAGCAGAGTGCCCCTTGTAAATGAAGAAGCTAATGAAAGTGCAATTATTTCCGGTGGAGCACTATATGCTTTCAGCCAAAATGAAGAGGTAAAGACCGTACTGGAATATCTAATTAGTGCAGAAGTTCAGGCAAAATGGAGTGAAGAAACAGGATATGTTGCACTCAATAAAAATTCCTATCTCCTCCCTTCATACATATCTTTTTTAGAAAAGAATCCACAATTTGAAATAACTAGCTCTTATCTTAAAAATTCCGATAAGCGTATGGTGAATGTTTGGCTTCCATCTGCATATACTATCTATTATTCATTTCAGAAGAATGTCGCTGACGTTGTAGAGAATAATTTAGATATAGATAAAGCAGTAGACGAAATGGAAAGGACTATCTTAGACGCACTCTCTACTTACAATTCTCAGAATTAAAGAGTGTACAGCGAGAACGAAAAGAACAAGATATACAGCTAGGGCCAGGGCAAGATGTGAATAAATCCTTTGCACTCTCTAGCTGTTTTATATGCCAATTCAGCTCATCTATATGACGCATAAGATTTTTAACCTTCTCTTGGTCCTCCTCCATCTTTTTTCTATAGCACTTAAGTAGCTCTTCTCTTCTTTTATTTCCGCTCTCATCTTCTTTTTTGAGATGAATGATTGATGATACTTCATCAAGAGAAAATCCCAAGGCTTTAAGCTCTATTATTCTTTTTAGATATACAAGATCCATATCTGTAAAATATCTTTGTCCACCCTTACTTCTCTCTTCTGGAAGTAACTTGAGTTCCATATAGTATCTTATAGTCCTGCTTGTTAGCCCTGACAGTTTAGATATTTCACCAATTCGATATCTCTTCATAGCTTTATTCTAGAACAAATGACAAATTTTGCAAATTTCATGTTTCATCATTATGATTGAAGAATTAGAAAACGAAAGAGAGCGAGAAAAGCTTGAGAGAGTTGGTGCTAAAGCAATGTCTGATAAAGACCTTATAAAACTCATCATTAGTACAGGAACGAATAGCCACAGCATAGATGAAATAGCAGATAACATTTTAGTTCTATTAGACAAGGATGAAGATATAGACATAAATAGACTAAGACTAATTCCGGGAATTGGTAAAGCAAAAGCCTCTATGGTTGTAGCTTCACTAGAAATTGGGAGAAGAAAGAATAAAAGAAAACCAAAACCAATTTTATCACCCAAGGATATATTTAGCGAAATAAGACATTTTTCATCTCGAGACCAGGAGCAGCTTATTGTATTGTGTCTAACAGGAGCTCATGAAATAATAGATATTAAAGTTGCAACGGTTGGATTATTAGATAGAACAGTAGTCCACCCTAGAGAAGTATTTACATATCCAATTAGAGAGCGTGCTGCTGCTATTGCTATTGCTCATAACCACCCATCGGGCCGTCTTATTCCAAGCGAAGAAGACAAAAGCGTAACAAAAAGAATAGTTAGCTGTGGAAAGCTTCTCGGAATAAAGGTAATTGACCATATCATCTTCTCAGATAGTGCTTATTATTCCTTTTTAGAGCACAACGAGCTTGGATAAAAAAAACCTCTCCTATCAATAAGACAAGAGAGGCTCATTTCCGATCAAAAACTTAGAATAAGTTAATTAACATGGAAATAGCTACATTCCCCTTTTCGAAAGACTTGAGGTCCTTTTCTTCGCCAGTAACATAAGAAACAACAGTATCAAATGGAATCTTATAATCGGCACTAACACCAAGACCACCAAGATTAATACCAACACTAGCACGAGCTAATAGCTGAGATTCCTTAAAGACATCTAATGCCTTATCTATTGGCTGACCATCTACTGTGATGTTACCTGTTTCTTTATCATAAACGATTGGAAGAGAGTAACCAGCACCAATAGAGAAATCGACAATGCTAAGATCAAGACGAAGGTTAGCTGTAATAATAGAATTAAAAACTAACTGGTTATCATTTTCCTTTCCAAAAAGAACGTTTGCAGCAACGCCTAATGGGCCAAGGTTAACTCTTGCATCAGCACCAAAGTCATAGTTAGTTACATCTTTATATTCTTCAAGGTTAGTAATATCACCAGAGAATCTTGCTGTAGGACCAATCTGTATCAAAGCAGCAAATGAAGTTGAGACTGCTAATACTAAAACTAAAAGTAAAACAATTATTTTTTTCATGTTAAACCCCTTTCCATCTTATAAAACATTTAAAACTATAATGGTTACACAAACCTTACAAGTTATATAAAAATAATATTATCACAGTTTTTTATAGTTCGAAACTGTAAAGTTCTTTACAGTTATCACAGCCTACCCAGTTACTATAATATTCATTATCTTTGCTATATCCATTACTTGTGATATATCAAGCTTAGCTCCCCTTACTTCTTTTAAGCTTTCACTAAGAAAAACCGAAGAGAGTGTTGTGTCCTTTAAATCAATAGATGAAAGCGGAGTATCAACAAAGGATGAGGATGAAACATCGGAAGAATTAATTATAGCTTCTTTCAAGGAGAGAGAAGAAAAGCCAGAATCAGTAAAGACAGATGAGTAAAAAGAAAGCCTCTTTCCACTCATTTTGTCGAAGGTTGAAAAAGGTCCTCGAGAATCCACGAATGAAAGATTATTTACACGAGACGAGAGAAAAGAGGAGCCTGAGAGACTACAAGAGGAGAAAAAAACGTCCTTTAGTGATGCCTTTTCAAAGGATACTCTATCTAGATTGCAGGAAGTAAATGTCACATTAATTAGAATTGAATCATAGAAAGAAGAGAGAGATAGATCACAATCTGTAAAAGTAACGTTGGAAAGAGTTTTAAAAGAAAAAATAGAGGAAGAAAGATTAACCTTCTCCTCGCTAATATCAACTATTTCCTCTAAAGAAAAATCTATCATCTTGAGTGTCTATCTTTTAATACTTCAACAACTTCACTAAAAGAACAGTCCTTTTGTGATAAAAGAACTAAAAAATGATACATTAAGTCAGCAGCTTCACCTAAAAACAACTCTTTGTTTTCATCCTTTGAAGCAATAACAAGCTCGACAGCCTCTTCTCCTACTTTTTGTGCTATGCGATTTAAGCCTCGGGAAAAAAGATGATTAGTATAACTGCCTTCAACAGGATTAAGTCTTCGATCCTTAATAACAGATTCAAGGTAGAAAAGGAATTCTGAGGACGAAAAATCATCTGGATCATCATCTTCGCCAAAGCAAGTATAGGAGCCAGTATGACAAATGCTACCGGATGGAATAGCTTTAACAAGAAGAGTGTCACCATCACAGTCTACAAGCATCTCTCTTACCTTGATGTAATGACCACTATTCTCTCCCATAACACGTATTCGGCCTTTACTTCGAGAAAAGAATGTTACAAGCCCTCTTTCTTGTGTAAGGTGGTAAGCCTCTTCATTCATAAAGCCCACTGTCAATATACAACGTGTCACTGCATCCTGGACAACAGCAGGAACAAGCCCATCCTTATATTTTGAAAAATCAATTGTCATCTCTCTACCCTCATAATAAAGTGCTTTCAGTATCTTTAGTTTTTCTTTCACTTGTCAACACTTAGAGGATAACGCTTTTTATACCTCTATTACTATCTCTTCCTTTTTAACTTTTCTTTCTACGTACCATAGTCTAATAGACCAAATGAGTAGAACAAGACCAAAAACAATAGTAATGATACCAAAAATGTACATCACAGTATGTCCAACAAAGAAAGGAAAAGCAAAAAGAAGAACAGAGCTAATTACTTGAGCTAGAGAATTTGTTAATGATACTTCATATATAGGCAAAAAAGCTTTTAGCCTCTTTCCTTCAACAAAGGAAACAATAGAAGACAAGAAAAGCGCAACAGCAACAATATATACAATAGCCTTTAAAATACTAGTACTGTTGTTAATTAAAGAATAAAGTGCAATAACAAAACATGCTACTCCTATAGAAAATACAACAAGACCATCATAGAAAAAGGTATATTGAGCGCTTTTTTCCATCTTTTCAGTTATAGAAGAACCAATTAGATTTTTTATCTTATTATGTAAGGATACTGCACTAAAGAGTGTCTTTGCCCCACTTAAGATAAGAACGATAGAAAAAACAAGAGAAGCAATATTAATTACTGTCGCTGGTCTCAAAATCACAAAAAAACCAAAAACAACACTTAGTAGGCCTGTAGCTAATAATAAAAAAATACTTTTCATAATCTCATCTCCACACTTAATATAATTCTTAAAACTAAAGAGGCAAAGCAACAACTTTTGTTTTTTGTGTTATTATCACGGTATGAAATACTTACTATTTGATGCAGACCAAACACTTTGGGATTTCAAAAAAACAGAAGAAATTGCCCTTTCTATTTTATTTAACTATTTCAACATTCCAAATAATGAAGAGATGGTAGAAAAATATATGAGCGGAAACAGCCTATGCTGGAAAGAATATGAAGAGGGGAAGCTGAGCCTGAAGGAATTAGAAACAAAGAGATGGGAACTCTTTTTTTCAAAGACAGGTCTATCATACAGCGCAAAAGAGGCCGCAGAGCTTTTTGGTAAATCTATAGCAGAAAATGGCATTCTTTTAGAGGGCGCAGAGGATTTTCTCTCATCTATTAGAGATCTTCCTAAAGCTCTTGTTACAAACGGAATAGCAAGAATACAAAGAAGAAGACTAAAGGATACAAAAATCGAAAAATATTTTGATCATATCTTCATCAGTGACGAAATAGGATACCATAAGCCACAAAAGGAACTCTTTTTGTATATACTTCAAAAAATCGAAAAGGAAAGCAAAGACTGTATTATGATTGGAGACAGTGAGAAAAGCGATATTGAAGGAGCTATAAGTGTAAATATGGAAAGTATTTATTTCTCGCTCTGTGGCAAAAAAAGTGCTAAAGCAACCTACTGCGTATCTAACTACAAGGAGCTAGAAGAATTAATTAGAAGAATATAAATCACCCTGCTTCCATCCTCTTTCTTTCATATATAGGTCCAAATTCTTTAAAAAGAGAGATTTATCCATAAAGAAACGAGGAGAGAGCAGACGATGCATTGGAGTATCACAAAGAAGACGCTGCACAATGCACTCTTTTCTTAGCTTTCTTAACAGATGGGCAACATTTTCCATATGTCTAATAGAAGAAGAAGTAACCACCTCTCCTTCTAGAAAATCATCAGCAAGCCTTGTTCCACCACTGATATGAAGATTATGAATCTTTATTGCTTCGCTCATACTCGTATTAACAGCATTTATTGTATTTTCATAATCTTCTTCATTCTCTTTTTCTAGCCCGATAATTACATGTGTTGAAACCTTTAGCCTATGTTTTTTTGCTCTTTCTACGGCATTGAAGTAGCATTCTTTATCATGGCCTCTATTAATACGAGCAAGTGTATCATTATTGGCACTTTGTAATCCAACTTCAACCCAAACTTCTCTTTCGTCTGTAATATAGGACTCTAATAAGGATAGTACATCTTCTTCCATACAGTCTGGACGAGTAGAAATAATTAGCTCTTTAAATGGATAGTAAGAGAGTCCTTTATCATATATTTTTTTTAGATTATCTAAGCTATCGTATGTATTAGTCCAGGATTGAAAATATAAGGCACACTCTTTAGCCTTATATCTTCTTTTGACAAACTCTAAGCCCTTAGTAATCTGCTTATCTAAGGAAGCATATCGAGTAGTAATTGATGATGCAACTCTTTCTTCATAAGAAGAAAAACGAGTAAAGCCACTTTCACTTATTCTTTGATAGGCAGCAACACTACCCGTTCCATCACAAAAAGAGCACCCTCCAAAATGGTTTTTATCCCTATTGGGACAATTGAAGCCACCATCAACACCAACACGATAAAGTGTACCACCATATTTTTTTTCTAAATAATCTTTGTAGTTATTCCAACTCTCGTACATTAATGTAACAAAGCTCCAATAATAGATTTGTTACCATTAACAAAGGAAACAGCATCCATCTCTTTTTTTGCTTGAGGTAAGACTCTAGTTATGTATATATATCCGCTACCTGTTGCAATTTTTAAGCCCCTTTTCTTATCTAAAGAGACAACAGTACCAGGAGCCTCATTACACTCTTCAAAGGAAGAAAAAGCAGAATCAAAGACACCTGTAAAGGAAAGCTGCATAGCACCAAAGGATGTATAAGCACGAGGCCAAGGATTAGATGCTCTTATTAAGCCATGTATAGTTCTAGCACTATCATTCCAATTAATTTTTCCATCCTCTTTTTTTATAAAGTTTGTATAAGATGGCTCTCCCTCTTGTTTATATGGCTCTATAGTATCAATAGAAGAGAGAACAGAAGAAACAAGAGACGGAGCTATAAGGCTTACTTTCTTTTCAAGCTCTTCATTAGTTTCTGTTCCATCAAGGGAAAAGGAAATCTCTTTATATATGTCTCCTGTATCAATACCAAGAGCAATTTTTTGAATTGATATCCCACCTTCCCTATCTAAATTCTTTATTGTGTTATATATAGGACTGCAGCCTCTATATTTAGGAAGAAGTGAAGGATGAACGTTAAAAGTATAATCAAAAAGAGAAAGAAACTTAGGACCAAATATTTTTCCATAAGAGAAAGAGAGAAGAGTATCTGCTCCCTCTTTCTTTACTATCTCTCTTTCTTCTCTATTAAGATGCTCCGGAGTATAACAAGGGATACCAAGCTCTAATGCCTTAGTCTTAATAGGAGTAGGAATAAGAGCCTTTCCTCTCTTAGCAGGAGTATCTGGAGATGTAAAAACACAAGAGATATAACCCTTTTTGTTTAATTCTTCCAACAGAGGAATAGCTATAGCAGAAGTAGAGGCAAAAAGAATCTTCACTTTTTCTTCCTCTTTATTCCATTCTTTTTTTCATATGCCCTAACAACCTTATTTCTCTCATCTTCAGAAAGATGATCAATAAATAGATGGCCATAAAGATGGTCATTTTCATGCTGAATAACTCTTGCAAGAAGACCATCTGCATCAAGAGTAAAGACCTTACCATACTCATCTTGAGCCTGTATTTTGACACGTAAAGGTCTTATTACTTCATGATATACTCCCGGTAGTGACAAACAGCCCTCATCATATGGACCTTCCTCAATACTTGTTTCTATTATTTCGGGATTAATAAAGACATATTTTTTACCATCTCTGATGTCTATGACAAAGAATTTTTCACTAACACCAATTTGTGGAGCAGCAAGTCCAACACCATCGACCTCTAAAAGTGCATCCAGCATTGCAGATGTAAGGAGACGTAGGGAATCGTCTATTTTTTTTACAGGAGAACATTCTTTTCTTAATACATCATCTCCGATTTTTACTATATCAAACATGCTTTCCATTTCTTATTTCCTTCAAACTAATAATATTATTTTTCTATAGATACGAGAAGAATAAGAAAAAACTTTTTCTATCCTTCTCATAATTGTTTTACAATAAAACTATGATTGATTATAGAACAATTGATAAGGGAGAGTTAGCCCTTGCTTCGTTAAAAGAAGCATATAAATACCTTTCATCTGCTCGTACTTGGGGGCTTATCGACATCTTTGGTGGTGGTTTGATATCAACAGTGATAAAGCATTCTAAAGTAGATAGCGCTAAAAAAGCTATTAGAGACGCAGAAAAGAATCTCTATTATTTTTCTCAATCGCTTTCAGCTCTACCAGACTTAGACATTGAAATTTCCGATCTCTTATGTATTGCAGATATCTTCTTTGATGGTACTATAAGTGATTTATTTGTCCAATCTAGAATAATAGAGGCTCAAAGAAAAGTAGAAGACGCTATTGAAATAACAGAAGGTGCTCTAATAAAACTACGATTGTACTAAAGAATGTAATCGGCTCTTTCTATTGTCTTACATTTATTAAAGTATTCCTCTTCTAATGGTATCCACTTAGTTTTAAAAGCATCCATTTTTTCAGGGCACCTTTTTTCTAATCTTCTTACCTGTTCCTCTTTATCAACAGTTAAAAAGAAAGCCACATCCCAATATTTTGGAAACCTTGGATGAAGAGAATAAGAGCCTTCTATGCAGATAAGGGAAGCTGGTTCTACTCTTACAAAGGAAGAATAATTCATAGTTGAACAAGAAAATCTACGATAAATAAATGGCTCGTTCTTATCCAAATTATTAATTACTTCTTCAATAAATCTTTCATAGTGAATATTACCACCACTTTCATTAAATCTTTCCTTTGTCCTTAGCTCTAAAGGAAGAAAGAAATCATCCATCATTATTCTAACTAAGTCTATCCTTCTAGATAGGTCTTCTGCTAATGTTGTTTTGCCACTAGCGCATCTACCATCTATTGCAATAACTCTTGGCTTTTCTTTTTCAATTATACTAAGTAAGTAATTAACTCTTTCTTCTCTATTTTTAATCATGTTCTCTTCCTAACAAAAACAAGTAATTAATATAGCATAAATAGCAAAGACCCAATAGAATGTGGTTATGTCAAATAAAAATAAAGATACAAAATCATCATTTTTTAATTCGCTTTATACCTACTTTTATCTTCCCTTTTCAATTGCATTATCTCTTTTTATTGCTCTTGGTAATTATACATCCTTCTCTAGAATAAAGTATGATTCTTATGCCGACTATGCAAAATTCACTCTACTTCTTTTACCATACCTAGTGGTGATACTAAACACCATAGCACTTCCATTTATGATTGGGAAAGAAGAAAAAGGCATTAGAATAACACTTTTTAATCAGACACTATTTCTTCTTCTAATTCTATTCTCTCTTCCTTTCATACTGTGCTCCTCTTCGTTCTTCTTCTCTCTTATTTTTATTCTCCTTTCCTTCTTTGCTATCCTTGTATATAGCTACTACAAGAAATATCCAAAAGGAAAATAATTAGAGAATAGCGATTGGATCAACATCAACTTCTAAATGTAGACCATATGGTAGCTTATACAACTGTAAAAGAGCTGAAGTGAAATTTAACAGCTCTCCAATTCGAGTTGAACGTAAAAGCACATGGTGCCTAAACTGTCCTGCCATTTTTTCTATTAAGCAGGAAGAAGAGGCAAAGACTTCAACATCTTCGCTATCATTAATTTCATCAGCTTTTTTTTCTAGTAGAAGGGAGGCTTCCTTTACTCTTTCTTCATTCTTTCCCCTTATTGTCAAATTCACTAATCTAGAGTATGGAGGAAAGATGATCTCTCGTCTTTCAGAGAGCTCTTGATCATAAAAATACTCAACGTTATTCATTGATAGCGCAGTAATAGCACGTGCTAAGGGCTGGGTTGTTTGAATTATTACCTTGCCATCATCACTATATCTACCCGCTCTTCCTGCAACCTGGTGTAGAAGAGAAAAAGTATGCTCACCTGCTCTAAAATCTGGAAGAGAAAGTGAACTATCTGCATTTAATACACCAACAAGCTTCAAAAGTGGAAAATTAAGCCCCTTAGCAATCATTTGAGTGCCAAGCAAAATATCTATTTTCCCATTTTGAAAATGGTCAATAATTTCTCCAATCTTTTCTTTATCTCCCGAAACTCTATCTGTATCTAAACGCTCTATTCTAGCTTGAGGAAAAAGAGAACGAACTTCTTCTTCAGCTAACTCTGTTCCAAAACCACTTGGAATAAGGTCTCTACTTTTACAAACTGGGCAACTCTTTATAAGAGGAGTTGAATAACCACAGGTGTGACAAGTAAGCCTTTTATCCTTCTTATGGTATGTTAATGAGACTGAACAATTAGGACACTCAATAATATGAGAACAGGAAGAACACACATAGCCATAGGAGAAGCCGCGTCTGTTTAAAAAAAGGATTACTCCCCTCTTTTCTTTCAAGGCTTCTCTTATCTCATCTTCTAATCTTTGGCTAATATTTCTTTTCTCTCCAGCCATATTAACAATGGAGATCTTGGGGTAGCGTCCTTCTCCTATTCTGTTATTCATAGTTATTGACGACAATCTTTGCTCTCTTATTAGTCTCCATGCCTCAAGAGATGGAGTTGCGGAACCCATGATTAATTGACAAGAGGAAAGCTGGGCTCTAAGCTGCGCTATTTGCCTTGCATGATAGCGAGGTGTTGAGCCAGATTTATAAGAAGAATCATGCTCTTCATCAACAATGATTAGCTTAAGATTTTTAAAAGGTGCAAATACACTACTTCTAGCACCTATTACTATATCTACATCACCTCGTTGTATTTGGTTCCACATCTTTAATCTTTGAGACGGAGAGAGCTGAGAATGAATAATTGCAACTCGCTCTGAAAAACGAGCGTATACATCATTTGTTAATTGGTGCGTCAGCGTTATTTCAGGAACCATGTATAAAACTTGGCCACCTTCTTTAATTACATCCTCTGCTCGTCTTAAGTAAACTTCACTTTTACCACTACCTGTAACACCAACTAGATAAAAAGTCTTTTTTTCATTGCTTCTTAGTGTCGATAATGCTTTTTCTTGCTCTTTACTTAGTTCTTTAATTGGAGCAAACGAAGAAACCGAAGAAAAGGGAGAGGTTTCACTCTCTTTGCGACCCGATGGAATCATAATAGAAAGGTTCGTTCCTACTGGTGAGAGATACATTTTTTCCATCCACTCTGCTATTTGTAACAAATCCTTATTAAAAACAGCTTCTTTATCTACTACTCGTTTTATATCCTTTATCTCGAAATTCTCATTTTTTTTCTCTTCGCTTATCTCTTCTTTTATTACAAAGCCAGTCTTTTCACTCTTTCCAAAAGGAACAATTACTCTCTTTCCAAAAAATGATTCTTGTGCATTTTCGTCTTTTACAGAATATGTAAAGGCTGTATTAAAGGGACCAGAAATGACAACTGTAAGATACTTCATTTTTTCAACATTTCCTTCGCCTTCTGTAAATCATCCCAAACAGCAACACGTAACTGATTGTTTTGTGCTAATTCTCTAGGTGTATATGTAACAAGAGTAGGAATACCATTAATACGAAATCCCTTTTCTCTAAATCCATCCATATCTAGATTTCTTCGTGTCATATATCTAGCTGTATCTAAGCCTAATAAAAAAAGAAAGGAAGGCTTTAATGAGGCCATTTCTTCTTTTAAATGGAGCTTACAGCTATCAGCAAAGCTACTATTAAAGCTATTAACAGGACATTTAATAAGTGAAACAACAGATGCTTCATCTCTTTTTAGTCCTAAAACCTCAACCCACTTATTAATATAAAAAGTAGATTTTGGATTAAGCATCATATCACCATCAGGATAAGGAAGTATAAATAACACCTTCGTATTTTTATTATGGATAGGTTCTGCATATACATTACGATACGAAAAAGCAGGACATATATGACATGAAGAGTAATCAGGCTCCTCTTTACCATCATTTTTTTGAGTTAAAGAATATTGATAAATATAATCATCCTCTCTCGCCCTATCACCCTTCAAAAAAGCATCAACATCATCTAAGAGTGAGAGAAAATATTCCTTAGTTTCTCTATTTTCCATTATATAGCTCCTCGAACCATCTGTATTCTTCCTCATCATAGCTGATTCTAGCTAAATATAATCCCTCTGGCTGTGCAGTTTTAAGGGCATTCTCTCTATTTTTACTATCTAGACGAAGTTTGAATGCTTCTTTAGTTTCACCTTTTAGTGCAGACTCAACCATTGAGCCAACCATACTTCTCACCTGGTGATAAAGAAAAGCATTTCCAACTACTCTATATTTATATATATCATAACCAAATATATCCTTTTCCTTACTCCACTCGGAGACATAAATATCTCTTACCTTAGACAATGAAATATCACGAGAGGAACAAAAGGTTGTGTAATCATGAGTTCCTTGCAATAGAGAAGCGTATTCATTTAAAAGAGCAATATCTGGAACTCTTCTATATGGCGTAACACGCCCCCAATCGAACGAGGTATAATCCTTATACTCCTTTATTAAGTACCAATACTCTCTACTCATTGCTGTAAAGCGTGCATGAAATACTCCTTCGGGCTCAGAAGAAGAGAGAACTCTAATCGTTTTTGGTAGCTTAGAATTTAGAATTATAGCAAAGGTCTCTGCTTTAATATTTGATTTAGTATCAAAATGAGCAACCTGGCCTAAGGCATGAACAGAAGCATCTGTTCGTCCAGAGCCTTGGACAAAAACCTTTTCTCCAAGAGTAGATAAAATAACCTTTTCTATCTCCTCTTGGACTGTAACAGCTCCATCCTGCTTCTGCCATCCATGATAAAATCTGCCGTCATAAGAGACTACTATTTTAATCCTACGCACCCCTTCCGGCATTACTACTTTCGGTCTCTTCCAATCTGCTCTACTCATAATTAATCTTTCCAAAGAGCAAAGGCAATTGAATACTCTTTTTCGTGAGATATTGAAAGAAGAATTGAGCTATCGAGTTTTCCCCTTATGAGAGCATAAGGCTTTCCTTCTTCATTACTTTTTATCTCTATATCTATGGCACTAATACCCCGAAAGCCAGTTCCCAAAGCCTTACTAATTGCTTCCTTTGCAGCAAAACGAGAAGCGAAAAAGACTGCACTATCTACTCTTTTTCTGCCCTCTTCTAGTTCATTTTTTGTAAACAATCTCTCTTTTGTATGCTCTGAAAGTGTTGAAAAACGAGAATTGAGAACAATATCTGTACCAATACCCTTAATCATTAATAACTCTTCTCCTCAAAAAGAATTCTCACAGTCTCTGGGGATGAAGATATACTTAAACCACTACTAGTAAATATATCTCTATCATAGCTGAGATTAATAACTCGCCTTGCTATTCCCGCTTCTGCAACATCTGAAAAATCAACACTTGCTGTAATAAGAGAAGGATCAACTAGATATATAACACTATCATTACCTGTTATTACAACATCAACACTAGTTGGAACGAGAGATAGAGGTGTATACTCACTTTCTGAATTCAAATAAACAGTAAGAGGGATAGTTACCACTCTATCTGTTGCATTTAAAAACCTAATACTAACAACTATGGTTAAGGCACAAATAAAAGAAACTATCTTAATTATCCAATTACCGAAGAGGATTGATGATATTTTATTCTGTGACTGCATTTGCATCATCCTCCTTATTACTTTCAATCTTTATATCCTGTGGAACGACATCCTTACCACTAAGAAGCATAATTAACATTTCCTTTATTACTTCCCTATCGAGATTATAATAAATATTTGCATTATAACAAATTGATATAGAGCCAGTCTCTTCTGAGACAACAAGAACAACAGCATCTGTCTCCTCTGTTAATCCTAGTGCTGCTCTATGTCTTGTACCAAAGGTATTTTCAATAGCAGTCTGTTGCGAGACGGGCAAGAAACAACCTGCAAGCGTTATCTTGCTACCTTGTATTATACAAGCTCCATCATGAAGAGGTGTATCATGATCGAATATAGTTAAAATGAGACTAGAAGAAAGATCAGCATTGAGCTTTGTTCCAACATTAATGTGAGATTTAATATCTGTTTGTCTTGGAAATACTATTAAAGCTCCTCTTTTCTTTTCTACAAGAGTTTCACATGCACTTAAAATAGAATCTATTTGGCTAGAAGATGTTTGAGAAGAACGGAAAAAGCCTCTTCGCTGTACACCTGTAAAGGCTCTTCTTAATTCTGGTGTATAGAAAACAGCAAGAACCATAAAGAATGGAACAATAAGTAGCTTCATTAGAGTAAGGATAACCTTTAGCTTCAAAAGATATGAAAAACCATAAAGCATAGCCAACGTTACTAAAATAGAAGCTAACTCTCTAGCTCTAGTTTCAGCAACAGCCATATATAGCTTATATATGAAATATGTTAAGATTATCGTCTCAATAACCAATCTTCCATAATCAGAAGGTGAAAGACTACCAAATAGTTTAATCATTCCTTATTCCTCTTCAGACGCAACCCAATCGAGAGTGCGACTAACTGCTTTCTTCCAAAATCCTACCTTTTTTTCCCTTTCTTTGTCATCCATTGTAGGCGTCCACCTTGTCTGTTCCTTCCAATAAGAACGAAGTGAATCAACACCTTTCCAAATCCCAACTGTAAGCCCCGCAGCATATGAAGCTCCAAGAGCTGTTGTTTCTGCAATTACTGGTCTAATAACAGGCTTAGAAAGAATATCGGACTGGAATGCCATTAGTGGCCAAGAATTTGTCATACCACCATCTACTTTAAGAGAATTAATGGTTACTTTGCTATCCTTTTCCATAGCACAAAAAATATCATAGACTTGAAAAGCAGTTGCTTCCAAAACAGCTCTGCAAATATGTTCTCTGGATGCGTACCCTGTTAATCCTGCAATAACACCACGAGCATCACTACGCCAATAAGGAGCAAAAAGACCAGCAAAAGCAGGTACAATGTATACACCGCCACAATCTTGGACACTCAAAGCTAATTCATCAAGTTCTTTCGCATTTGAAACCATTTTCAAATTATCACGAACCCATTGAACAAGAGAACCCGCAACCGCAACAGAACCCTCAAGGGCGAATACTGTTTTCTCTCCTTCAATTCTGTAGCCTACTGTAGTAATAAGACCATGGTCCGAATAACAAATCTCTTCTCCAATATTTGCCAACATAAAGCACCCTGTTCCATAGGTACACTTGCTATTACCTTTATCAAAGCAAGCCTGTCCAAAAAGCGCTGCCTGCTGATCCCCCAAAATACCACAAACAGGAATGGAAGCCTTAAAAGGTCCATTTGGATCTGTATATCCATAAATAAGACCAGAGGAGGATACAATTTGAGGAAGTGTTTCTTTTTTAATACCAACAATAGAGAGAAGCTCCTCATCCCATTCTTGGTTTTTTATATTCATCAGCATGTATCTAGAAGCATTTGTTACATCTGTTACTATTGCTTTTTTTCCAGTGAGGAAATAGGTCATATATGTGTCAATCGTACCAAAAACAAGCCTATTCTTTTCTTCAGCTTTCTTAACTGCACTAACGTTGTCGAGTAACCATCTGATTTTTGATGCAGAAAAATAAGGAGAATATAACAATCCTGTTTTTTCTCTAATTTTGTCTTGGCTAATCTCTTTTGAAAGAACTTTATCAATATAATCAGATCCTCTCAAATCTTGCCAAACAATTGCATTGTAGTAAGGGCGTCCAGTAATTGGATCAAAGGCAATAATGGTTTCTCTTTGATTGGTAATACCGATAGCAGAGATATCCTCT
The DNA here is from genome assembly GCA_964563815.1 of uncultured Spirochaetaceae bacterium. GTDB lineage: Bacteria > Spirochaetota > Spirochaetia > Sphaerochaetales > Sphaerochaetaceae > Ornithospirochaeta. Next base: position 101,314 of record CAZLYD010000001.1, read on the forward strand.
CCACTCAAGCCTGCTTTTTCAAGAGCCTTCTCAATCACAAGGCATGTATTATTCCATATCTCTTCTGGATTATGCTCAACCCAGCCCGGACGAGGAAAAATTTGCCTGTGTTCCATCTGAGAAGAGGAAACAATATTATTCTTTTCATCAAATATTATAAATCTAGTACTTGTAGTACCTTGGTCTAGTGCACCTATATATCTCATTCTCATATTGTATAGCTCTTTAAGAAGAATGGGAAACAAAAGGAAGTTCGTTAAGAACAAAATTAAAAGAAGAAGCAGAAGCAAGCTTTCTTCCACAAATTGTTGCTACATATCCCTCATTTTCAATTCTCTTTATTAGCCTCTCCCTTACTCTTTCCATATCACTGTTTTCAACACTTAAGAGATTTTCCTTTATTCTTTGTCTCTCTTCATCTGTTATCCTGTATAGGTATCTTCTTAAATCTAATATCCCCTTACTCTGCGGTCCCATTGGCCTAATATCTCGTGATAGTACCTTATTCTTGAGGTTTTCGAGTTTTTCTTCGTCTAATTCTTCTGTCTTAAGTGCAACCACAAAATCCTTAATTGAATCATCGAGACGAGGGTCTCTATATGTGTAGAAATAAATAACATTTTCGTTAATATCTAAGCCACATCCAGCACCATACGCTCCCCCCTTCTCCCTAATTAAAGACCAAAGCGAAGATGTAGAAACTAAAGAAAGGAACATTCTTTCTGCTGCAGCATCCTTACTCTCGGGATTAGCTGCAGGAGCCGCAAGAGCTGTATAAGAGAGAGGAGAAGAGAATAGATATGCTCTATTTCTCTCCTTTTTATCTATCTTTGTAGGACTTGCTTTTCCACATTTTTCTCCCTTATCAAGACAATCAATAAAAGAGAAAATATCTTTCTTTAAGCTGCTAATACTATCTTCATCTGAAGTAAGATGAAATGTAAGACGAGATGAAACAAAGGCCTTTTTAGCAACATCAGTAAGCTTTTGGCCTATTGAATTAAGGCCATTTTGTAACAACTCATTTGTTTTATACCAAAAGCTCAACCCTCTTATTCTCTCTTCTGTATAAAGAGCAGAAGAAAGTGATGAGAGAGCAGAAGCTAAAGCAAAGCTATGACCATATCTAATTACACCGTTCTCATAGTCACTTTGAATATCTTTTAAAACATCCTTTATTCTTTCTTCTTGGAAAAAGTTAGATTCTTTAAAGAGAGAAAGTAAAAGATTAAGTGTTTCTGCAAAATGCTCCTTTAGTGCTTTAAAGCGGAAAATAATAAAATCTCTCTCTTCTCCCTCTACTGTTGTACCAACTTCCATTGAAGAAGAAAAAGAACCAGTTAAGAACTTTAATTGAGTAATGTAATCAGAGAAGGAGGTGGTACCGACATCTACAAGAGTAAGCGCTTTTGATACAATAAAGGCATATTCCTTCTCTTCGATAGAAAAATCTGATATTTCAAAGGCAAAATCTGCATAGCTAATACCATTAGTTTTTATTGAAGAGGTAAGAACAGATTTATCAATACTTCTATCAATAACTCTCATAACAGAAGGAATATCAGATAGTGTCAGACGAGGAAGCTTCTTAATATCTTCTATTTTGTCTTCACTATTCTGATACTCGAGATATGCCCTATCATATTCTTCGCTATATTCGCTCTTATGTAATAATAGCTTTTCTTCTATTTTCTTATTTATCTCATCCTCAATGCTGTCATCTATTGTTACAATAGTTAACAATCTATGACTATTGTTTATTAAATTCTTCTCTATCCACCTTTCTAGATATCGATCGTCCTTTTCTAAATTTAATCTCAGCTCTCGAATAATTTTCTTGCTACTAAGCATAGATACAGGATCACCGCCATAAGCCCAAACCTTATCGATACGATCAAAAAAGATTCTGTAACCATTAGGAATACCCTCTTTAATCTCTTGAAGCTTAAATTCCATTCGTCTAATGCTTGCTTCAACCATTTTCTTATCCAAGCCGAGAGAAGCAATCTCTTCTAGAGTAGACAACAGAAAGCTTTCACACTCTTTAGCTCTATTCTCTTTTGTTCCATAAAAACCGGCAGAAAAAGTAAGCGCTGAGGTTGTATCATTTAAGCCACCCTCATCAGAGACATCTGTTCCTAATTTTGAGTCAATTATAGCTTTATATAATGGGCTACCTGGCGTTCCTAAAAGCACATCTGTAATAAGAGAAGCCTCCAAAGTAAGAGAAGGATCCTTTACATCTCCCAAAACCCAAGAGAGCATAACAGTTGCACCTTCTGCACCCTCTTCTCCTAGACTTTTCTTCTTGACGCTTCGCGCTTCATTCCAGCCTTGTGGTAGTAAGATTCTATCTTTTCTTACTCCTCCATCTCTCTTTGATAGATATTCAGAATCAAGGAACTTAAGCTTTTCAATAATATCTAAGTTTCCATAGAGAAAAAGCGTCATATTAGATGGAACATAATATTCCTTATATGTTGCAACAAATTTCTCGTAAGTAAGATCAGTTATAAAAGGAGGATCTCCGCCTGACTCATATCTATAGGGAGAATCATCATCAAAAAGGTAGCCAGTAGAAGTACTCATTACAACAGAAGAATGCGTAGAGACATCCCCTGTCATCTCTGAAAAAACAACACCTTCAAAATGAAGTGAGTTTTCTTTACTAAGTCGAATCCCTTCCTGCATGAAGGATTCTCTCCTTAGTAAAGGACAAAAAACAGCATCAGTATATACAGAAAAGATATTATCAAAGTCCTTTTTTACAGGACTAGAAGCAGGATAATAGGTCCTATCTAATCCTGTCATGGCGTTTAAAAAGGTATTACAGCTGTTACGTTCTAGCGACATAAAAGGATCTCGTACAGGATACTTTTTACTTCCTGTTAATACAGTATGCTCAATTATATGAAAGACGCCTGTATTATCAAAAGGAGGAGTATAGACATTATAGGAAAAGAAGCATTCTTCATCATCGGAATAAAAATAGAACACTTCAAAATTCGTTCTTATGTGTCTAAAAAAATAACCACATCCATTATAATCAGGACAATCTGTTACTTTTTCTAAAACAAAACCATTATATTCTTTGCCAATCTCAAGTTCCAATTTCATTATTTTATTATATCAAGATTGCTACTCTTATAGAAATAAATCTCTGCGCTTTTTTGATTTTTATCAATTATATAGAGCTTTCAAAAGAACACTAATACTTGTAATATAGCACTATGCTTTACATAGGTCCTCATGTTTCTATATCAGAATCAATAGCTCTATCTGTTGAAAGAGCACACGAGCTTGGAGCAACTGGCTTTGCCATGTTTTCCAAAAATCAAAGAATGTGGAAAAGTCCAAAGCTCAAAGATGAAGAGATTAAAGAGTTCAAAAACAACTTAAATAAGTATCACTATAGTGCTAGTTCTATCCTTCCGCATGCAGGATATTTAATTAACCCAGCAACCCCAGATGAAGAGCTACATGATAAATCACTTTCTCTCTTTCTTTTTGAAATGGAAAGATTAAATAGCTTAGGCCTAAATGTTATCAACATACATCCCGGAGCATATAAGGAAGGAGAAAGAAAGGATGGTATTATTAGGTCAGCAAAGATGATAGACACAGTTTTAGAGTATTGGCCAAACATGAAAGTTGCTATCGAAAATACCGCAGGAGCAGGAACAATAATTGGTTCTAGCTTTGAAGAGCTTGATGCTATTCTAAGCCAAATTAAAAATAAAGACAGAGCAGGCTTTACTCTTGATACTGCCCATCTATTTGGTGCTGGTTACAATGTAAAAGAAGATATCAATGGTATATTAGATTCATTCTTTTCACGATTTGGAAAAGAGAAGCTATATGGTATGCATCTCAACGATTCAAAGGTTGCATTAGCATCTAACAAAGATAGACACGATAATATTGGAAAAGGCTTAATAGGGAAAGAAGCGTTTATTGAAATAGTAAAAAGAGATGAAGTAGATAGCATTCCACTTATTCTCGAAACACCCGATGATAGCCTTTGGAGAAATGAGATAGAGGAATTATTAAATGTTAAATACAGATAAGATACTCGTTTTAGGCCACAGAGGTGCACCTCTTAAAGAAATTGAAAATACCATTTCAAGCTTCAAAAGAGCAATTAGTGATGGCGCAGATGGTGTTGAATTAGATGTTAGACTTACAAAAGATAACCATCTTATAATCTCTCATGATAACTCACTAAAAAGAGTATATGGGATAGATTTAAAGGTTGAAGAATCAACACTCGCACAAATAAAAGAAAGCGCTCCAGATATTTGTCTATTAAGCGAGGTTTTCGATTCTCTTGGTCCTATTTGGTATGATATAGAAATAAAGACAACTCAACCCTTAGATTTTAGAAAAGAGATCATAACTCTCTTAGTAAAAGAATTAGAAAATAGACCTAATTTAAAAAATAAAATAATAGTTTCTTCCTTTAATCCATTTTGCATGCGTTTATTTGCGAAAAAAAGCAACAATGCTTTTCCTATGGGTATTATCTACGATAAAGAAATGGCACCATTCGGCCACTTACTTAGGCACGGACAGGGAAGAGTACTATTTCCTTGCTCTTTCTTAAAGCCAAAGTGGGATATAGCTACAATGGAAAAAAGGAAAAAAGAAAAATATCCAGTATGTCCTTGGACAGTAGACACTAAAGAAGTACTAGATGAAATGCTACTATTAAATCCACCGATAATTATTACCAATGATAGCGAGACAATTGTTAATACTCTGAAAGCAATGAAGAAGAGATAATCCTTGTTAGATATGTAATAACACTTTTATCTGCCTCTTCAGCGCTGAAGGATGATGAAACATATTCTATTGAATCTTCTTCTATTGCTTCACTATTAGTGTTATCAAGCTTTATAACTCGTCCTTCTCCTCGAGAATAATACTTATCTAAAGAAAGAATTCTATCCACAATTCCAATTCTTATTACAAAGATATATTTATAGTCACTATAGTTCGAGGAAATAAAGGATAGGACACTCTCTTCGTCTTCTCCGTCTGCATCAACAATACGAGGAACATCAGTAACAAGAAGGCTTCCAACCCTTTCTATCTCTTCTTTAACAAAAGAAGAATTTAATCTATCGCCCTCCGTATCATATAGAACTAACGCAATAAGTGTCTCATCAATATTTAAGCTATGCTCAATTGTGTAATCTTTAGTAAAGCTAGTTTCTTCCAATGCATCATATATGGGACGAATAAATTCCTCACCACCCTTTTTCTCAATAGAAGAAAGAAGCTTTTCATTCAATCTTATCCTAATAGTAATCCCACCCTTTTTTATAGTATTAGGATTGGTAATCTCGATCGCCAAATATCCCCTATCATCTGTTCTTCCTAAGTATGAGAGTGTAAGAATGTCACAATCGGGAGAAAGAGAAGAATAGAAAATTTCAACATCTCCTTCTTCAACTCCAGGATAAAAAATACCTCTCTTTCTTACGATTTCAAAAGTCATAAATGAAGAATACTTCTTACTTTTAGGAATATATCTAATTGATAAACGTGAAAGATAGGTTGTTATTGTATCTAAAATAGAATGTGGCGAGTAATCATCTAGGTCCAAAGAGGAGTCTAGAGCATAATCCAAAGCCTCTAGCATCTTATTTATCGCACTAACATCTTTGTTATTCTTATATAACTCTAATGCTTCATCTAATAAATAGGCTATTTCTGCTTTAATCTCTGCTCTTTTCAAATAATCTTCGCTTCTAACTGCAGTTAGGAGGGAAGTATTTGAGACAGAGAAGATATAATAATACCAAGTACCATCCCTTTCATAAGAAAACTCACTACTAATTTCTGTTCCAAAATCAACAATTTTGGAAGTAGAAAAGAACTCTCTATAATACTTAGTTACGTAATCAAAATCTGTCTCTTCGCCCAATCTTTCCAATACATTTAGTAGGGCATTTTTTCTTGCATCCTCTTCACTTTCTCCTTCTCCTTCACCTACATAAACGGTAGAAAGAGGAATCGTTGGAGGGTTTTCAATCCAAGAAGGTAAATTGATCACATCACGTGTAGTAGAACAGGAAAACAAAAGTAGAGAAACTATTAGACAAAGCAATATTTTCTTCATATATGTCCTCCTAAACTAATACTCCCACAACCTTTTCCTTCTTGGTAGTTGTAGCCAATACCAATAGAAAAATGAGAAGAAAGATAAATATTAAGACTAACAAAATAAGACGCATAGTAATTAAAGCTTCCGTTACTGCCAATATTAATATCACACTCAGCACTTAAGCTCATATTTCTTACGACTTTAACACTTGGCCAAATTTGAGCAAAATTAAATTCACTTTTCAACCCCAAAAAGCCATAATATCCAGTTTTTCCATAGCTATTTGTAATTGAAAACCCTAATACAGGATAAAGAGGATAGATTAAAGAAGTATTGTATATAGAGAAAGAAGAGCCAAGAACATCTCTATTGAGAGAAGAAAACAAATGAAGAGAGAAAAAATAATCATTATCTCTCTCTAGTTTCATCCCTGGTTTTGGGGAAGAGAGAAAAAGAGGCTTAAAAAAGATTCCACCATCATAGTTAGCAGCACTAATTAATAAGGCTTCTTTTTCTCCTTCTCCGTTGTAAAGTGAATAAACAGAACCTTTCTTTCTATTTTCTAGAGAAATAGATGAAAAAGTCGAATTATAATAATAGTCTAATATCTCACCTTCTTGATACAGCTCCTTTTCATAAAAAAATAAAGCTTCTATTTCATTTTCTAAAAGAGGTCGAGGACAGGTAATACTCTCCTTCTTTCCACTATATTCAACACACAGTGAAACAATATCATCGACAAAAGAATAAGACGAAAGCTTTATTTCTATATCCTTTCTATCTGCCACAGCACTCTCAACATATTCCGTCAACAATATTTTTTCCGTGTCAGGAATAGTATTATCAAAAGACAAAGTTATACTAAAAAGTGGCATAATTAAAAGAAAAACAAAAAGAAATAAAGCAACACGTCTCATTTTAGACTATTTTTCACTCCAATACTCTGCAATCTTTAAACATAGGTTGACACTATGATTCATAGCAGGAAGAGCAACCCATTCTTTAACTGAATGAAGGTTATGACCACCTGTATACAGATTAGGACAAGATATACCACTTTCTGCTAGTCTTGCACCATCAGTTCCGCCTCTAATTATTGCTTCTGAAAGAGGCAGATTAAGCTTTTCTGCACTCTTATAGACAGCTTCTATTGCTCCTTTATTCTTTTTGTTTGCTTCTGCCATATTTCTGTAAGAAACCTTACTTACAATATCTACTTCTGCTTTATTTATTTCCGCAATAGACCTTGCAATTATTTCTGTACATTTAATTCTTCTTTCAAAGCTTTCTCTATCAAAATCTCTGATAAACACCTGAATTTTCGCTTCTAGCGCACCTCCATTGAAAACCAAAGGACAATAATATCCAAATCTATTATCTGTTGCCTCTGGGCTTTCGGAAGAAGGAAGCGCATTAATAATTGAAGCACCAACAGTAACAGCGTTAACTAGTTTGCCTCTAGCATCCCCTAAGTGAATAGATGTTCCATGAATAGTAATGTCTACAGTTGCAGCATTAAAGCACTCTGTCTCTAATTCTCCCTCGGGGCCACCATCAACTGTATAGCAACAATTACTCTTTATTCTGTCATAAGGAAACATATCCATTCCAGATCCAGTCTCTTCGTCTGGTGTAAAATAAACCTCAATATTAGGTCTCTTGATACTAGGATTCTCAACTAAGTACTTAACAAGCTCCATAATAATAGCAACGCCAGCTTTATCATCAGAACCAAGTAGAGTTGTACCATCGCTAGTAATAACATCCTCACCCTTATATAAAAGTAAATCAGGATTCTCTTTTACACTTAGAATAACGTTGTTATTAAGGTGGATATCATTCCCATCATAGTCTTCCCAAACCTTTGCCTTTACACCATTACCAGCACAATCATCTGCAGTATCAACATGAGCCATAAAACCAATAGTTTGATCAGAACTATTCCCCTTTAGAGTAGCCATCAAAACCTTTTCATCTCCATAATATGTTTCTAATCCTAGCTCCTCTAATTCTTTTTTTAACTCAAGTAATAATACTTCCTGTCCATCTGTTGTCGGCCTTTTAATTCCACAATTATTTGCATCAGACATGGTGTCAAAGGTTGTATATCGAATAAATCTATCTCTTAGACCATCTTTAAAATCAATCATACTTCTGTTGCCTCCTCAATTATTATAACGATAAGAAAGCAAAAGATGAAAGAAAGCAATCATAATTTCCAGTTGTATTCTTTAAGTAGCTTTTTTGTTCCATCAGTGATGTTATAGATAGCAAATACAACAAGAATTAATGCAGCTACAACTGGAGATGTACCAATAGCCTCCTGAGTAGTTATAACACCATTAGCCAAAGCCCAAGCAGCAACCGGCTCTTTTGTTACATTATCCAGCCAAGACTCAAAGGCTGTAGTATCTTCATTTGTATTAAGATTTGTATCTTTATCTGCCCACTCAATGATTGTAACCAAGGTTGAAGCAACAATACCAGCGGCTACAGAAATTGCTGTTGCAGCAGAAACCTTTCCCCAAAACATTGTTTTTGGAATTATTGCATAAACAACTGCAGCAGTGAAAAGAACAACAGACTTAACAGCAAACGACCTTAAATCATTATAAAACTCTTCTTTCTGTTTAGGATTAAGAGAACGGGAATTACTCTCAGCGTAACGCAGTGTCCTTTCTTCTATTTCTAGTGCCTTTTCCTCTACATACTTATAATTTTCTTCGTCCAGGAGAGGACGAGCAGCCAAAAGTATTTCATCTATCTTCTCTGCTTTTTCTGTTTGATACAAAAAGTTCATATAAGAGAGTCCCGAAGGAGAGGATGCAAGATTTCTTGTTACTGTCTCTCCATCTAATTTACCATAGCTAAGCAACTCGTCTTCACTGTACTCACCTTCCTCGATCAAAATACTTCGCACATCCTCATAGTGCTCATTGATCATTCTCTCACTTTCTGTCATCAGTTGATCATTTCTTACACTTCCACTTCCAGATAAAGAAGGAGAACAAGAACACAGAAGAGTCGAAAGGATTAAAAAAAGGGAAATCAGTTTATTAAAAAAGGGTTTAATCATTTTTTCCTCCCAAAATAAATCCAATTGTCAAAGATAGTCTTCTCTCACCAAACTGAACTATTTCTTTTAAACGCTCTGTTTTACTGTCTTCGGCAGATAGAGAAGAACGAATAGTGTATCGAGGCTTTATATAAAAAGAATTGAATCTAAAATCCCATCCCAAGGACGCTTCAGAAGAAAGATAATATCCTTCGTTTGGCGCATATAATCCCCACATAAAGCCAACCTTAAAAAGAGATGCCTCTGCAAAAAAACCCATTTCATCTATTGGGTAAATGCTAACTAATACTCCTGTTTCAAAAAATGACAAATTATAGTTAAAGCTTTTTCCATACCTAATTGGGAATATTATATTAGCATTTTTTGTCTCAAAACCTGTTTCTATATCAATTCTTGCACTTTCTCTAAAAAAAGAATCTACACTCCTAGTATCTAAGCCTACATAAAATTCAGCACTTAAAGAAAAAAGGACAAAAAGAAACAAAAAAAGAGTCATGATTTTTTTCATGACTCTATTCTTAATCTTTTTCAAGCATTAAAAAGGGCAGAAAGAAGACAGATAAGCAAAGTTTAACTTAAATTATTCCCATCCTATTGTCTTTCTAAACCCTTCTTCTTTTTTTCCTATAGAAAGTGAAGCAAATCGCTTTGGTTCACTACTATTATTTAAATTTATTGTAATGCCATTATGTTTATCATCAACTTTACCAAAGGAATATGAGTTTATTTGACTTACAAAACACGACCAAAGAATAACAACTCCGCCAAGGTATCCTTTTCTCTTATAAAAAACAATTTCATCCTTTGTAACAGCAAGAGCGCCATTAATAAGCTCTGTTTCTGTATCACTAATCATAGATGCAGAAGAAAAGAAAAAATCATCATTACCTCTATTCTTTGCAATCATTTTTTTTGTAACTAAAACAGTTGCTATAATCCATAGCACCAATAGAACAAGAATGATAGGTATTAAGAAAATATAAACAAGCCCTTTAAAAGCAGCAAAATATGTAAAAATGCCAACAACTATCATTATTAGCCAAAGTAATGGATCCTTCTTTTTCATAAAAACCTCATAGATAAATATAAAGAACAAAAGAAAAAATGAATAGCTAAATGATTTGACAATTTCATTTCTTTTTCCGTTTAAAAAATAAAGAAAAATGGAGGAATCGAAATGAAAAATGTTTTAGTAGCTTTTCTATCTATACTAATGCTTTTTTCTTTTCTAAGTTGCCAAGCTGAAACAGAGACCGCGACACTTAGAATAGAATTAAACAAGCGTAATAGAACAGTAAAGCCAGAAGAAGAAAGCATGGAAATATATGGATATAGAATTATAACCGTTGGACCAGACGGAAAAGAAAGTAATCCACACTATACCTATTATTCATATTTAAACTTAGATGGTCTCAATGTAGGAAAATGGAAAATAAAAGTATTTGGTTTTAATAGCGAAAGAAAGGATTTGGCATATGGAGAAGGTGAAATATCACTAATATCAGGTAAAAACACTATAGCTATATCTCTAGATGAACTAATAGGGAAAGGAAATCTATCTCTTTCATTGAAGTGGGACGAAGATGTATTTAGAAACGTTTATTACGTACATACTATGTTTAAATCACAGAACGGAAAGGAAATAACTCTTTCTCCTTCTACACCAAGAAACGGGGAAAGCACCATAATATATGAAAATCTCCCATCCGGCTCTTATGATTTACAAATAGAACTAAGAGATAAAGATGATAAAAAAATAGCAGGAGCGTATGAAAGCATAAGAATAACCTCAGATACAACAACAGAGGGCCATGTAAAGTTTTCTTCGCCGGAAGAACTACCATCATCAGAAATAACGATTTCAAATAACACAGCTACGCCTGTTGAGGTTATGATCAATGGCGTTGAATCTCTAATGGAAGCTAATAAACAATTCTCAGTAAATATCAAGCTCCCTACTAATTCAAAACTAACATTAAATGATCTAAACACAGTATGGTACTTAGATGGCAAAGAAATTGGTCGGGGAAGTAGCTTAACAATTGAAGATGGTGTCGATGTCGGCCTACACCGCTTGGATGTATCAACAATGACAATTGAAAAAGGATCAAAGGGATCAACCTCCTTTGTATTCCAAGCAGCCTCTTCTGCCGACGAAGGTGATTTATACCAAAAAATAACGATGAAAAGTAGCTCTGAACTATATATTGGCAAAAAAGCGAGGCTTGGCTTTCTCCCAGATAACAGACTCCTTATTGTTAGCAATCAATACAAAAAAGTCCAACTAGTAAATGTATCAAAAAGCAACTACCAAATACTCGCAACATATAGCTATGAAGAACTTCAGATAAATGGAGAGGTTCAAACATGGATAACAAATGGAAGCAAAGATGATGGATACTACTCTGTATTGTTTTTCTGTAATAAAACATCTAGTTGCGAAATAATCAATTTCATTATCTCAAAAAACCAAATTAGCTATAACGACAAGGAAGATTCTTTTGATAAAAATGGTGGTATTAATCGAGTCTGTCGTTTTGTTGATGTCGCAGAAGGTGATAGATGCTTCATGGCACTTATGGAAAGTACAGACAAAACAAGACTAGGATACATTTTTTTGAACCCAAAGCCACAAAAAGGAAAAATAGTACAGAGAGAGCTTTGCCCTGTTAGAGAACCAGAATTCGATTATGGCTATACAGGCTTTAAGGCTGTCGAATCTGCTGGAGCGTGCGGAACCTTTATTATTATTTCAGGACAACGCGCAAAAACTATACATTCTCGCCTTAGTCAATATGGCTATACAGGATATGGTGAGGACTATATTTGGTCAGACTTTGATGAGCTCATTAAATATTACGATGAAGGAAAGTTTAAGCCAGAATATCTAGATGCTCGTAGCTGTGGCTTCTTATCTAACGATGGTGTTTATAATTTCGTATTTTCAACAGAAGGAATCTACTATTATAAGGAAACATATGAAAATGCCCATGGATATAGCCTATATAAAAAAGAAGCTCTAGAGGAAGACTCAAAAATAAGAGATATAAAAATGACGAAGGATTTAGAATACGGCTATATGATTGATGGCAAAAATAACAGACTGTATACACTCTATGTGGCAAGAGACGAAGACTGTGGCGGACTAGTTTTACAAAAAGGAAACTATATCGCCCTCAACGAGGACAACATAGATAATACAATAAAGATTTCAGATGATGGCTCTCTAATTGTTGTCTATAATATGGACGAAGGAAACACAGCAACAGTTATTAAAGCATCAAGAAAAAATAATTAGTGTCACTAACTAAGTGCTTATTTCTTTTTGTTAAACGAAATAAGCACTTATTCACCACTTCTCATATAAGAGAACAAATATTGTTGAGATAGCGCCTGATAGGGAGAGAAGTAAAGGTCTGGATTAATGCCTGGATAATACTTTTCTAGGCACTGTCTCATCCATGTATCGATAGGAAAGCCCTCTTTTCTCCCATAACCAAAAATAAGAATACATGAAGCAACCTTTACACCTATGCCCTTTATCTTTTGTAGATTAATCATTGCGGAAGAAAAGTCCATTTCCTTTACTTCTTCAAAAATATCTTTTTTCTCTATTGCATCAATAACATAAGGAGCACGAAAACCAAGACCAAGATTCCTCAAATCTTCTTCTTTTACTCCATCTAAATCTAGTGGAGTGGGAAACAAATAATATCCTTCTTCCACTTCCTTTCCATACTTAGCTGACAACTTATTATAGAGAGATGTAATACGTTTAATATTATTATTTTGAGAAAGAATAAATGAAATTGCAGAAGTCCACTCATCTTGTTTTAAAATACGCAGCCTTCCAACCTTTTCAACTGCTCTATTTAACACTTCATCCTTATTCTTTATTTCACAATAAGCTTTATCATAATCATAATCCAAATCAAAATAAGTTCTTAAAAAAGGATCATAATAACAGTCCTCTATAGTTTTTATCCTATATACTTTACCGTTTAGTGCAGCAGAAAAAACGCCACTCTCTTCTCGCCAAGAAAAGGTCTGTCCGCCCATTAATATTTCTCTTAGATTTTCTTTCATACTCTAATTATATTTAAGAGTCAAACTAAAAGCAAAATGGTCAGAGAAGCCAGAGGAAGTAGAGACATCATATTTTATAGGTATTGATGCATAATCCTTACATTCAGAAGGAGCAATTACAGAAGCCTTATCATATTCCCAGCCATTAGAATCAAAAAGATTACTATTTAGAAGGCAATAATCTAACATTTCCCATTCTCCCTCATAGTAATATGTTCCATCGTCTACAGGCTTCTCATAATCCAAAACTGGACAATATAGTCTTCCACCATAAGAAAGAGAACCATCGCCAGTAAGGGGTATAATGAAATTATTTCCTCGTCTCTCATCCCCAATCATTTCATTTTTTCTTACATCAACGTTGAAATCACCTATACAAATAAAGTTCTCTTCACTACTTTTCTGAGAAATCATTTTTATTAACTCAAATTCCTCGCGCCTTTCGTTGTCATTATTAATACTTAATTGACTTCTTAAATGAAGAGATAAAAGTGTAAAGCTTTCACCGTTTTTTTCAAATTTAATTTCAGTTATAAGACGCGAAGATTGCGTCCCATAAAAAGAGAATGAAGAAGGTTTTAACTTAGAAATAAAAGCACAGGATAGCTCTCCATCCCTTCTCTTACTTAAGCCATAATACAAATACCCTCTTCCCTTTAGCCCCGCATTAAGAAGATCTATTAAAACAGCTTCACTCTCTATTTCTTCAAGAATAATGATATCTGCATTACTGAAATTAAGCGCCATCATCCTTGCTGTTTTCTCTACTCTTTCTTTATACCTTTCTTTCGTATACCCATCTTTAAAGAGAAAACCATCATATTCATTTCCACTGGTACTTCCATCAAAAAAGCAATATGCATTCCAGCTAATAATAGTAAGACTGTTTCTTTCTTCGACTTCTGGAGTGCAAGAGGGATAAATTAGAAGTATAACAATAGGGAATATTGAGAGAGAAACAGTCTTAACTAAGGATACAAACAAAAGCGAAACAACGGAGAAAGCGTTCTTTATTGCAATAGAATAAAACAATACTATTTTCTTTTTGTTATCACTTTTGTTCATTCACTATATAAACGAAAAAATCGCAATAATTGTCATCACAATAAAAAAGTCTGTCTCAATTAGAAACAGACTCATAACGAATAGACACTTAGAACTATTTTGTTGCTAGCTTTAATTTTACATATTCATATACATCATCAGTGCGTATTGCTTTATCGTTAATATAGAATGACTTAATATCAATTCTCAATGGAATTGATGCTCCAGATGGAATCCCAGCAGTTGGTCTTGTATTTAAGTAAAACTCAACTAAGCCACCATACTTATTTGTTACGTCGCCAGTTTTTGCCGCAAGATTAAAAGCTACAGAACAATCCAAAATAGTTGAGTTTTTTCCATCATAAATTATTTCAACTTTTAACTCTACTTTTCCATTGTATTCTTTATCATTAATTACTATTGGTTTTTCTAAGAGCAATCTTATTGGGTTTAGGTAGATGATATACATATCACCTTCATCATTCAAATAGATATCACCTTTAACAAAGACATCTCCATAAGTAGTATCAAGGGTAAGTCCTTTATCGCTCATTAAAGCAAGAACTGCTTCGTCATATATATCTTTAACAGATGCTTCTCCTCCAATAATATCCTCAAAAAAACTCATTAGGTCATAACTGTTACCATCGATCGAGGCTGGAGTACTATCGCCCGATGCCTTATTTAGAGTATCAGTATGCACTTCTTCGCCTATTGTATATTTTATAGTAAGAGACGAAGAATCAGGAACTAAAGAGCCGTCATTCTCAGAAAAGAAACAATCAATTGTTCCAGTTAAATAATACTTTCTTAAATCAGATTCACTTACTTCGTAATTAGTAAAAGTAAGCAATAGAGAGTCTTTTCCTTCTTCTGAAGAAAATGTAAAAGAAAGAGTCCCTTCGCCCTTTTTGTGAGTTACATCTATATAAGAAATATCCTTTGATACTTCACCTAAAAGTGTTGATAGATCCCTTTGAAACAGTGTAGGTGTCGATGATCCCTCGAAGATAGCTTCTAATTCTGCATATAAATCAGCCAAGAATGGATCTAATGCTCGTTCGTCATCTTCACTCATCGGTCGAGGAGTAGAGCTTGATAGAAGAGCATTTGTTTCAGCTTCACAAGAAGTGAGTGTGATGACAAGTGCCATTAATAGTAATAATGCAACTAGAATATTCTTTCTCATATTTATTTCTCCTTTTTTCAAAATTATACCATATAAAAACTTTATAAAAAAACCCACTAGAAAGAAAACTAATGGGCATTAAAGAAATAAAAGGATTAAAGCTCCTCTTTATTTGTTACAATTCTTCCTACTATTCCGTAGTTTTTAGCTTCTTCAGCGCTTAGCCAGTGGTCACGCTCTGTATCAAGCGAAACCTTTTCAACGCTATTTTCAGTAGCATCAGCTATTATTTTATCAAGCTTCTTTCTTAATACTTCAATTTTCTGTGCATAGATATCTACATCAATTGCTGTTCCTTGAAGCTGAGAAAGTGGTTGATGAATTAAATATGTAGAATTAGGAAGAGAAACTCTTCTTTCCACAGGCACAGCAAGGTAAATTAAAGCTGCTGCAGATGCAACGAG
The DNA here is from genome assembly GCA_964563815.1 of uncultured Spirochaetaceae bacterium. Classification (GTDB taxonomy): domain Bacteria; phylum Spirochaetota; class Spirochaetia; order Sphaerochaetales; family Sphaerochaetaceae; genus Ornithospirochaeta. The sequence goes on from CAZLYD010000001.1 coordinate 117,222, forward strand.
TCCCATTCCAACAACAGTTACAGGAGATGCTACAAATTTTATCATATCGTAAATAGCAAAGCCTGAATTAACGTCTCCACCAGGAGAATTAATATATACTGTGATAGGATCTGTATTTTCTGCATCAAGAACCAAAATTCTCTGAGCAAAAGAATCTGCACTATCTTTGTTAATTTCACCGCTAATCATTATAGATCTTGTTTTTAATAATTTTTCAGAAAGAGCCATATCTGGCACTGCTGTTTTCTTTTCTTCGTCCATAGTTAGAATATAACTGAAAAAGAGATATTTGTGAAATGGTGTGGAACTTTTCTTCTCTATCTTTAATAATAAGAATATGAAAAGTGCAACAGTATCTGTAATAGGTCGCCCATCAAGTGGCAAATCAACATTAGTTAATACAATATGTGAAATGAAGGTATCAATTACTAGTCCCACTCCTCAAACAACAAGAAATAAAATTAGAGGAATATATACAGACCAAAGAGGACAGTTAGTTTTTACAGATACTCCTGGATACCACCTGTCAGATAGAACGATTAATAAAAGAATGCAAGAAATTACCATTTCTTCCTTAAAAGACAGTGATTTAATTTTGTATGTTCTTGATGGAAAAAGACTACCTAAGGAAGAAGAAGAAACTATTGCATCAATGATAAAAAGATCTCATGTCGATACAGTTGCAGTTATAAATAAAAAGGATATTTTAACAGATAAAAATATCGAGGATGCATCTTTCTTCTTGAAAGAGAATCTCCCTAATGTTCCATTTTTTGTTGCTTCTGCACTAGACGATGATGGTATTGATGAGGTTTTAATCTCTCTTTTTTCTAAAGCAAAAGAGGGAGAGCTACTTTATGATGAAAACCAATATACAGATCAAGATTTAGAATTTAGAATCAGCGAGATAATAAGAGAAAAAACAATTTCAAATCTATCTGACGAGTTACCACATGTAATCTTTGTAGAAGTATCAGATTTAGAATACAACGAAAATACTCAAGAGGTTTGGATACGAGCATTTATCAACGTAGAGAGAGATGGACAGAAGGGTTTTATTGTTGGTAAGGGTGGACAAAACATTAAGCGTATTGGAACTGAATCAAGAAAGGAAATTAAACAAATATTTCCTTCTTCCACTGTACGCCTAGATCTACAGGTTAAGAGCATCGACAAATGGAGACAAAACTCTATTATTCTTGATAAGGTCTTTAAAAATGAATAAAGAAAAACACCACTTAGCCTTTTGCTTAGTGGTGTTTATTCTTTGAAACTACTATTAATATCTCTTTAGAATTGGAAGAATGTTTTCACTACCACAAGCCTTTAGGAAGCCTGCTAATTTTGGTCCTTTTTCCTTACCAATTAAGACAGTGTAGATTACTCTAAAGAAATCTGCATTCTCTAATCCATTATCTTGAGCTGTCTTATAAATATATTCTGAAAATGCTTTTTCATCAGAAGAGTCTAAATACTTCTCTGTGTATTCTGCAAAATCTCTAATAGCTTTTCTTTCCTGTTCATTAGCCTCATAAAGAGGATCGTTTTCGCATCTAAGAGAGAATTTAAAATCCTCTGGAGCATAATCACGAAGCCAATTCTTGGCACATTCAATTCTAACTCTAAGTCTCTCTTTCTGGCTTTCTGTAGCACCTTCAAGCCTTGAAAGAACCTTCTCTGCATCACCAGAATAGATCTGAACATAGTTACAAAGATGTCTAAATGGTATTTGATATCCTGCTTCCTGCGGAATATTTTTACCATCAACCTGGCTAAGCTCATAGATTCTCTTTTCTTTCTCCTTTCTCTGCTCTTTTACAGGAAGGATACCGAAGTAGATTCTCTCACAATTGTCATAATCCTCATAAATCTTAAGAACATCCAAGTCAAAGGAAATAGCAAATTCACTTTGAGGCTTTGTACCAACAAAGAGGTACCTGACAATCTCAGGAGGATAAATAGCAAGAACATCATAAAGATCTGCAACCTCTCCACCAGAGGAAGATATTTTACCACCCATGCCTTTGAGCTTAATAAAGTCATAACGCATAGAAACAGGAGCTTCACCACCAAAGATTTTTACAACATTCTTTGCTGTATCATAGCTACCACCTTCTGTTAGATGGTCCTTTCCACCTGGCTCAAAGTCAACACTCTCCTTAACCCATCTCATTGGCCAGTCAACACGCCATGGAAGTTTCGTATTTGGTGTTGTTCTTATATCGATTGTTTCAGTTTTATCCAAATCATCATCTCGATATGTAAGAGCATATTCACCATCCCAAGCTAAAACAGTTGTATTGTCTTTGTTTGTAAAGGAAGAGAAAACAGAAACTGGCCACCATGCTTCAGGTAGTGGTTCCGCTCTATACTCATCGAGAATTTTTCTTATCTCATCTCTATGAGTAAGTGCCGTCTTAATATCCTCAGCATACTTATTTGTTCTATAATTCTCAGCCTGATAAAGATACTCTGGAAAAACTCCAACAGTTGGAAGGATTTTCTCTACATCAACCTCATTTCCTCTTGCATAATTCTCAGCTCTATTTTTTGTGTCTGGGACAAGAGTAATAGGCATTCTAAGATACTTAGTTAAAAGCTCTTGAGAAGGCATATTCACAGGGACTTTTCTAAATACATCATAGTCATCCCAAGAATATATAAACCTAACATTTTTTCCTTTTTCTCTTAAACAACGTGTAACAAGTTCAACAGTAATGATTTCTCTGAAGTTACCGATGTGAACAGTTCCGGAAGGGGTAATACCACTAGCACAGGTATAACTCTCCTTGTCGCCCTTCTCTCTAATAATTTTGTCTGCCATTATATCTGCCCAATGGGCATTCTGATTATTTCCACTCATACATAAATTATGACAAAGAGACACCCTTTATTCAACACAACTTCTCTTTATTGTTGCCTTTTAGAGAAGTGAAACATATACTTATTTTGTGAAAAAGTTATTTTTGTCTATATCGTTATTACTTATTGTTTTATTTTCTATTTCTGCTTCTGATATATCATTTTGGGTAGGTTACCCAACCCAAAGCGATACTTGGAAAGATAGTGATATAATCGCATTTACAGATAAATACACGCCTTCCTCTGTTTTATCTATCTCTTACTTAAATAAAAGTATTTCTGTAACTGTCCATTCGTCCCTTCCTCAAACAATAGAAGGACGCACTATTGGACTCACTAGTGCTGTATTAGAGGAATTAGGTCTATGGGGAAAGGGAGATGAAGATATCTATTGTGTTCTTCAGCGAGGCTCTTTAGCAGAGCTGGAGGAAAAAGAAGTGCCAAAGGAAAGTGGATGGTACTCTCTTTTTCTCTCACCAATAAACAAGGAAGAAGCTTCTCTTGTCTACAAAAATCTTGTCTCTAAGGGCTTTAAGCCAAAGCTAGTAGATAATAGCGACAATCTTTTCTACTTCTCTATTCCATACATAGTCGAATATGAAATAGATGAAAAGGTAGAAGTATTATCCTCTCTTTCATTAAGCGTAGAAAGAATAGAAAGCGCAGAGAATCCGTACCTATAAAAAACACCTCAAACGAGGTGTTTTTACTTAGAAATCAAGGAAGAAGGTAAAATTAGTAGTAATCTTACCTGGCTGAGTATACTTATCTTTATCAACAATAAGATATGTTACTTGGTATCCAAGATCTATAAAATCAAAGAAAGACATCTCTACCTGAATACCTGTAGAAGAAAGGAAGTTCTTCTCCTCTCTTTCAGTATTAAATACCTTACCCCAACCATAGCCCATATCAAAGAAGAGGTTGACTCTTGGAGCTATCTTATCTAATCCGAGTCCTGGTCCGACAAGACGAAGGTCTAAGTTATTTACAACTGTAAACTCTGTCGCATAAGTATATGTATTAAAGCCTCTAACCTTTCGGCCTAAAGAAACTGGACCAGATACGAAGGAAGGAATACTACCTCCTGTTGTAAAGCTAGTATTAACTCTATCTACTAAAGCAACACTAAAGATACTCTTTCCGTTCTTTTCTACGTTATATAGTGTCTTTGCACCAACAGTATTTAAAGTAAGAGTAAAGTAAGAAGCGAAACCAGAAAGAGAGGAGTTCAAAGCCTTTGGGCCATATTTTAAATCAACTCTACTCCACAAGCCATCATTAGTATGAAGTGTGTCTTCCATTAAATCAAGTTTAAGAGAGAGTGCAAGCTCTAAACCCAAAAAGGCCTTATCCTTTCCATTTAATTCAGGATAAGTATCACCACTATAGTTGTCATCAATAATTGTATCTAATGTTCCATTTATATTAAAAAGCCCCGCACTATAGCCACTATTGTACTTCTCATATTTAGCATTAGCACTTAATGTAAGTGTTAATAGATCCTTATTTGGAATTGGACTAGACATAAAGCCCTGTACAAAGCGTAGCTGTAAATCGTTCTGCCAAACGTTAAAGCGAAGTGCATTCTCTTTTCTCCAAAGATTATTATCATAGTTGTTTACACCACTATCGGGATCATTCCATAACAGTCTTTGGCTATAACCCTCTCCAACTAAAAGTTGTAATTCTGTTTTGTGTCCCTCACTTAGCTCTGGCAGCTTATATCCAGCTCCCAACAATAGATAAGAAGGACAAAAGCCCATAAGAATATCAGGATGCTGTCCAAGATCACCAAAAACGAAAGTAAAATTAGATGCGAAAATCGTTGATATCGATAATACAACTACAACTAATAACAGTAAAAGCTTTTTCATAACCTTTTCCCCTCAAGTCTACTATAATTCGTTATTCTCTTATTAGGCAATAATTGATATATTTTTCCTCATATCTATTTTACAAATACTCTCTAAAAGCTTGCACCTAGTTAAAATTTGTGTTAGATTACTCAAGCAATCCCCCTTTAGCTCAGTGGTTAGAGCAGAAGACTCATAATCTTTTGGTCGATGGTTCAAGTCCACCAGGGGGGACTTTTTTTTGTCTCATTTTCCATTAAAAAGGTCTCGGTTTCTTTTATCAAAAAGAAGCACTGAATAATAGCTTAATACCTCTCTTTTGTTTTCTAATCCTTTCTCTAAAGAGGATAATAGATGTGAATAAAAAGAAGGAAGAGAAGAAAAAGCTTTTAATTCTAACTCGTCATCCCCTAGTATTAGAGATAATGTAAAGTGGCTAGATAAACAAATGCTTATCTTTCCTTCTCCCTTCTTACTTTTTACTTTTATAACGAAGTCTTTTTCTCTTCTTTCTATTTGCTCTTCGACTATCTCACCATAAAGGAAAACAAAAACCTCTAATACAATTCTATATAAAGAAACATCGTAGGTAGTAAGACGAGCAGAAAAAGATGGCAAATCGTCCTTTAATAAATACGACCTAATAAGAGGATGATACAAAAAGCTATTTGCATAAAAGATATAACTACCACCCTCTATACTCTCTATAATTCTTTCGCATAGCTTTTCATTTTCTGTAAAAGGATAAGTAAGAATCATAATTTTATTAAATGACTCTACGTAATTAAATAGAGCTGTTGTGGCTTTTTCAGGCAGAGCCATTACAACACCATCTGTTTCATCATCTTCCAATAAATACTCTATGTCATCATAAGTAGTATCTATATGATGGATACGACTAAATTCTTTCCTTTTGCTTCTGTCTCTTTCCCATAGCGATGATATATAAAAATAAGGATTGAGAGAAATAGAATGGGAGTGCCAAAAAGCCTTTTCGCCACTCCCCATTACACCTATTCCGATTTTTGTCATATTAATCTTCTTCTATATCTAAAGAGTCTAAAATGCTTTCCATTAAATATGCTTTAATACCCTCTTCTGTCTTATCACCACCGTAATATCCTAGCTCTTCTACTTCACCATTGCCAAATACTACTATCTCCATCCCACCTAAAAAGCCTTTTGTTCCATATTCCTCCTGGAGTGTCTTACATGAGATCCCTGTAAAGGAGGAAAGAATACGCAAATCTAGCGCTTCTAAAGCAACAGAACAAACATACTTTCCATTCTTGAGAGCACATGAAGCCCACATTACAGCTTTAACAGAATTCTCTCCTTGTGCTTTACCATTCTTAATAAGCCTTATTTCAAAATCACCATATTGCTCTTTTGAAATGACTCCAAAATCAGGAGAAGGAAGGTCCTGACTGAGAGAAGCAGAAAGCTCAATTATCTCATCTTTATCTATAATCACTTTATTAAGTCTCCTAAATTCTTACCCTTTATACTCTCTAATCCGCCTTTTTTAAAGCTTTCAACAACACTATTTCCTTGCTTTTCATTATTAGAAAACAAATCTTCAATAACTTCTTCTATCTTTATTGAAGAAGAAGGACGAGCAAGGATGTAGGAAGAGGTACCAACTAGAACAATGTAACCCTTTTTTTCAAATATCTTTAGATACATAAGTGTTCTAGAATAATTAACTCTTGATAAAGAAGAAATAAGAGAAAGAGATATTGCTCCTTCACCCTTTTCGTACTTTTTAGCAATTGTTTTTAGTACCTCTAAGCCCTCATTAAGCTCTCTTTTAGGCATTAGTAAGGCACTATAATCATAATCAGACTCAGGTCTAAATTGGTGAATATATGTTATTTCCGCAACAATTATAATGATGTACCAAATTATATAAAGAAGCAGAAGGATAAGAAGAATTGAAGCAAGAGAACCATAAATTACAGAGTATTTAACTGTGTTTATAATCAGTTTTGTAAATATAAAGTAAGCTGCTGCCATTATTATTGTTCCTAAAATAGAACCAGCTAAGGCAGAAGAAAAATTAACCTTTACATTAGGTACAAAAAACAATAGAAGGAAGAAAAGAATAAATGTTGCAGCATATTTTCCTCCCAGTTTCATTATCATTTCAAAAAATGAAGAAGCAACATTAATCCCAATAATAGAATATATTCTATCTTCTGCTTCTGATGAAATGGATATACCGAAAGCCAAAACAACAGTAAAAACAATAAGAACAACTAATAGCTTAGCGTATCTTACCATTAATGCATGAGAGTCTCTGGTGCGAAATACTCTATTCACAACATCATCTATTTTTGAAGCCAACAAAAGCCCAGTAATTACAAAAGAGACTAAGCCGACAATTCCCAAACTCATCGCATTTTTAGAAAAGAGCATAACCTTTTCTATAACATAGCTGCCCGTTTCACTACCAAATGTTTCCGTGAGCCATAAAGAAAAGTTATCAAAAAAAACATTAAGTCCACCGAAGGCAGACAAAAATGCTGAAAGGAATGTTATACACGGAATTATAGCTATAAGAGTGGAATAAACCATACCGGAAGCTAAAATACCAATATTGTCAGCACCAATATGCTTTAATCCTTCAAATACAACGCTACAATAGTCTTTGAGCCATAGCCAAGCTCTTTTGAATGATGGCTTTTTTTTAGTCATTAGAGAAATTCCTTAAGAAAGAGAATAATATCACTAATAACTTCATCTCTCATCCTATCATTAAGGATTTCGTGTCTGCCTTCTTTATAAAGCTTTACTCTAACATCCTCTATTCCAGCTTTCTTATATAAAGAAGATGCCTTTATAACACCCTTTCCCTTTCCGCCTACCGGGTCCTTATCACCACTTACAAAGAAAAGTGGAAGGTCCTTTCTAATATTCTCTATCAGCTTTTTATTATTAGCTGTTTCTAAACCATCAATTAAGTCAGCATAGAAGGAAGAAGAACAAACAAAACCACAATTCTCATCCTTTTCATATTTTTCTCTCTCTTCTTCTAACGATGTAAGCCAACAAAAGACACCTTCATTCTTGTAATCAAATCCGCTTAAATAGGAACCAAATGTAAGATTATTTAAAAATTCATCTTTATGCTTTGAGCCATATTTTTTAGCTCTAGAAATAGCAATACTTTTACCTACCTTACTTACTAGCCCCTTACTATAGCCAGTTCCCATAATTACTGCAGCTCTATATTTAGCGCTATGCATTGCAATATTTGTTCTTGTTAAAAAAGAACCCATAGAGTGTCCCATAATCATATGAGGAACACTAGGATATTCTTTTTCTATTAGATCATCTAGCAATAGAGAATCCTCACAGATAGTCTTCCAACCATCGCTATTTTTAAACCACCCCTTATTCTCTCTTTCAGTATCTGTATTTCCATGTCCCCTATGATCTTGACAATATAGTGTAAAGCCTTCTTTATTAAGAGCAGATGCAAAATTGGAATAACGAGCGCTATGTTCCGCCATACCGTGATTAAGATGAAGAGTTGCAACTGTGTTTTCAGCTCTCCAAACCCTATAAAACATACTTTTTCCGTCTTTAAGTTTAATAAAATTTTCTTCCATTTTTATCTTCCCTTTTTTATTTATGGTACAAAGGTATTTTCACTTATACAAGAAGCTCTCTCTTATCTAATAGTAACTATATTTGTTAAAATAATGCTATGGAAAAAGGTTATATAATCTTCTCTGACTTACATGGAATAGAAGAAAACATGCTTAGACTTAGAGAAATAGAAAGAGAAATAGATGCATTAGGATTAATATCACTGGGAGATCTATGTCCTGGAATAACACCCTATTTATATAACTCATTAATTAGTGTAAGAGGAAATTGTGATCGATATTATGAATATGGAGAATTACCTTTTCCACCACTATCTAGAACAATAAAGCTCTTTGATAAAAACATACTTCTATACCATGGACATATAGAATTCGATACAACCGGATTCGACATTGTTTTAAGAGGTCATACACACATTCCGTCTATAAATAAAGTTGATAGTACCTATTATTTTAACCCAGGCTCTATCTCACTTCCCCGCTCTTCTACTCCACCAAGCTTTGCCTTACTTACGCCCTTTTCTTTTTCCATTCTTTCTTTAATGGATCTAACGGTGATAGACAGCCTATATTTTTCATAATCAAAAGAATCCTGAAGTCTCTTGAGTGGAACAGTTGTTGAATCTAAGTCTGAATTACTATCCATTAAAAAATGAAGAGGAATATCATGCCAGGAAAGATTGAGAGAATTAAAAATCTCAAAGCCCTTTACAAGTAATTCATCACTCTTATAACCAAAGGCATTAAATCGCTTGGCAAATAAGCGTGCAGAAAAGACAGAATTAAAGGCGAAAGAAGGAACATTTGACCAATAGAGAATAGATGCATAGTAAGAGGGATGACCTAAACTCAGGAGAGCCAAATTATAAACTATGCTATATAGTGTCAGTAAAGATATTACATCCACCTTCAGTGGTTTCCTTGAAAAGATAAGAGTTGCAGGTAAGAACATATCTAAGCCTAACGAACAGAGTAAAGCCTGACCAAAGCTCCCTCTTAAATCATAAAGAATAGGCCGATGATCATAACACTGTATAGCATCCTCTAACATAGCTAAGCCACCAGGAAGCACAGAACCTGTTGCAATCTTTGAAATAAAAGAAAGAAGGTCTTCTATCTTTTTTCCTCTTAAGTCATAGCTCTCTCTTTTTTCGTCACTTTGTGCTAAAAGATAGCTGAGGATAGAAGCGGTTGTAGGAACCTCTAGTCCTTCATCTATACACCTATTGTAAAGCTCTATAATGTTTTCAGGATCAAAAAAACCAAGGTTAGGACCAAGAAAGAACATATCTCTCCAATCAGGAAGCCCTCTTCCATCTTTAGTTCGTCTTAAACATGCTAAGTGACAGTTGGAGCAACTATCGGGATAGTTACCATACTTTTCAGCCATAGAAAAGCCATCAAAAGAATAACCTCGGGGATCAAAGCGGTCACTGTAATAACGAATAGGCATCCAACCAGAAGACAAGGAATATGGTACAAGACAATAGCTACCATACGTCTTAAGCATCTTCATAAACTTATTGTTTTCTCTTGTCTTCGTATTGCCACTTTCCTCATTTTTTATAGAGTGTGGAAAAAATGGCATAATAATACCTTTTAAGTTATGAGAATAAAAACTGTTACCAAGTCCCAATCCTCTTAGGTTCCTTCCTTTATATTGTAGGGCACCAAACAAAACACCTTTATCAGAAGCAGGACCAGTGGAAAGAGCTACTTCATTAAGAGAAGTAAAAACATTTTCAAAATCTTTACTCTTACTTTCTCTCATATTCTCTATTGGATATATACCTATATTACCACCCAAGAGTGAAATATATTTAAGCTTATCTGCTCGCCCAACTATAACAAGAGCAGAAAAGCCAAGCTTATAGAGAGAATAGCCATGAGGACTATTATAGTTCTCAAATTCCATTTTATTGCTAATTGCGGAATGCCAAACAAGAGCCCAAGTATTAACTACAGATTCAGAACAAAAAGATGGAATGGCTCCAAATACAATAGAATCATCTCCATATTCTTTATGGAGAGAAATTGCACCTCCAAGGCCCTCTTCACCCTGCCATTGGATTGTTTTAATTGTAGCCTCTTTTAAATCTGCAAGTAATATTTTCATCTGTAAATAAAGATTATATTTGTTTTCGCTTATTGTCTTCAAGATGAATACAAAGCAATATAGACTATGTTCAATAATTAAATATTTTTCTATATTTCACTAATCTGAAAGCAAAGACTATAATAAAAATGAGGTTATTATGGAAAAAAATACTATTCTTTTTAACGGTGTAAAAACAGATACATTTAGGGAAAAGACATCCATGAAAATTGTCTATTTAATTGGAAAACAGAAAAAAAACAAATATTCTGATAACCCACCCGTAGCAGCCATAGTCAATGGAGAATTAAAGTCACTCCAATCTGAAATAGAAGAAAATGCTGTAATTGATTTAGTTTACTTAAATAGTAAAACAGGTCGTCATGTATACAGAAAAACACTTTGCTTTCTTCTTTCCTATGCTTCTTCAGTTTTGTATCCGAACAGAACATTAATTACAGGTCACTCTTTAGGGGACGGTTATTACTTTTACTATAGAGATAAAGGAAAAGCAGATATAAAAAAGCTTAAAGAAATAATGAAAGAAGCTATAGAGAGTGATATAGCTATAGATATTGAAACTCTTTCTTCTTCTCAAGCGCTCCAATACGTTAGAAATCGAGAGCTAAAGGAAACAGAAAACCTCCTTCTCTCTCGTAACGATGGTGCATATACCTTTAACTCCTTAGACGGATGCTTATCTGTTAACTATGAACCACTTCTTCCATCTCTTTCTCTTTTATCAGTATGGGATTTAATGGAATACGAAGAAGGGATGCTTCTAAGGTATCCTCAGTCTAGACAAAAAGACAAGATGATGGATTTTGTAGATAATCCACTTCTTTTTAAGGTCTTCAAAGAAACAAGAGCAAATGCAGGAGTATTGGAGGTTGATTGTCTTGGCTCTCTTAATTTAAAGGTAGCCGAAGGAAAAGTAACAGAGACAGTAATACTTTCTGAAACACTACAAAGAAGAGTTTTTTACAAAGCAGCAGAAGAAATTAAGAAAAGAGGAACCATTAAAATAGCCTTTATTTCGGGTCCAGCATGTTCAGGAAAGAAAACCTCAGGCCTTAAGCTCTGTTCTGAACTAAAGATTTTAGGATACAAGCCAATAATGCTTAGTCTCGATGATTACCGCCCAATGCCATTAAAGGGAGAAAAAGTAGACTTAGAGCTCTTAAGGAAAGAAGTAACAGCACTAATTAATGGAGAAGAAGTAACGCTTTCAAGTAATAGCTCTGACTCAAGAAGAATCTTTAGAACAGATAAAGCAAAGATGGATGACAAAACTATTTTAGTCATAGAAGGTGTTCAAACTCTAAATGAACAGCTTATTCCAAATCTTCTTGATGACAGTGAGGTATATAGGGTTTATGTTTCCGCTCTGACACAACTCAATCTAGATACGATGAGTAATATATCAACACGAGATAACCGTCTAATTAGACGTATTGTCAAAGAATGTAGACTTCATTCTGTCAAACCTAGTGATGTAATAAATGAATGGGAAGAAATAGAAGAGGAAGAAAAGGCTCTCCTTTTCCCTTACCAAAATAATACAGACATTATGATTAATAGTGCCTTGGAATATGAACTAGGTGTTCTCTCCTCTTACGCTCTTCCTCTCCTTAGATCTGTAAGGCAAGAAGACGGTAGTGCATATACTACAGCTCGTAGGCTTATGGCATTTTTGGAGCTTGTTTACCCAATTGCATCAGAGAAGGTTCCGTCTGATTCAATTCTCAGAGAATTCATTGGCGGCTCTGCGTACCTGCTATCGTAGACCTGTTCTATCTTCTAAAGCCCCGCCTTCAAAAAGGAAGTCGGGGTTTTTTTCTATTATTCTCATAAGCCTCAAAGCAGAACCTGAAGGTGTATTAGTACCACTCTCCCAAGCTTCAACTGTTTTAGGAGATACATTTAAAATACCTGCAAAAGTTGAAAGAGAAAGAGAAAGAGAAATCCTTAGCTTTCTAATTTCTCTCTTATCCATTTCCAATGGTGGAACTACCTTAATATACTTATTGTTTTTCGTAATAACACCCTTTTTTTTAGGAAAAAGGGCGTCTTTAATTGCATCTTTATAGTAGGTTGAACTCACTTTGTCTTTCCCAAGATATGCATTGCTTCTTCTATCTGTTCTTTGAGCTTTACCTTACACTTACCACAGCCTGTTCCTGCACCTGTAAGTCGTACTAAATCCTCAACACTTCTTACTTTGTCTTCTTTGACAAGATTTTCAATCATTTCATCTGTAACACCCTTACATTCACAGATAATTGTTGCTGCATTCTTTTTGTAAGGATTAGGGAGATTATTCTTTGCTAGATAGTCATCAATAGCGGCTCTAAGAGCCTTATCACCAAGAACAGAACAATGAAACTTATGCTCTGGTAGACCACCTAGCTTATCCATAATAGCCTTTGGAGTAAGCTTATAAGCTTCTTCAAGTGTCATGCCTATAGCCATCTCACTCATCATAGAGGTTGAAGCAATAGCACTTGCACAGCCATAAGTAAGCCACTTAAGATCCTTTATTTTATTGTCTTTTACAACAATTCCTACTCTCATCTGATCACCGCAAGCAAGAGAACCTACCTCCCCAACTCCATCAAAGCTAATATCCTCATCATCCTTCCAAAGATTACGAGGATTCATAAAGTGATCCTTAACAATATCTGTATATACCCATTGGGACATAAAACTATTAGCCATATTTACTTCCTTGTACTCATTTCTCTTATCTTTTTAATTATAGGAGGAAGCTTCTCTAATGTATATTCTATATCTTCTTCTGTATTATAACGACCAAGAGAAAATCTAATAGAACCATGTGCTAATTCAACGTCTAAGCCAGAAGCAAGAAGGACGTAACTAGGCTCAAGAGAACCGGATGCACATGCACTACCTGTAGAAACCTCGATACCTTCCATATCTAAATATAGGAGAATTGATTCGCCTTCTGCAGATGGGAAGGAAACATTGAGCGTTCCTGGTAGACATTTTTCTTCCTCGTTTGTTCCATTAATAACAACATTAGGAATTTTCTCTTCAATTCCTTTTCTAAGCAGCTCTCTAAGCTTCCAAAGTCTATCATGCTCATCTTTAAGATTAATTCTTGCTAACTCTGCTGCCTTTCCCAGTCCTATAATTGCTTGATTGTTATATGTTCCTGCCCTATAACCCTTCTCTTGGTGTCCTCCATGAACAAATGGAGTAATTGGCGCACCATTTTTAACATATAAAACACCAATACCTTTAGGACCATAGAACTTATGGCCAGAAAGAGAGAGATAATCTGCACCAATAGAAGCAACATCTACACTAATCTTTCCAATAGCCTGTGTAGCATCTGTGTGAAAGAAAGCACCAAATTTATGAGCTATTTTTGCAGCTTCACTAACAGGTTGAATTACACCAGACTCGTTGTTTCCTGTCATAACAGATACCAAACAAACGTCTTCACCCATCATCTTCTCAAGCCTTTCTATGCTAACTTCACCAATAGAATTAACGGGGATAAATTCTATTTTATAGCCCTTACTGATGAGGTATTTTGCACTTTCCATTGAAGCTGGATGTTCAATAGAAGAGAGAAGAATTCTATTCTTCTTACTTCCTTCATCTATACGCTCTCTAAATATGTTAAAGACCGTATTATTAGACTCTGAGGCACCGGAGTTGAAATAAATTTCACCGGGATCCGAATTTATTAATGCTGCTACTTCTTCTCTTGCCCAAGTAATACCGCTCATAGAATCGCGACCAAGAGAGTGCAGACTTGAAGCATTACCATAAAGATTAGAATTCTCTTTTAAGATTTCAATTACTTCATCTGCCATTTGAGTAGTAGCATTGTTATCGAGATAGACAATCCTACTCATTTTTTATATTCCTTACATCATAAAAGTAATTCTTTGTCGATATAATCGTCAAGGTTTGTTAAGACAAACTCCTTATAATAGCAGGCTCTCCATTGCCTCTAAATTAACAAAAGGATGGTTATTAATAATAGAAACAGAAGCAGTACCTTCTAAGCATAATGTTCTGTCCCCTCTATAAGGACTATTATGGTTTTCAATCCAATCTATAGATTTACATTCATTAGTAATAACAATCCTTCCATCATCTTCCTTTAAAAAGTATTCATCATTGTAATCAACAACTCCAATATCTGCTTTTTCAACCTTACCATTCCAGTTAGGAGGAAAATTAAGAGAAAGAAAATAATCGCCGTTAAGAACTGAAACGAAGCTATCTAAATGTCTTGCTACATATTCTGCAGGACCATAGAAGTCATATTCTCCACTTTCATTCTTCTCTTCAGAAAGAGCTATTGCCTTTATTCCATACATAGATGCCTGTCTAGCAGCCGCACATGTTCCTGAATAAATAATATCAGAAGAAAGATTATATCCATTATTAATACCACTAATAACTAGATCTATCGTCTTATTTAAAAGATTAGATTTTATTGGAAAAATAACACAATCAGCAGGAGTTCCTTTTAGTGAATAGTGATGATCGTCGTAAGAAAAGAGAACCATCTCACTCTTTACTGTCATAGCATGAGATTTTGCACTTTGCTCTGTGTGTGGTGCAATTACATATACATCGTGACCAAAGTCCAATAAAACTTCCTCTAAAACTTTGATACCTCTAGCCTGGTATCCATCATCATTAACTAATAATATTCGCATTTTTACCTACAAAAAAGGGATGTTGAATGATAAGGGTAGAAGGAACGTTTTTCTGGATGAAAACCAAATATTCTTTCATACTCCTCTACCTTTTGATTATTCGGAAAGCTGTCTTCTTCGTCAACAAGGCAGAGGAAAGAACATGCATTATCACTACCTAAACTGCATATTCCACCAGCATTATTCGATTCCTGACAACGTCTAAAAATCCAATCAAGCTCAGGACTGGATAGCTCTGCATTGAGATAGATAGAGCGTTCTGTTGCGTCAAGTATCTTACCTAGTGAGATACCATCACCATTTTCGATAGCACAAAAAGCTTTTTTTGCATTTTCACTAGCTTGAATTAAATGAAAAATTGCTCGTCTCTCTCTATCTAAAAGAAATGGAGAATTACTTCTTAGCTCTTTTTCGTTTAAACCTCTTATTTCTTTATCGCGGCTAAGAGAAGTCTCAATTTTTTTAACATTAATTGTTACTTCTTCCTTAAACTCGTCAAGAATTGGAGAAAGAACAGAAAAAGGAAGACCGGAATCTAAAATAAGAGTATTCTTGTTTTGAATATTATATTTTGTTTTTTCTATAGTATGGTTCTTTTCATCAATTAAATATACAAACCCATCCTCTGCATACATTAATGCCCAAACATCGTCATAGAGAGCTTGATAGTATGGAGAAAAAGAATTAGAAGACAAAGAAAGCGTTAAGATCTTCTCTTTATCAAAATTAAGATTAAAAAGCTTATTTATTCCACTTATTATCCCAACAAAAAGAGAGGATGTGAGAGAAAATGGAGTAGTAGACAGATCACGACCAGAAATAGATATTTCAACACCTGTTAGTTTATATCCATTTTTAGTGAGAGTAGAAAAGACTGCTTTAATCGCATTAGCCCACTTATCTTCTTTTCTAAACTTTATACTTGAAAGTACAAATTTTTTCTTATCCTGCTTATCTGAATTAATTATTTTAATTACATTATCGTCTCTTTTAGAAAGAGAAATAACAAGATTGTCTTCAATTGTACACAGAAGACTCCATCCATTAATTAAATATGAAAAACCACCAATTATTTTTATAACTCTTGGAACATGTACAACTACATTAGTTTCATTAGCATTGTCCACTTGGTGATCTAGTTCAGGCAAGTTCAATTACTACTCCTTTTCTAGTAATTATCCATCCTGATGAGGTAAAAATCAAATTAAATTTCTTTAACCACTAGAATTAAATAAAAAAAGACCGTAGTTCACACTACGGCCCAACTCTGAGAGAAAAACATTAGTTATTTGATGTTCTTCCATATCTCTTGTTGAATCTTTCAACTCTACCTGTTGTATCAACAAGCTTCTGTGTACCTGTAAAGAATGGGTGACATGCTGAACAGATTTCAACGCTAATACTCTTTGCTGTTGTCTTTGTCTTAATTACGTTACCACATGAGCAACGAATTTCCTTTAACTCATAATTTGGGTGGATTCCCTTTTTCATATTCCATCTCCTTATATACTTTGCCTGCTTTCACAGACAATAAATGTCAAAATACATATTTCCTAACTACGAAGCGGTGTGTTCATAGAATTTAGGAACTCCTTATTGTTGTTCGTTTTCGCCATTTTGTCAATGATATCACAGCTCATATCATTATCATCCAAATTGCCGAAAGAAGAACGAAGCAAGAATACACGTGCAAGAACACCTTCATCTAGTAATAGGTCATCTCTTCTTGTTCCACTCTTCTTAATATTGATTGCAGGGAATTTTCTGTTATCTGCCATCTTTCTATCAAGAACAATTTCGTTATTACCTGTACCCTTGAATTCTTCAAAGATAACTTCATCCATCCTACTGCCTGTCTCAATTAATGCAGTTGAAATAATTGTGAGGCTTCCACCATTTTCTATATTTCTTGCAGCACCAAAGAATCTTTTTGGCTTATGTAGGGCATTAGAATCGACACCACCGGACAAAATTTTACCAGAAGCAGGAACAGTTTGGTTATACGCTCTAGCTAGTCTTGTTATAGAATCTAATAAGATAACAACATCCTTTTTATATTCAACAAGTCTTTTAGCCTTCTCTATTACCATCTCTGCAACCTGAACATGATGTGTAGCCTGTTCGTCAAAGGTTGAAGCAACAACCTCTGCATTAACATTTCTCTTCATATCTGTTACTTCTTCAGGTCTTTCATCAACCAAAAGAATCATGAGTATTACTTCTGGATGATTTGTTGTGATAGCATTTGCTATCTTTTGCATTAAAACAGTCTTACCTGTACGAGGTGGTGCAACAATCAATGATCTCTGCCCTTTTCCAATTGGACAGAAAAGATCAACAACTCTTGTTGATAAATCAGATTTCTTTCCCTCTTCAACTATCTCAAGGTTCAATCTCTCATCAGGGAAAAGCGGTGTGAGAGTATCGAAAGGAGCTCTTATTTTTGCTTCTTTAGGATCTTCTCCATTAACTCTCAATACCCTTATTACAGCTGCATATTTCTCAGTTTCTCTTGGTGGTCTGATTTGTGCATATACTGTATCGCCAGTTTTTATTCCAACAGCCTTAATCGTTGAAGAAGAAACATATACATCCTCACTACCGGAAAGATAGTTGTTGTTTGAATATCTAATATAGCCATAACCACCATCGAGTATTTCTAAAACACCTTCAACCATTAAAGCTCCGCCAAGAGACGAATGATGACGAAGTATCTTAATAATCAACTCTCTCTTGCTGTAATCAAGAATAGTTTCTTCAGGTATTCCAGCTTCTTTAGCTCTTTCTCTTATTGCTTCTAAAGATAGTGTTGTTAATACAGAGATAAATAACAATGGCGCATCTGGATGCTCATCTAAGTTAACCTCAGGTGGAATCTCTTCTAATACCTTACGCTCTTTCTTATTCTTGAATTTACTATTCTTACTATAGCGTTCTCTACCTCTATATGGTCGTTCCTCTTCGCTATCCTCTTCTTTTCTTTCTTCGTCTGGCTCTGTTTTTTCTTCTTCGGTTTTGTTTTCATCAATAGCAGAGGAGACTATTTCTTCGCTTTCATTTTCCAGTAGTGGAACGGAAGGAGGTAAGCTCTCACCTTCATCTACCCTTTCATCCTCCGCTTTCTCTTCTATTGGAGCTTCAATTTTTATTTCTTCGCTCTTTATCTCTATCTCTTCTTTCTTTTCTTCTTCTACGTCTTTCTTCTTTACTCGAGTTCTAGGGCGAGCTGTTGACTTTCTTACACTCTTATGTGGTTTTGTTTCTTTCTTTTCTTCTACGCTAGAAACATTTGTACTTTCATCTTCTTTTTTTTCTTCGTTATTCGCTTCTTTTACTTCAA
Organism: uncultured Spirochaetaceae bacterium; assembly: GCA_964563815.1. GTDB lineage: Bacteria > Spirochaetota > Spirochaetia > Sphaerochaetales > Sphaerochaetaceae > Ornithospirochaeta. The sequence continues at coordinate 135,692 of CAZLYD010000001.1, forward strand.
CTTTCTTCTTAACAGAAATACGTCTCTTTGTAGGAACAACAACTGTTACCTTAGCTTTTACTTCTTTCTTTTCTTCCTTTGTCTCTTCTACGGAAGAGATATTGTCAATATTTTCAGTGGACAAGTGTCACCTCGAGAAAAATTAAGTTTTTGATTGTTAGATTTAATTTGATTTTATTAATGCTAAAAAGATTATTGCTTTTATCTCTTTTGAGCATAGAAATTCTAAACGGACTATTTGCAATTTGTCAACAACCACACCACGTCTTTCAATCAAAATATTTTATTGTTATTACAAAACTTATCAAAAAAAACAAAATTAATACTTTCTGCTTGTTGACAAATATTTGTATTTTATGTTATTTGGTTAATTAGTCTAGTAACTAACCAAATAAGGAAAAGTCTAATGCTTTATACATTTAACTCTGATACACCAATTTTCCTTCAATTAGCATCTCTTTTAGAGGATGACATCTTCTCTGGTGTCTATGAAGAAGGAAGTGCTATCCCTTCAACTAACGAGCTAAGTGTACTTCTTCACATAAATCCAGCAACAGTATTAAAAGCCATGAATATTCTCTTAGCTAATAATCTTATTGAAAAAAGAAGAGGAATCGGAATGTTTGTTGTAAAAGGGGCAAGAAAAAGAATTAAAGAAAAAAGAAAAGAGGAATTTAATGATAAATATATCATTCCCCTTCTTAAGGAAGCTGAAAAACTATCTATAAAAAAAGAAGATCTCTTCTTACTGATTGAAAAAGGAAGCAAAAATGAAAATTGAATGCTCAAACATTAATAAGAACTTTGGTTCTGTAAAAGCACTTAAAAACGTGAACTTAACATTTGAAAGTGGTCACATTATTGGTCTTTTTGGTCGTAATGGCGCGGGGAAAAGTACTCTTTTAAAGTGTATTGGAAATAGAATTTATCCAACAAGTGGAGAAATAACTATTGAAGGCACTCCCCTTTACGATAACACAAAACTCTTTTCCTCTATTTTTATGATTGGTGAAGAGAATATGTTTCCATCTGAAACAAAGATAAGAGATATTTTCTCCTATCTAGGAGATAGCGGTGCTGGAGATAAAGAACAAGCTTTTTCTCTAGCAAAAGAATTCTCTCTAGATGTGAAGAAGAAATGGGAAAAGCTATCAACAGGGTATAGAACAATCTTTAAGGATATCCTTGCTCTTTCTTCAAAGAGTAGTTTTGTCTTCTTTGATGAACCTGTTTTAGGCCTCGATGCATCATACCGTGACCTTTTCTACGAAAAGCTATTATCTTCCTTCTCTCCAGATAGATGCTTTGTTGTTTCGACTCACCTTATCGAAGAGATAGAACCTCTTGTTGATCGCGTTGTTATAATAGACGAGGGTGAAATTCTACGAGAAGGTGATAAAGAGCAAGTCCTAGACAATGTTTTCATTTATAGCGGTAAAAAAGAAAGTGTAATGGAAGCAACTAAAAATTTAAAAGTGATAAGAAAACGTTCTCTACTCGGTAAATACAGTGAAATAGCTGAAGGTAGAGGAGAAGAAAGAAGTGACGTAAATATCGAAAAAATTGATCTACAAAGATATTTTGTTGAACTCACAAAGGAAGAAAGAAATGAAAATTAAAAACAATCTTATTTTAAAAGAAATGATTATTAGTACTCTTAATACTCTCCTTATTTCACTCGTTATTGCTTTTCTTATACCTCTTATTACAAGTATCTTTTTTCCAGATTCATTTAGAGACTTAAACGAATACCTTCCACTACTTCCTAGTAGCGTTTGTTCAAGTATTCTAACTATTCTATTTATTGTTCTAGGTGCACTAACGCTTCAATACACAAGACTTCAGCTTTTAATGGGAAGAACAAGAAAGGTATCATATTGGTCTGTAGTTTTATATAATACTATTATTATTTTTTCTTCGGCCTTTGTCTTACTTCTACTATATCTAGTACCGGAGCTTATCACTAATGGAGTAAGTAAAAATGGTATACAGTCTAGCATATTTATCTCTTTTTACTACTTAGGTCTATTTTTCTTTGCTTATGGTATTGGGAATATTTGTTCGTCCATTACTACGCTAGTAAAACCATTAGTGGCTATCGTTATCTGTAGTCTTCTTGTTGTAATTGTACTGAATATAGCATCTCTTTTTCAGAACGAGGATTTTATTCTCTTCCAGTTATCATTTATTACTAGTGATGAATCAAAGGTAATTAGTAGTGAAATAATAAATAATGGAGATAATTCCATTTTATCTCCTATCTCATTTATCATTTTAGGTGGTTTCATGATACTTGTTGCTTCTCTTAACTACAAGGCAAAAGGAAGCAACATAAAAAGTACTAGCATTAACTAATTAGATAATTTCTATCCTTCTCTCTTGTATAGAGAAGGATGAGAAGGATAGAGAAAGAGGAGAAATAAAATCTAAAACCCTATTGTAGTTATCGAGATTCTTGAGAGAGTGTGCATCGCTACCAGAGACTATTTTTACTCCGCTATCTTTCGCTAAATACCAAAATTCTTCCACAGGATATGGTGCAGTAAGAATTCCATTTTTTCTCTCTATTTTCTTTTTCAATAAACCATTTGCATTTATTTCTAGCGCTATATTGTTCTCTTTAGCGCAGCTTATTATATCCTTCGCTGCTTCTTCCTCATCCCTTCCCCACTCATCTCTTGTAGCCATATATAGGTCGGGATGACAGCCATACAAAAAGAGAGAAGAAGAAAGCATAGATGTATAAGAATCTACATACTCTTTTAATGAAGGCCGTCCCTTTTCTCTGTCACCTAGATAGAATAGCTCTCCGCTAGAAAGCGACTTAAGGTAATGAATGGAACCCAGTAGATAGTCAAAACCATACCTAGAGAGTAATTCGTCCTTATAAAAGGAATACAAATCAGCTCTCCAATCACATTCTCCACCAAGTAAAACGACAAGATCTTTGTCTTTTTCGTATCTTCTTACCTCTTTTATGTATTCTTCATTTTCCTCTCTATTCATTCTTTCTGAAGGAATAAAGGAAAAAGGAAGAATGGTATGCTCACTAAAACCCAATACTTTTAATCTTTTTGTTTCTCTTGCTTTTTCTACGTATTCCTCAACAGTCCCAGAACCATGATGAGAATAAAAAGTATGTGTATGAAAATTTACTTCACTTTGTTTGTAAATCATCAATAATTCTCCCACGAGAATACTATTTTCTTTATGTCCTCACCATTAATAAAGGCTCTCATAAGTATAAAAGCAGCAACACAGGCTCTTCTTCTAATGCTATCTCTATTTAAAGAAGGAAATTTAACTAAAGCTGAGACGCTTTCTCTATCTTTACCACTAAAGCCTAAAAAAACTGTTCCTACTTCCTTTCCTTCACTTTTGTCTGGTCCGGCAACACCTGTTAGAGAAAAGGAATAATCTGAATGCGTTATTCCTCTCACACCTTCCGCCATCTCTAGAGCACAAACGGAAGAAACAGCTCCAAAAGAAGAAAGAGTCTCTTTTTTCACTCCCAGCACATTCTCTTTTACAGATAAAGCATAGGAAGTAACACCCCCTAGCATGTATTCACTAGCACCAGATAGGCTTGTTAAAAGAGAAGAAGCGAGACCACCTGTGCAGCTTTCCGCAACACTTATTGTAGCTTTCTTTTCTTTAAGAGTAGAAACAAGAAGAGAAAGAGCAGAAACGTCTCCATCCTCTATTCTCTTTTCTCCCAAAATACTCTTTACTTTCGCTATAGCTTCATCTCTCTCCTTCTTGCTCTTCCCAGAGATATACAAGGAAATTTTATAATCTTGAAATCTAGTTCCCCAAGAGAGAGAAGAATCAACACCTTCAGTCACTTCATCTAATCGTGCTTCACTTGTTAAGAAAGAAGAATACTCATCTCTTTCATCCTCTTCTATTTTGTATATTCTTCTTAAAAGAGGAATTACACTATCAAAGAACATTGCATTCATTTCTTTAGGAGGACCGGGCATGGAAACTATGATTTTTTTATCCACCTCTCCCCAAAAACCAGGAGCAGTTCCAAACGGATTCTCTATAATGGAAAAGCCACTAGGAATAAAGGCCTGCTTAGAATTACTTCCGTATGCTCTATCTCCCAGTGTTTCTTTTAAATGCTCCCAAGCTTTTTCATCACGTCTTAATTCTCTACCAAAAGCTTTTGCAACAGCCTTTCGTGTCATATCATCTTCAGTTGGTCCCAAGCCACCTGTGATAATTATTAAGTCACATTCTTCCTTCAGCTTAGAAATGAGTGGACCGATAGAACCATCATCTGGAATAATTGTAGAAGAAGAAAGGTGTAAGGAAAGACGAGTTAACTCACGAGCAACTAAAGAAGTATGTTTATCACATATAATACCCCTTGTGAGCTCTGTACCAATTACAACTAAGCTAGCTTTAATCATAATAATTACTTTCTTTTTTTAATTAGACTATAGATTTTAATTAGAGCCCAATAGAGAAGCGCGACTGTAGATATAACTATGAAAACAAATACAAATAAGTCTATATGGTTAGTATAGAATGTATTACTGTTGTTCTCATGATTAAATACAGGGACGTCATAAATATGGTAACCCATAGTAAATGGCTGCATTGGATCTACTATTTCACCCGTAGGAAGAATTAAACAGGTAATACCACTATTAGTTCCTCTTACCATACTCTTTCTTGTTTCAACACTTCTAAATGCTGCAATACATGCATGCTGCCACTCTGCAGAATCTTTTTTTGACCAATTATCATTAGTCATATTAATTATTACATCTGCTCCGTTTTTTACAAACTCAGCATTTAAAGATGAGAATGAATCTTCATAGCAAATTGGAGTTGAAAACTTTATACCATCCAGTTCAAATACGGTTGCTTCCTCTCCCGGAATCCACCAATTGTAATCCATAGAAAGTAGGATATTATACAATAGCGGTAGTTGCTTTTCATATGGGAAGTGCTCAGTAAATGGAACAAGATGCTGTTTGCAATACTCTCCTTCAATCCTTCCATCTTTGAAAAGAATAACTGTATTATATTCTTCACTATTTTTGTTTCCTTCTTCATCATAAGGAGGAAGCGTTGAATCTTTAATTACAGACTTTGGATTACCTGTTAACAGAGGAACCTTTATTGAAGTTGCATACGAAACAAAATCTAATGTAAGATCATGTATTTCTTTCCATTGTGTGTCCTCTGCATCATACATTGTATGCCAACTGACAGATGGAACAAAGGCTGTTTCAGACCAAACAACCAAATCTGGATCTGATGTAAGAGCTTCCGTAGTATATCGTTTAAGGTTATTGAAGTTGCTTCTATAGGTACGATATCCACCCTTCCAAGAATCGTGGTTATGCTGAATTGTCGCAACGCGAAGCGTATCATCTGCTTCACGATTCTCCCAATAAGAGAGCGAAATAATTCCATAAATGATAGTAAAAGCAACAAGTACCAAATAAATGAGGAGAGGAATAATATCTTTTTTTATCCTCTTTTTCCACTCTATCTTCTCTTTATATACGTATTCCAATAAGTATTGAGAAAGATAAGCTTGAGGAAATACTAAAAGATATAATACGCCCCAAATACCCGTAATATCTGCAATTTGATATAAAACAGGATATGGATATAAAGCATAAACAATGTTGCCATATGGGTAACCCGCAAACCAATTTTCTGCTAAATATGCGTAACTAGCCCATACAAAGCCTTTAAGGATGTATCCTTTCCTTGGAAATGCTTCGTCTATAGCCCTTAAGGCTAAAAAGAGTAAAGCCATTTCTCCACCCTTAATTACAGGTGCAATCAATATAGCTAGAGCATGGAAGCCTTTAAGCCAGTAATTAAAGAAAAAATAATAGATTAGGCCAAAAAGAAAACCATAAAACCAAACATAACGCTTTGGAGTATTTCTGATGACAGCAAAAACAGGTATTAAAGCAATAAATGCCAAAAAGCCAAAACCATCACTGGTTAAATAACCAGGAAATGCCATAGATAATACAAAAGCAGATGCTACTAATACAAGAACCTCAGAACAAACAGTTCTGAGGCTCCTAGGATAACAAATTTTGCTCAAAGATTAACTCCGTTTAATTATTCTTCATCACCAGAAAGATCCCAGACAAAGTCCTTAAGCTCTTTACCTGGACGGAAAATAGCAACGCCATGCTTATCAACAGCAACAACTTCACCTGTCTTTGGGTTTCTTGCCTTTTCTCTACCCTTTCTAACACGAACCTCAAAAGTACCGAAGCCTCTAAGCTCTATAACACGACCATCTTTTAAGCCGTCTTTAATTTCTTCAAATAATTCATCGATAATTTGATGAATTTCAGCTCTATTGAAACCAAGCTTATTGTGCAGGTTTTCAATTATAGCAGCCTTTGTAAGTTTTTCCTGCATGTCTTGTCTCCAATTTATTAAGCTAATTTAGCGAGAGCCTGAGCCATTCTACTCTTTTTTCTACTTGCTGTATTCTTATGAATAACACCCTTACCTGCAGCAGAATCGAGTAATTTTGCAGAGAGAGCCATTGCTTCTGTAGCTGCTGCCTTGTCTCCAGCTAAAACAGCTGCGTTAAATTTCTTAACTGCTGTGCGGCAAGAACTTTTAGCAGCGCGATTTCTAAGGCGACGCTTAGCATTCTGACGATCTCTTTTTTCAACGGATTTGCTAGACATTATATTTCCTCCAAACGTTTTATCAAAGTAATTAATTATGTAGCTATTTGCTAACGACAATTAAGGAAATTACCATAAAGGATAAATTGGGTCAACACTATTATTTCACTTTCTTAAAAGAAATTGCATAAAAATCAATCTTGGAAGAAAAGCTCATCTTGATAGTCTTGGTAGACTTCCCAAAATCCTGTTTCACTATCAAAGTAGACTTCATCAAAAGGAATAAATATCTGTCTACCATCTAAAGTCATACAAGTCAATTTCCTAGAAAGAATATTTACTTCAGTAACTCTCCAAATATCTCTATCTATTTTAAGCTTTGTTCCTTCTGGTGGAGCACCTGCCTTTTCTTCCATATAATATTCATATTCATAAGCAAGGCAACACAATAATCTACCACAAGGCCCACTAATTTTTGCAGAGTTTAAAGATAGATTCTGTTCTTTAGCCATCCTTATTGTTACTGGTTCCATTTCTCTTGTCATTGCATGACAGCAATAGTCACGACCACAAACACTAAGTCCACCAATCAACCTAGACTCATCTCTTACGCCTATCTGCCTTAACTCAATTCGCATTCTAAAGACAGAAACTAAGTCTTTAACTAAGTCTCTAAAATCAACTCTTTCTTCAGCTGTGAAAAAGAATAATACTTTACTTTCCCCTAGTAGAAAATGAGCAGATATAAGCTTCATATTCAACTTATGCTTTATTATTTTTTCTCTACAAACATCTAAAGCTGATTCTTCCTGTCTCTTATACTCTTCATATTTTGCCATCTCTGATGGTGTTGCTAAGTGATCAATCCATAGAATATCCCCACTAACAACCTGTTTTTGTGGTTCTCTTCCACTCTGACAACCAAAGCATGAAACGCATTGATGTTCGTTCGAATCAATAGAGCTATTCTCTTCTTCTTTCCTCTCACAAGAGCCAAAATGAAGACAGGCACCTCGTGGATTATCAAAACCAGGATTGTATCCATCGCGACCAGAAGGACAAGGTCCAATAACAATACCCAAATCAAGGCCGAACTTCGTATCATATACAACAGGAGTTCCACTATATATAACACTATCCCATGCACCAAAACATATATCGTTATAAGATGGGTTCTTTATCGCATAGACATAAGCGCTTTCATCTTCAACCATTCTTTTATCTTTCATTGTTTTAAGTTAACACTAAGAAAGAGGTTTTTCAATTATAGGAAAAGCTCAAGATAGATATTAATTTCTTTTTCTCTTTGTTATTCTATAAAAATGGATAATGGTTACAGATTTATATTAGCTCCACTAGCTGGATATACAGATAAAGCTTTTAGAAAAATATGTACGCTTTTTGGAGCAGAAAGAACTATAACAGAGATGGTAAGTGCTGAAGGTCTTGCGCGGGAAGGAGAAAAGACTATCGCCCTTATGGAAAAATTTGATGATAGTGAAAACCTTATAGTCCAGCTATTTGCTCCAAGCGCTGATCCAATAAAAAGAGCAATGAATGAGCTAAGAAAACAAAGAGTTGAAGGTATAGATATTAACTGTGGTTGTCCTGTACCTAAAGTAGTAAAAACAGGAGCAGGTTCTGCTTTAATGAAAGAACCAGAAAAAATTGGAGAAATAGTAAAAGTTATTAGAGAAGAGCTAGATGTTCCTGTATCTGTTAAGTTTAGACTTGGCTGGGATAATTCATCTATCAACTATCTTAACGTTGCAGAAATAGCCTTAAAAAACGGTGCATCTAGCCTAACACTACATGCTAGAACAAGAGCCCAAGGATATGAAGGAAAAGCAGATAGAAATGCATTCAAGGTCTTATCAGAGCATTTCAAGGGCGAAAATGTAACACTATATGCTTCTGGAGATATTTTTACTGCAGAAGATGCTGTATCTATTATTAATGATTGCAATATGGATGGAGTTATGTTTGCTCGTGGTGCTATCGGTAATCCTTTTATCTTTAGAGAAACAAAAGAGTATCTAGAAAAGGGAGCTTATAATAAGCCAACAATAGAAGAGAGATTAAATACACTTCTTCTCCACTATGATTTAATGGAGGAATACTATGGAGAAGAAGTTACTATCCATGCTATGAGAAAACATGCTCTCGGTTATGTAAAGGGGCTTAAGGGAGCAAGTTCCTGTAAGAAAATGATAACAGAAGCAAAAAAAAGAGATGATTACATTGAAGCAATAAAAACTCTAATGTGAAACATAGCTATGCTTACAAAAAAAGTGTTGCATCACATTACGAATGCAACACTCTTGTTTAATTATGAAATACAACAACATCTAAAAAAAGAATAAACAAAAAATAAACAGCAACAAAGGTAAATAATATTAAGAAGGCAGCCTTAAGCGTTCCAAATATAAAATATTTATATTCTTTCGGAGTTAACTCTGTCTTATCTCCCTTTTTTCCTTCCGTCTGTTGCTCCGGACGATACCAAGGAAGACCTTCGACATTCATGTTCGCAAAGCTTCTTGAATCGTCCTCAATTATTTCTTTCTTTTTTTTAGAGCCAAATGCCATTATTGCTTTTTACCTTTCTTTTCATTCTCCAAAGCAACCCTTTCTTCTTCCTTTGCTTTTTCCATTGCACTTACAGCATTTTTGTTTTCTTCTTCCGTATTATAGAGATGACAAGCACAATAATGCTCTTCTTCAAGCTCTTTGAAAGCAGGAGAAACATATTTACAAATTTCCATGCACTTACGACAACGAGTATGGAACTTACATCCCTTTGGAGGATTAGCTGGACTAGGGATAGAGCCTTCAAGAATAATTCTATCCATATGGAAGTCTGGATCTGGTATAGGAATTGCTGAAAATAGTGCTTCTGTATATGGATGAAGTGGTTTAGCAAAGAGCTTTGAGGTTGGTGCGAACTCGACCATATTACCCAAATACATAACACCTACTGTATCAGAAATATGCTCTACAACAGATAAATCGTGAGAAATAAAGAGATAAGTAAGACCAAATTCCTTCTGAAGATCCTTCAAAAGGTTAATAATCTGAGCCTGAATTGATACGTCGAGAGCTGAAACAGGTTCGTCACAAAGAATAAAATCTGGATTCAAAGCTAAGGCTCTAGCAATACAGATTCTCTGTCTCTGTCCGCCAGAGAATTCGTGAGGATATCTACTCTTAGCGTATTCAGGAAGACCACAGGCAGCCATTACTCTAGTAATATAATCATCAAATTCTTCGTTTGGAACAATGTTGTGTTCTCTTACAGCTTCACCAATAATCTCTCCAACAGGAAGACGAGGAGAAAGAGATGAATAAGGATCCTGGAAAATAATCTGAATATTAGGTCTTTCCTTTCTTAACTCTTCCTTTGATAAAGAGAAGAGCTCTCTACCATTAAAGAATACTTCGCCCTCTGTTTTATCGATAAGACGAAGAATTGTTCTTCCTATAGTACTCTTACCACATCCAGATTCACCAACAAGACCCATTGTTGTACCTTTCTTAATCTTGAAAGATACGCCATCTACAGCCTTTACATTACCAACAACCATCTTAAAGAAGCTACTTTTAATGGGGAAATACTTCTTCAAATTCTTGACAACAAGTAGGTTTTCAGGATCTTTCTCTGCACCTTCAAGTATGTTTTTATTCATTAATTCCTCTGCCATTTTTAAAGCTCCTCTGGGTTTACAGTCTTTGGATATTCAATGACGTTCTTTTCATCAAAATATCTATAACAGGAAACAATATGTGTATCACTAATCTTAATTGATGGAGGATAGATACCAGAGCACTTTTCACACTGCATTTCGCATCTATCTCTGAAATAACAATAATTAGGCATGTTAACAGGGTTTGGAACACTACCAGGGATGTTATATAATTCATCAACCTTCTTTCCTACAACAGGCTTACTCTTCATCAAACCAATTGTATATGGATGAGCTGGATGGTGGAAAATATCTTCAGCAGTTCCCTTTTCAATAACTCTTCCGGCATACATTACAACAACATAATCTGCCATTCCTGCAACAACACCAAGGTCATGAGTAATCAACATAATAGAAGAACCAATCTTCTTTTTCAAATTCTCCAATAGGTCGAGAATCTGAGCCTGAATTGTAACATCTAAGGCTGTTGTTGGCTCGTCTGCGATGATCAACTCTGGCTTACAAGCAAGTGCAATTGCAATCATTACACGCTGTCTCATTCCACCAGATAGCTCATGAGGATACATCTGATAAACACCTTCTTTATTGGCTATACCTACCATATCCAATAATTCTAGTGTTCTTTCTTTTATAGCCTCTTCACTCATACCTTTATTGTGAAGAACGATTGCTTCATCAATCTGTTCGCCAATACGGAAAACAGGATTAAGACTTGTCATAGGCTCCTGGAAGATCATAGACATCCTGTTACCTCTAATTGTTTCCATAACAGAATTAGGAGTATTGACGATGTTATAAGCAGTTCCATCTCCCTTATTAAATCTAATCTCTCCACCAACGACCTGACCAGCAGGACGCTGCAAAAGCTGCATAAGAGAAAGAGAAGTAACTGATTTACCACAACCAGATTCTCCTACAACACCAACTGTTGAGTTCTTTGGGACTTCAAAAGAAATACCATCAACAGCTTTAACAGTTCCAACCTCAGAGAAGAAGAATGTACAAACATTATCAAACTCAACAACGTTGTTTGGATCCTTCATCTTTGTTGTATACAACTGTGGATCTTTATTTGCATTTGCTCTTTCTGCTTCGAGCTTTTTTGTAACCTTTCTATTAAACTTTGTTATTCTTCTGGACTCTTTACCAGAAATATATGATGAATGATCTGACATATATCACCTCTTTCCCTTAGGATCATAAGCATCTCTTAATCCATCACCAACGAAGTTGAAAGAGATAACTGTAAAGCTAATTAACAATCCAACTGGAATCCAAATATAAGCATAGTGCGCCATAGCAGAAGCAGATGAAACACTATTAATCATAGTACCCCATGTTGCAAGTGGATGCTTAACACCCAAGCCTAAGAATGAAAGTGTAGATTCTGTTAGAATTGTTCCACCTACTCCCATTGTAGCAAGAACGATAAGCTGTGGCATAACATTAGGAATTAGGTGTCTAAAGATTCTATCCTTAACCTTGATTCCTGTTGCTTCTGCGGCAATCATAAACTCCTGTTCTCTAAAAGAGAGAATCTGACCTCTTACAAGTCTAGCAACGCCAGCCCAACCCATAATACCAAGAGCAGCCATCATGACAAAGAGACGAGTATAAACATTCATTCTCATAGCATCCATTATACCACCAAGGATAATCATAATTGGCATAGATGGAAGACAATAGAAGATATCAACAAGTCTCATTATTACGTTATCAACCCATCCACCATAGTATCCAGCAAGACCACCGAGGATAATACCAATGATTAATTCCAGGAATACTACAACAAAGCCAACCATGAGAGAGACTCTTCCGCCATACATGACACGTGCAAATACATCAAAGCCATCTCCATCGGTTCCAAGAATATGAGAAATAGAAGGAGAAGCAAAGCGGTCAATAACATATGTTATCTGGTAAGCCCATAGCTCACAGTTCTTATCTGTCTTTACGACTCTAACTTCTGTAGGAGTATATATAACGTTACCATTCTCATCATATTCGTACATACCATCAACAGTCTGCTGAGGGAGAGAAGTTGTAAAGGATGTTCCTGTTTTAGTTGGATCTTCAAACATCTCATCGATATTTCTTGCTATATCCTGCTTAGCTTCGTAGCTAATAGTATCTTCTCCATTATTTCTTCTAATGATAAAGTTAGAAAATTCTCCGTATTCATTATTATTTGAATCGAAAATTCTAATCACATCTTCATCTGTTTTATCATAAGTATACTTCTGACCATCTGCATAGAAGAAAGAGGAGGAATATAGAGAAAGGAGAGAATTTGCTCTAAACTCATCACTGATTTTCTTACTTGTATCAAAGAGGTCTATAACAAAAGTAGAAAATACCTTTGCAATCTTTGCTTCTCCAACGCGGTAGATAACCTTTGAGTTACCCTCAGAAGCAACAAAATAGCTATTTCCATCAAAAGTAAAGATCTGACCATCCTTTACTTTTTCAGCTTCACTCTCAAAGAGAGAAGGTAGCTTTTCGCCATCATAAATGAAGCCATTTACAGTTGCTTTAATAGCATAATTCTTTCCTGTTGTTCTCTTATATGTATATGTGTTTCCGTTATATGTGAAGCTTCCAGAAGTTCCCTTTAATTGTGTTTGGGCACTATCGGAAAAACCATCTGTCTCTTCACCGAAGAATGTGAAATCCCTTTTTACTCCATCGTATATAGCATAATCGATAACAGTTTCACCGAAGGAAGCAACACGTTCTGCATCTCTTTGAGAGAGTGTGTATACTGATTCTCCAAGTCTCTCTACAGTATAAGCATTACCATCATCAGCAATTTGAGTAAAGAAAGTATCTCCTGTGCTATTTAATTGCTTAATGTTTGTTGTCATGTAGCTATTAGCTTTAGTATCAACAGTGATTGAAGGATCAACGACATATCCTGTAAAGGTTTTACTCTCTGTTGCAACACCAAACTTAATATTAAGTGTGTCGTACTTATAGAAAACTTGCTTTTGTCCATAAGGATATAAAAGTGGTCCAAAGAAACAGAAAATAAAGAGAACAAGAACAGAAATAAAGCCAAATACTGCAAGTCTGTTACGTAAAAATCTCTTGATTACCTGTCTAGTTGGAGACAATACTTTAACTCTTGCAACATCATCAAGAGCCATTTCCCCACTTTCCTGTCGCTGAGAGTTCAAATTCTTTTTCTTTAATACATCATTCAAATTATATGAAGCCATTTAAACCCTCCTTATCCTAATCTGACACGTGGGTCAACCACAGCATATAAAAGGTCAGAAATCAAATTTCCAAGTAGTGTAAGAATGGAAATAAATGAAAGATAGAACATTACAAATGGAATATCTCCCTGAACCATTGAGTTATAAGAAGCATGACCAATACCCCTTATACCAAAGAGTGTCTCAGTAATAAGAGCACCAGAGAAAAGAGATGGTAGAGAACCACCAAGTGTTGTTACTAGAGGGATGAGAGTATTTCTAAAAGCATGTTTAGAAATAACCTTCTTCTCTGGAACACCCTTTGCTCTAGCCGTTCTAATATAATCTGAGTTTAGAACCTCAAGCATATTTGTTCTTGTATATCTCATCAAGCTTCCAATTGAAACAATAGAAAGAGTTAAAGCAGGAAGAACAAAATGCTTTGCGATATCTAAGAACTTTCCCCATGAAGAAAGATTCATATAATTTCTTCCCTGCATTCCTGTAAGGTCAAACCATCCAAGTTTGACAGAGAATATATATTTCAAAAGAGTAGCCAAGAAGAATGTTGGGAGGGAAATAGTAATCATAGCAAAAACAGTTGTAAAATAATCGGCAAAGCCATACTGCTTTCTTGCTGCCAATATACCAAGAGGGATAGCAACTGCTATTTCAACAACAAAAGATATTAAAGATAAAGCAAAACTATACCATATAGTATTATGGAACTCTTGTGTAACAGGAATTGTCCAAGCCCATGAATCTCCCCAGTTACCACTTAAGGCCGTTCCAAGCCAAACAAAGTATCCTTTAAGAATACCCTTATCCATACCATATTGTGCATTCAAATCATCAAGCCACTGCGAATAGCTTTTTCCAGCTCCAGGCCTTGAAGCAAGTTCTCTAGCTTTTGTCTCTAGGTAGTTGCCAGGCATGTTATACATAAGTGAATAGACAATGAGCATAACGAAGAAAAGAATAATAACACTATATAATAGTCTTTTTACTGTATACTTTAACACGTTCTTATTGTCCTCCTTCTAACCAATTTTTAATACGCCAAAAAAGTGCACCAAAAAATGCACAACAGCTTTTATAGGTTACATTATATTCAATATATGGTCAAATGCTTTACAAAAAATACAAAAATATTTGTTTTATATAATTGGTTATATATTAAAGAGTTAAATCTTAATCGATAAAATAAGCCCTCGAAAAACTCGAGGGCAAAAATTATCAAAGAATCAATCTTACTTTGTTGCAAGACTATCAATCTCTGCATCCCATCCCCAATATGGTGTCATATCAGATGGCATTGTATCTGTATCGATACGGATTGTAGAAACAACATAGCAATCCTTTCTCTGGTATGTAGGAAGTTCTACACCCCAATCCATGATGACTTCCATAGCTTCCTTGTAAGTAGCCTTTCTGAAGTCTGTATCTGAAGATGTTCTACCCTGAATGATAAGATCATCAAGATGATCATCAACGATCTGGTAGTGGTTAGAGTTTGTATTCTGACCATTAGCATTTCTTGAGTGGTAAACCTGATACATATCTGGGTCAACTGTGCTCTGCCATGCTGCAGCCCACATTTCAGCTGTGTTAGCTTCAAGAGCGTTGTTCCATGTTGTAGAAGTTACGTCGTTAACCTGGAGTGTGATACCAACCTTAGCAAGAGCTTCAGAAGCACCAACTGCAACACCATAAGCTGGGTGATCCTGGTTACCATCACCAGGGATAAGAGCTTCGTAAACCATGCTTGCACCAGCTGGAGCTGCTGTAAACTTCTGAGTTGCATCATCCCATGTATAACCAGCTGCCTTGAGGAAACCAATAGCTGCATCAAGAGCTGCTGCATACTTCTGTTCGTCGTTCATAGAAGCATCATAAATTGGGTTACCATCAACATCTGTTGAATAAGCAAGCTTATAACCAGCATCTGTTGGCTGAGGAGCAGCCCAAGATGTGTTAGAGATTGGATATTCGATGACAGAAGCTCTGTCGCCATAGTAAGAGTTAATAACTGTTGGTCTATAAACAGCCATTAATGTCATGATTGCTTTTCTGAGGTTCTTACTAGCTTCGCTACCTGGTTCGCCACCAACGTTAACGAGGTTAGCATTGATACCAACATAACCATATCCACGATAGTCAACGAGGTAAGTTGTGAGTGTATCACCAACGAGCTCGCCATTAGAGTTACCATCCTGAATAGCATTGAGTGTAGCATCACTGATACTAGGAGAAGCGATATCAAATGTACCTGTAATAATACCAGGGACATAGTCAGAATCTACAGATTCCTGGAAAAGGATAACATCTGTTTCTGGCTCGCCAAGGAAGTAATATGGGTTAGCCTTAAGTGTAACAACACCATTAGAATAACTATCAAATACATATGGACCAGCACCAAGTGGTTTAGTTGTCTTTTCTCTTACGATAGAAAGATCACCCTTTGTGAAACCGAAGGAATCAACACCGTTATAGAGAGCAGGATCACCATAATAGTGGAGAGGAACAATTGTGAAGCTCATGTTATAGATAGATGTTGCATCATACTGTGACATGTGAACTGTTAATGTATACTTTCCTGTCTTTTCGATACCAGAGATAGCCTTAACTTCATCACCAGTAGCGATACCATAAGAATACTTACCACCAGAAACTTCAGAAACAAATGAGAAGAGAGGTGTTCCAGCTGATTCAACTTCAGCAGCAGCAACTTCATCACCATTGAATGCATCAACAATTGCCTTCCAATAGTCAGCAGCTGTAGCGCCTTCGAACCATGCATCGCCATAACCCCACAAAGACATACCAAGCTTAACCTGGAGATCTTTTGAAGCAGCAACTTCAGCAGCAGTTACACCAAGATATGATTCTGAATAAGCATCTGCATAATTAGCAAATACGTAATCAACGATTTCCTGAGCAAGGAGAACACCAGCCTTATCTAAGTCAGCCCAGAAAGAATCCTGAATTTCTTTTGTCCAACGAGAATAATCTGTGTTGTCTCTACCAGCAGCATAGATAAGAGAATCAGCGCTTGCCATTGAGTTATAATATTCTTCCATACCAATGATTGGCTGAGCATAGATTGTTGAAGAGCCATCATATGTAGGATCTGCAAGAACATAGATACCAAAGATAACATCATCGATAGTAGCAGGTGTGCCATCGCTGAACTTAATGTCATCTCTCATTGTGAGCTTGTAATCAACTGTTCCATCTTCGTTCTGGACAACTTCTACGTCACCAGCACCCTGATAGAAATAATCTGTCCCGTTATAAGCGTGTGTTTCACCTTCAATACCATTAAAGATGACAGCACCACCACGGTCAGCTGCTAACAAACCAATCTGAGTTAAGTCTACGATGTCCTGATCGTAAGCTGTAGCTGCAAAGAATGGAGAGAACTTCATACCAAAGCTAGCTGTTGCATAAACAGCAGTACTTGGTTTTTCAACAACAGGAGCTGTTGCTGGAGAAGCTGTAGTTGTAGTTGTTGTTACAGCTGGAGCACTTTCCTGTGCACCCTGTGCAAAAATACTTAAAACACAAAGAGCCATAAGAACAATAGCTAATGTTTTTTTCATTTCCTTATTCCTCCCACGAGGTTTAATAGTTCACAACGTGAACCTAAATTCCATTATTCATCCACCTTTGTTGAGCCACTTTTCTTCATTTGAAGCTTATTACGCTTACTAAAAAGATTCCAAGACAACCCAATTAGTAGAACAGTCATGATTAAAAGTGTTGCATCTAAAATAGATTCGCCACCTGTTAACCAGCTTATAACATGTCC
This sequence comes from uncultured Spirochaetaceae bacterium, assembly GCA_964563815.1. Classification (GTDB taxonomy): domain Bacteria; phylum Spirochaetota; class Spirochaetia; order Sphaerochaetales; family Sphaerochaetaceae; genus Ornithospirochaeta. The sequence continues at coordinate 153,033 of CAZLYD010000001.1, forward strand.
AATTGCCGAGCAAGAAGAGAGAAAAAGAGTTACGAAAACATAAGAAACAAGCTTTTCACTCACTTTATCCTTATCTCTTCTTTCGAAACTCTTTTTAGCCTTAAAGGCAAAAAGACAATCAGTTTGACCTAAAAGAGGAAATGCCACAGCAATAAGAGGTAGTGATACATACGCTACTCTACTTTTATCTGTATTAAGAGAAAGCGATATTAACAATAACACCCACTCTATTATTGTAGAAAAAGTAAAAATCCTTTTTATCTTTTCTACTTCCTCTTTTGATACAACCCAGTCAAATAAGTCTCCTCTGTATACAGCTATTGTCTTAGTTTTACCGTTTTTTCCCTCTTCGTTTTCAATACGATAATCGGATGTATACTTTCGAGAAACCATTTAACTCCTTTGTTTTTGTTAAAAAATATCAACTCTTAACGAAAAACATATATAAAGAATACAATATTATTATTAATCGTTGCAACCTAAGATATCTGATTTTGCATATTTATTTGTAAAAAAATATTAAATGTTTTAGATACGTAACTCTTTACACTCTATTAAATACTGTAATAATTATAAAAATTATCTCAAGAATACTGCTTTGCAAAATTATTCATTTTTTGCATATAAGTACTATATTTCTTTTCTTTTTGATTTTTGCTTTTTCCATGATGTACAATATTTAAAAAGAGGTAAAAATGAGAGTTTTAGTATTAGGTTCAGGAGCAAAGGACAGTGCTGCCGCTTGGTGGTTAAGTCAAAGTACATTAATTTCAGAACTCTATATTGCACCAGGTAATCCTGGGACAGCGGATTATGCAATCAATCTTTTGGACGTTGATCTATCTAATGCACAAGAGGTGTATAGAGCTGTCACTAAATACAATATTGATTTTGTTTTTATAGGTACCGAAGAACCATTACTTTCTGGCGTTAAAGAATACCTCACAGAAAGAGGTATTTATTGTATTGGAGCTTCTCAGGAGGTACTAAGACTTGAAAAAGATAGGTCTTTTTCTCGTTCTTTCTCTCATCGATACTCCATTCCAACACCATGGAGCAAAATGATAAAAGACTTAGAAGAGCTCAAAAGCTTCCTTTCTACACATAGCGGAATTAGATATACAATTAAGTCGAATACTCTTCTTCCATCTAGAATTATGATTAATTCATCCGATAGTTCCGAATTAATAAACTTCTCAAAAACATTATTCAATCACGGACCTATTCTTCTTGAAGACTATGTAGAAGGGCTTCATGCAACTGCAACACTCTTTGTTGATGGATTAGACTTTCTTCTTTTACCTCTAACAAATGAATACACTAATGCAAACCATGCTCAGCAAATACCAACAGGCGGAATGGGTGCTATATCTCCGCTTCCCATTAAAGATGAAATAAGAGAAAGCATCATCAATAAAATTATTAAACCAATACTCAATGGAATGCAAACGGAGGGTTTTTCTTATTCGGGTATTCTTACACTTTCTATAATAATTAAAAAGGATGGAGAACCTATTCTTGTAGACTACCATGTAAGACTAAATGATCCAGCAACGCAGGCTATGGTACCAATTATTAATACAGATGTAATGACGATTATTTTAGCTATAAAAAACAAGAAACTAAAAGAAGTAAAGCTAAGTACCAATAATCTTTCGACCGTTGCTGTTGTTCTTGCTTCTAATGGTTATCCATTAGAGCCACAGCTTGGTCTAGAAATCGAAGGCCTAAGCAATGCATTCCTTATGAACTACGGAAAAAAACCTATAGTCTTCTTAGGTGCTGTAAAATATAGTGAGGATAAAGGCTTTGTTACAGATGGCGGAAGGTGTATTACAGTAGTTGGTAAGGGTTCGACTATCGAGGAAGCAAACGAAAGTGCTTATTCATTGATTAATAGTAGAAAATTTACCAATCTATACTACAGAGATGATATAGGCGAAAAATTCTTCAATCAGGAATGATAAAACAATAGGCTCCTAATGGAGCCCATTATTTTACTCATTATTTCTTCTATATTCGTACATTAAAATGCCAGCTGCAACGGAGACATTAAGACTATCGATATGACCTCTCATTGGTATTGAAACAACATAGTCACAATTCTTTCTCACCAGCTGTGACATTCCATCTCCTTCACTACCCATAACAATAGCTGTTCGAGCTGCAAACCTTTCGTTATAAGAAGAAGCACCATTCATATCTGCTCCATATATCCAAAAGCCGTTCTCTTTCAACGTTTTTATTTCACGATTTAAGTTTGTAACAACAGCAATAGGAACATATTGAGCTGCGCCAGATGATACCTTTACAACAGTTTCATTAGCCTGAACACTTCGTCTCTCTGGAATTAGAACCAGGTCAGCACCAAATTGATCAGCAGAACGAAGGATAGCACCTAAGTTATGAGGATCTGTGATACCATCAAGAATAAGAACAAAGGCATTGTCATTTTCTTTAAGAGAAGCACAAAATTCATCAACGGTTGTTTCCTTTAGTCTTGAAGCACCTCTTCTTGGTCCGCCAATATCTAACACAGCACCCCTAACATCTACGCCAGGAATCATCTTTGATATCTCATCCTTGCTCAATTTCTTAACTGCAACCTTTCCAGTTAAAATAGCCTCTCTTTCTAGAGAAAGAATCCTTTCTCCTCCGTTACGCTGCAGATAAAGGGTTGAACCCATTCCCGCTTTTTTCAATGCTTCCTCAATAGCATGATAGCCGTAGACCTTTTCGCCCATTTAATCCCCTCTTTATTCTTCAAAAGCAACAGGTTTTGGAGCTTTAGTAGGATTCATTGCTTCATAAAGCTCCTTCATAATCTTCTTCTCTTTTATTCCAAGTCGTTTTGGTGTTTCAACTACTATTTTAAGATACATATCACCTCTTGCACCACCACGTAGAGAAGGAATACCTTTTCCTCTTAGTCGCAGAAGCTTTCCACTTTGAGTGCCTTCTGGAATATCAACAACAACATCAGTTCCATCAAGTGTTGGAACTTGAATAGAATCTCCAAGAGATGCTTGAACGAAAGAGATTGGTATCTGTAAATATACATCATTATTGTCTCTTACAAAGTATTTGTCTGGACGTACATTAACAACAAGTATCAAATCTCCATTAGGACCGCCATTAGCTCCTGCGTCACCCTTTCCTCTAAGAGTGAGACGAGTACCATTATCACTACCTGCAGGAATTGAAACACTAAGCTTTTCACTTCTACGAACAGAGCCAGTTCCTCTACAATTAGCACAAGGATTATCTACAACATAACCAGTTCCCTTACATGCACGGCATGGTTGCGACATCTGGAAGAATCCACCACCGCTTACTACTTGTCCAGTTCCATTACAGGTTGGACAGCTATGTCGCCCTGTTCCGCCACTTCCATTGCATGCTGAACATGTCTCATCGTGAGAGAAGGATATCTCCTTCTTACAGCCAAAGGCTGCTTCTTTAAAATCTATTGTTATATCGTATCTAAGAGATTGACCTTGTCTTGGACCATTACTACTTCTTCGCTGAGAAGAACCTCCACCAAAGAAAGATGAGAAAATATCAGAAAAGCCGCCTGCTCCGCCAAATAGATCGCTAAAATCTCTGTAGACATTTTGATATCCACCTCCGGCTCCGCCCATTCCGTCAACACCAGCAAAGCCATACTGGTCGTATGCTTCTCTCTTCTTTGCATCAGATAGAATTTCGTAAGCCTCACTAGCTTCTTTAAATCTTTCCTCTGCACTAGCATCTCCTGGATGAGTATCTGGATGGTTAGCCATTGCTATCTTTCTATAGGCTTTTTTAATTTCTTCCTCAGTTGCTCCTTTCTGAACACCAAGAACCTCATAATAATCACGCTTTGCCATAATTAACCCTATTTATACACCATAAGGCAGCATGGAATCCATGCTGCCCAAAACACATATCACTAAGTTTTTTTATTTTACTTCTTCAAAGTCAGCATCGACGCTACCATCGTCATTTGCACTAGAAGAGCTATGATTCTGTGCTTCGCTATAATCTTGGCCACCATTAGACTGAGCATTCTGCTGCTGAGCTTGAGCTGCTTCATAAACCTTCTGTCCTAGCTGCATAGAAGCACTTTGAACCTTTTCTGTCTTGTTTTTAAGCTCTTCTGCACTAGCATTGTTTGCGATTGCATCTTTAAGCTCTTTGAGAGTAGCTTCGATATTTGCTTTTTCACTATCAGAAATCTTATCACCATATTCCTTAAGAGCCTTCTCTGTAGAATATACTGTAGCCTCTGCATTGTTCTTTGCTTCAATACCTTCTCTAGCCTTCTTATCGTCTTCAGCATGAGCTTCAGCTTCTTTAACCATCTTATCGATATCTGCTTCACTTAAGCCAGAAGAGGATTCAATTCTAATCTTCTGTTCTTTTCCTGTTCCAAGATCCTTTGCAGATACGTGTACGATACCATTAGCATCAATATCGAATGTAACTTCAATCTGAGGTACTCCTCTAGGAGCTGGAGCAATACCTTCAAGGTTAAACATGCCAAGAGTTCTATTTTGACTAGCAAGCTCTCTTTCACCCTGTAAGACGTGAATAGATACTGCTGTCTGGCCATCTGAAGCGGTACTAAAGATTTGGCTCTTTCTTGTAGGAATTGTTGTATTTCTCTCAATAAGCTTTGTTGATACTCCACCAAGAGTTTCAATACCAAGAGAAAGTGGTGTTACATCCAAAAGAAGAACATCCTTAACATCTCCCTTTAAGATACCTCCCTGAATAGATGCACCAACTGCAACAACCTCATCTGGGTTAACACCCTTGTGTGGTTCCTTTCCAAAGAGCTTCTTAACCATTTCCTGAACCATAGGAATTCTTGTTGAACCACCAACTAGGATTACTTCATCAATATCACTAGCAGATAATCCAGCATCTCTAAGAGCATTAATACATGGTGTCTTTGACTTTTCAACAAGTGGCTCAATCATCTGCTCAAACTTAGCTCTTGTAAGCTCCTTCTGAAGATGCTTAGGACCTGTAGCATCAGCTGTAATGAATGGAAGATTAATTGTAGTCTGAGTTGAGGAAGAGAGAGTAATTTTAGCCTGCTCTGCAGCTTCCTTTAATCTCTGAAGTGCCATCTTATCTTTTGTTAAATCGATACCATACTCCTTCTTGAAATCAGAGCTAAGCCAATCAATAATTACCTGGTCAATATTATCACCACCAAGGTGAGTATCACCATTAGTACTCTTTACTTCAAATACTCCATCTCCTAATTCAAGAATAGAAATATCAAATGTTCCACCACCAAAATCGTAAACAGCAATCTTTTCTTCTTTGTTGGAATCCTTACCAAATCCATAAGCAAGAGCAGCAGCAGTTGGTTCGTTAACAATTCTCTTTACATCTAAACCAGCAATTCTTCCTGCATCTTTTGTTGCCTGACGCTGAGCATCATTAAAATAAGCAGGAACTGTAATAACAGCTTCCTTAACTTCTTCACCTAAGAAGTCTTCAGCTGTCTTCTTCATTTTCTGGAGTACGATTGCTGAAATTTCCTGAGGTGAATACATCTTACCATTAATATCAACTTTAATTTCATCATTTGCACCACTTGTAACCTTGTAAGGAACCATTGAGATTTCTTCAGCTACTTCATGATACTTTCTTCCCATAAATCTCTTAATTGAGTTTACAGTATTCTCAGGGTTAGTGACCATCTGGTTCTTAGCAGGCTTTCCAACTAAGCGCTCATCACCCTTAAAAGCTACAACACTAGGAGTTGTTCTATCTCCTTCACTATTTGCAATGACTGTAGGTTCATTGCCATCCATAACTGCAACGCAGCTGTTTGTTGTACCGAGGTCAATACCAATAATCTTTCCCATATTCTTTTATCTCCATTAGTTATCTTATATTTTTTAAAGATGAATTATCTCATCAAAAGTAAAAATAATAATAGTTCAAGCAATCGTCAATTCTTTTATTACTTCTTTGGTTTAGCAACAAAAACCTTAGCGCTTCTTAATACTTTACCATGTAATAACCAACCCTTAGAACATTCCGTTAATACCTCTTCTTTGTCAATATCATCCTTTTCTTGAACGCCATAAGCCTCCATTGTATTTGGATCATACTCTGTTCCAGGCTTGCTATTAATCAGCTCTAATCCCCAATTTTGCTTTAAGATTTGTAGAAGATGATCATTTACCATTACGACGCCCTTTTTCATAGCCTCAGCATCATTTGTTTGGTCTGCAGCTTCTATTGCTCTTGAAAAGTTTTCTAATGGCTCAAGCAAATCTGAAATAAGAGATTCATTAGCAAACTTTACAGCACTATCCTTTTCGGCACGAAGTCTTCTTTTGTAGTTCTCTGTGTCTGCCATTCTTCTCAGCTCATCTTCTTTCATTTTGCTTATTGTTTCTTCTAATTCACGAACTTTAGCTTCTAGAGTCTCTTTTTCATCTACAGTATCTTCTTCTTTTTCTACTGTTTCTTCCTCTAATACTTCCTCATTCTTTACTTCTTCAGCCATGGCTATTTTATTTTCCTTTTTCTTTTTTTTCATAATAAAAGCCCTCCCTTAATCAGTAGATTAAAGCTGAGGTTACATACTTAAATGTAATAAACGAATTATACAAAGACAAGTACTCAAATTTTCACGAAATAAGACTAGAAATCATCATCGCTTACATCAATTTCTTCTTCGTCTCCGATAACTATATCAACTTCTTCAAAGGTTGGTCTTTTCTTTTCCTTTTTTACTTCTTTGTTTTGTTCGTTTGCTATAGAAATCTGTCCCTTTAGTCTAACTAGATTAGCTTCTTCATTTATTCGCTTGTTCTTTGCTTCAGCTGTCTCATTTTGTATTTTAGATCTATCATCCTTAAGAGAATCTATATCACTCTTTATAGATCTTTCTTGTTGCTGAAGATTCCAAACTGCTTCCTTCATATTTGTTATTTCAGCTTGATGCTTTGATAGATCTACTTCACTTTCTTTAATCTTATTTTGATAATCCTCAAGGCTCTCTGCTGCTTCCTTTATCTTACCCTGAGTAATTTCCGTAAGAAGATTATAGGCTTTTTCTGTATCAAGAATACGTGTTGAGACAGTTTTTAAGAACTCCTCTCCTTGATTTTTAATCTTTTGTAGAGCAACATAGCCTTCATTTCTTGTCTCATCAACAACATCTGCTAAGCTATCCTTACATCTTTGCTTATATTGATCCCTTTCTCTCTCAAGAGTCTCAACTTCCTTCTTAAAATCTTCTGCACTATTCTCTAAGTATCTGGAATTATTGTTCTTTTCTTCATCTAGCTTATTAATGAAAGCCTCATATACTTTATTGCTCTCCTCTTGGTTTTCATCAATATGCTTCCTTATTTCACAAAGTATTTCATCCTTAGCTTTTTTTGTATTCTCGATAGCATTTTCCATCTCATCCTTAATAAGAGCAATTTCGTTATTGAAGCTACTTATAATACCTTCCTTATCCTTGTTAAATTGAAGGACAGAGGCTGCTATTTCTTTCTCTTTTTCGTTTAATTTCTCTGTGCTACTCTCTAGCGCACTACTTATTTCATCTTCCTTATCATTCAATCTTTCTTCTAAGGTATCCTCTGTACTTCTTATTGCACTATCAAGATCTTCAATTGTTGTTCTTAATCTATCGTTTACTTCCCCAATAAGAATATCCTTTTTCTCTATTAAGGCAGATGAGGATTTCTCTAATTCTTCCTTTATCTCATTTATCTTGTTCTTCATCTCTTCGACGACGCTATCTTTAGTAGCCATAAAAGAAGAAAGAGTAGTAGATAGAGAAGACAAATAACTATCAAATTCACTCTTTCTTATATCAGCCCTTTCATCTAATTCATTGATCTTTTCATCTAATGCTCTTAGTTGCTCACGGCTAATACTCTCCTGTTCTACACAGCTTTCATCGAATGCCTTTCTCTCATCTACTACATAATCCGAGAACTGACTCTTTGCTCTTTCTAAAGCTTGAGTAAACATCAAAAGCATTTGATTATTCTCTTCCTTTTGATTAGATGCTGCATTCTTTAAATCCTGTTCTGTAGAAGCAACAAGACGAACATAATCAGATTTAATTGAATCTAGTTGATTTGTTAACCTCTCTATATCCCTCTGAAATTGCAAAGCATAATCGTTAACAGCTTCTATTTTTCTTACTTCTGCTTGTACTGCATAGATTCTGTTTTCGGCTTGTTCAGTTTGAATTTTAAGCTTTTGAAGTGCATTACCATAGCTTTCACAAACGCCACTAAGATTATCTAATTCCTTTTGGTGAACTAAGACCATGTCAATTGATTCAGCAAGATGAGTTTGAACTGTCTGAGCATGCTCAATACGAGAGGTTATGTTTTGTTCACAATCACGAGCAGTACTTGTCATACGGTTAATTGTTGAACTAACCTCACTACGAAAGTTTTTTACCTGTTGATTGACTTTTTTTAGAGATTTGTCTTTTCTATCTGCAGTACGGAATGCAATCAAAATAATAAGATTAAGAAGAAAACAAGCACCAATTGCCATGTAAATTGTAGTCATTAAAACAACCTTTCCTTTAGCTCTTCCCAGCTAGATACAGTAAGAGAAGCTTTATCATATGATCCTTTATCAGTGATTAAACAAGTCTTAAATCCTAGGCTACGAGCTCCGTCAATATCTTTATGAATACTATCTCCAACATAGAGTATTTCTTCATACTCTAATCCCATTCTATCACTTAACATTTTAAAGGGAGTCAAGCATGGTTTAAATCTCCCACTATCTTCACTCGATAGCTGAAGAGGAAAGAAAGCTTCTATTTCCATGCTTCTCAGCTTTGTTCCAATAGGAAAATCTGAAAGAACTGCCATTGAGTACCCACTCTCTTTTATTAGAGAAAGTAGTTCTTTAACTCCAGAATAGCTCTTAATAGAGCGAAATGACTTCTCGTAGCTATCTGTAAATACTCTTTTCTCCTTTTTTAAAAAGTAATTAACAGTTGCTTCATCATCCTTTCCGTATATTGCTTTAGCCATTCTCCTACCATAATCATGCTTACTCAAAGGAGGGAGAAGGAGAAAGCTATCTTCTGTTCTAGCTATCTGTCTAGCTTTATTATAAGAGAGAGCAAACGGAATATGAAAAAGAGATGCTTTTAAAACTCTAATATTTGTCTTTTTCAGAGGATAGAATGTTCCATCTATATCAAAAGCAATTCCTTTTATTCCGTTTTCTTTTAAAAAGCCCATTATTTATCCCTTCTCTGCTTTTGTTTAGAATTTCTAACAATTTTCTCTGCTTTTTCTCGCTCTTTACCCATTCTTGCTTTTCCACCAGGCTTTTTACTAATGCCTTTTTTTACAGCTGAACTAGTCTTAGTATTTTTCTTTATTACTTCCCTAATCGCTCTTTCTTCTTTTCCCGGTCCCTTCTCGTTCAAGCTGGGATTTCTCTTTCTTTCTCTCAAGCTTATTTCAATTGGAATATAAGTAAAACCTAAATCTTTCCTTATGCAGTTCTTAAGATATGAAATATATGTTTCAGGGAAATTATGAACATTGTTAACAAAGAAAAGGAACCTAACAGGATTAGCACTAACTTGTGTTGCATATAGCACTTTATAATAGCCTGTAGCAGAACGAGGAGGCTCTTGATCTGTTATCCACTTCTTCACTGCTTCATTAAGTGATGAGGTATCTATTCTCTTATTCAACTGTCTATATACAGCCCAAACTGTATCAAGCATCTTCCCAACATCTGTAGCCTCTAAGGCTGAAATAGGTACTAATGGAGCAAATGAAAGAATTGGAAATAAGAATCTAACTCTATCTTTTATTGCTTCTAGCTCATTAGATACGCCGCTAAGCTTATCTATTTTATTCAAACAAAGCACAACACCTTTTCCTCGTCGAACAATAAGCTGTGCAATCTTCTTATCCTGTTCTGCTAATCCTTCGGTTGCATCTATCATCAATAAAACAACATCTGCCTCATCGATTGTCTTGATTGCTCTGTTTACAGAATAATACTCTACATCATCTTCAACCTTTGTCTTTCTTCTTATTCCTGCTGTATCAAGAACTGTATAATCTGTTCCTTTGTAAACAAAGGTACCCTTCATTACATCTCTTGTCGTTCCTGCAATATCAGAAACTATTGAAATATTTCTTCCTGTTAAAAGGTTAGTAAGAGTTGATTTTCCTGTATTAGGCTTACCCATAATGGCCAATTTAATTGACTCAGGCTCTTCTGGAATTTCTTCCGTTCTTTCCATGTTTAGCATTCCAAGAATTGTATCCTCTAATTCTTCAATACCTAAACCATGACTAGAAGATATTCCAACAACTCTTTGGTATCCATAGGAAAAATAGTTCCATACTAAATCATCTCGAGTTGGATCATCTACCTTGTTAACAACTAACACAACCTTATCGGTATAAGGTCTAATCTCTTCAAGTAACATCATGTCTTCTGCTGTTACTTCCATACAATCCATTAAAAAAAGAATAACATCACTAAAGGAAAGAATTGAAAGGGAACGCTGAGAGACAGCATTATCTAATCCTTCTCTTTCTAATTTAACTCCGCCTGTATCTACAAGAGTAACCGGATGATTACCCAATAGCCATCTTTCAGGGATTGGGTCTCTTGTAACACCTGGAGTAGGATCTGTGATTGCCCTCCTCTTTCCAACAAGTCTATTAAAGAGTGTTGACTTACCAACATTTGGTCTTCCCACAATTGAAACTAGGGGAAGTGATGTATCTATATCTGCCTTATTTCTAATATCTAATTTTTCAGCCATTTTTCTATTAAAGCCTTAAAGCTCTCCTGTCAAATACAAGATTAACCATTTATTTTAAACAAATAAAGAGTTAAATCCCTCTCTCAATCTTGTTAATAATCCCATTATTGTTAAAATACCTATATGCCAAACAGTAACCGAGGTAACAGTTCTTTTCGATATTTATTTGTTCTATATATCCTTTTATTTGCCATATCTATTCCTGCTATAGTTTTATCAATACCAAGAATAAACGATAATGTAAACAAGTATGACTTAGTTAACCGCTATTACGAATGGAAAAATAGAAAGTCTAATAATGCTGCTTACCATTCCTTTAGTCTCTTTTTGATAGATCAAAATGATAATACATGTATTGTAGAAAGAGATGAAGTAATTGAAGTTTCTATTCTTCATTCTCTTATTGAAGCTATTCTTCAGCCTCTTTCATCTAATGAAATTGCAGAAGGATTATCAACATATATTCCACCTTCAACAACACTAGTTGGTGCTAGCCAAGATCAAAGCGCATTTTTTATTGAGCTAAGTGATGATTTTCTCTCTTCTTCCAATATCACTTTAGCCACAGAGCAGATAAAAAAGACTCTCGAATTCTATTACGAAGTTGAGAGTCTCACCATTATTTCAAACAATTCTCTTATTAAAATGTCAGTCGAGTAATGCTTATTGCTTTTCCGTCCTCTATCGATGCTTCAATTAACACACCATCTATTAGTGCTTTTCCCTCTGCTACTTCACTTCTAAGTGGAAGCTGTGTAAGCTGCCTTTCAATAGAGCGCATAGGATCAGAGCCTATAACTGCTCCATGAACACCCGTTAGCCCTAAATCTGTTATATAAGCAGTCTTTTTGGGTAAAATCTTATTATCTCTTGTTTGAACATGAGTATGTGTTCCAACAACAGCAGTAACAGAACCATCTAAAAAAAATCCTAATGCTTCTTTTTCTTCTGCTAGCTCTGCATGGAAATCGACAAAAATCAAAGGCGTTATCTTTCTCATATTTCTTACAGCTGCTTCTGCTTTTCTGAAAGGATCATCTACATTAAACATCTCACCTCTGCCAAGTAGATTTATAACACCAATTTTTGCTTTTTTAGTTTCTTTTATTGTCATTCCCTTTCCGACGCAGGGTTCTGGATAATTAAGTGGACGAATAATATCATCCTTACTATCTAAAATAGAAAAGATCTCATCCTTTTGCCAAATATGATTACCGGAAGTAATAACATCAACTCCAGCTCTTTTCATGTTGTTATAATTATCTATGGTAATACCAAAGCCATCTGCAGCATTTTCACCATTACAGATAACAAAATCAACATTGTATTTTTTTATAGCACAAGAGAGCCCTAAAAAGAGGGCTCCCACACCTTTTTCTCCAGAAACGTCTCCTAGCATTAGAACACGAATCGTTTTATCTGTCACTTAGCATACTCCACAACTCTAGTTTCTCTAATAATAGTAACCTTTATTTTACCTGGATACCTAAGCTCTGCTTCTATTCTTTCAGCAATACTCTGAGCTATTTTTTTCGCACCCTCATCGGTAACAGTATCACTATTAACAAGAATTCTAAGCTCTCTTCCAGCTTGAATAGCAAATGCATTTTCAACACCATCAAAGCTCTTAGCAATACTTTCTAGAGATTCTAATCTCTTAATATAGTTGTCTAGAGATTCTCTTCTAGCACCAGGACGAGCTGCAGAAATAGCATCTGCTATTTGTACAATTATGGCTTCAATACAGGTTGTCTCAACGTCTCCATGGTGAGCAAGAACACAATTAACAACACTAGGCTCTTCACCAAGTCTTTTAACTAGCTCTCCTCCTAGCTCTGCATGGTTGGCTTCACTTTCTGTTTCTGCACCCTTACCGATGTCATGTAAGAGACCACCTCGAGTTGCAATTTCAGAATCTGCACCTACTTCACTAGCAATCATCCCCGCTAAAATAGCTACTTCTTTTGAATGAAGAAGAACATTTTGACCATAACTAGTTCTAAAATGAAGTCTTCCAAGCGCTCTTATTATCTCTGTACCCATATTATGAATACCAAGATCAAAGACAACCTTTTCACCTTCATCAACAATTATTCTTCCGATTTCTTTGGAAACCTTGTTAACAACTTCTTCAATTCTTGCCGGATGAATTCTGCCATCCTGAACTAGGCGTTCAAGAGCAACTCTAGCAATTTCTTTTCTAACTGGATCAAAACAAGAAATAACAACAGCTTCCGGAGTATCATCAATGATAATATCTACCCCAGTAAGAGTCTCGAGAGTGCGGATATTTCTTCCTTCTCTTCCAATTATTCTTCCCTTCATTTCATCAGAGGGAAGAGTAACAGAAGTTGTTGTAATCTCTCCTGAGACCTCAGTTGCTAATCTTTGAACACAAGAAATAATGATATCTCTTGCTTTTTTATCAGCAGATAACTGAGCTTCTTGTTCGATTTTGTTAACGTAAACCTGTCCATCATGTTCTGCCTTTTGCTTCATTTGCTCAATCAGAACATTTTTAGCTTCTTCTCTTGTCATTTGAGCAGCTTTTTCATATTCAAGATTTAAATTAACTTCTCTCTTTTCTACTTCTTCTTCTCTCGCCTTTAATGCAAGGTCTCTTTCTCCCAGTTGTCGCGTTACGGAGTCATTCTCCTGCTGTTTACGCTCTAGATTTTCTTCTTTCTGCTGCAGTCTTCTTTCCGATTTCTGCAGTTCAGCTCTTCTGTCGCGGGCCTCACTTTCTTGCTGTTGTTGTTCTCTAAGAAGCTTATCTCTTGTTTCAAGAATAATCTCCCTAGCCTTAGCTTCAGCATTCTTTGAAGCATTCTCTTCAAGGACTTTTGCCCTTTGTTCAGCGGAAGTTAGTTTCAACTTCGCATATATGCAACGGCTTAAAAAACCGATAGCAATACCTGCAATACCAACCAAGAGATAATACAATACTGTCATCATTATTGACTACCTCCTGTAAAAATATCAGTTATCTATGATATTGCGTCAAATGGCAAGTGGTTGTCAAGGCAAGAAAAAAACCGCCACTCATGGTGACGGCCTTCAGGATAGGATCCTGTCTTCTCTCTAAGAGAGCCTATAAACGAGCTTTAACCCGTATTGGACTTATTTATCAGCCTTTTTAGACTTTTTTTCGTCCTTTTTGTCAGCTTTTTCATCCTTCTTAGTCTTCTCAACTAATTCTAGGATTACCATTTCAGCTGCATCCCCCTGTCTGAAACCAGTTTTGAGGATTCTTGTGTAGCCACCTTTACGTTCTTTGAACATTGGGGCGATATCCTTGAAGAGTTTTGTAACGATATCTTCGTCATAGATGTCTTTTGCAATCTCTCTGCGATTTGCGACTGAGTCAACTTTAGCGCGAGTGATCATCTTTTCTGCCATCTTTCTAACTTCAAGAGCCTTTGCTTTAGTGGTCTCAATTCTCTCATATCTAAAGAGAGAAGTGACCATGTTGCGCTTAAGGGCCTTGCGTTCAGCTCCCTTACGTGATAGCGCATTGAAACCAATTCTATGCTTCATTTTCTACTTCCTTGTTCTCTGGAACTTTAATTGAATTCTTTAGGACACTGAAGTCTGTCATACCAAGAGTAAGACCCCATTCTCTAAGCTTATCTTTAATCTCAGAGAGAGACTTCTTACCGAAGTTTCTTGTCTTAGTAATCTCTTCTTCAGTCTTCTTTGCCAAGTCGCCAATAGTCTTAATACCAGCATTCTTGAGACAGTTTGATGAACGAACTGTTAATTCTAGTTCTTCAACTGGTGTATCAAGAAGCTTCTTGATCTTTTCTTCTTCTTCATCAACTTCTTCAGTTGTAGAAATCTTATCTTCATCAAAGTTAATAAAGATTGTGAAATGCTCTTTAATAATCTTAGCAGCTTCGCCTAATGCGTTTTCTGGAGTAATAGTTCCATCTGTGTAAACATCAAGAATTAGCTTTTCATAGTCAATTCTTTCGCCTACTCTACATGGTTCAATTGAATACTTTACTCTCTTAATTGGAGAGTAGAATGCATCAATAGAGATTACTCCTGCTTCTTCAGAATACTTTTCGTTAATTTCTGAAGGAACATAGCCGCGACCAAGATCAATCTGAACTTCCATTTCAAGATCACAATCAGGCATCATTGTCATGACAGGTAAATCCTTGTTTGTTACAGTAACTAAACCATTTTCAAAGTCTGCTCCTGTAATAATACCAGGTCCCTTGCATGAGATTGTAAGGATAGTACCTTCACACTCCTCGGGCATACCAATCTGTAGTTTCTTGATAGAAGCGATGATATCTGAAATATCTTCACTGACGCCTGGAAGTTGCTCATATTCACTTGTCACGATATGTGGAACCTTCTGACCATCTGAACCTTCAACATATGTTGTGATACGGATAGCAGAAACTGCATAACCCTGAATAGAGGAAAGAAGGACTCTACGTAGTGTATTACCTACAGTAGTTCCAAAACCTCTTTCAAAAGGAAAAGCAACAAATTGTCCATAATTTGGTGTGACAACAGTGTTTTCAGAGGTGATTCCTTGAGGTCTCTTGAAACCCTTAAGAAGATTTTTTCTTGCCATGGTTACTCCTATTTTATGTGCTTATTTCAAGCAACAACTGCTGCGGGGGAAAAAGACCCCCGCACATAATCAAACACGGCGTGTCTTACGTGGACGACAGCCATTATGAGGAATTGGTGTAACATCTCTAATTGAGCGAACCTTAAGACCGAGAACACCAAGAGTTCTAATAGCACTCTCTCTTCCGACTCCAGGTCCCTTAACAAAGACATTTACTTCCCTAAGACCGAAATCCATTGCCTTTTTACCAGCGGTTTCACATGTTGTCTGTGCAGCATAAGGAGTAGATTTTTTAGCTCCTCTGAAGCCTAGTCCACCTGCGGAAGCCCAGCTAATTGCGTTTCCAGCGAGGTCAGTGAAAGTAATGATTGTATTGTTGAAAGTAGCCTGAACGTAAACATTACCTTCAAGAACTGTCTTCTTAACTTTTTTCTTTGCAGTAGCCATATTACCTTACTTCCCCTTATTTCTTCTTTCCAGCGACAGTCTTCTTCTTACCCTTTCTTGTGCGGGCATTAGTCTTGGTTCTCTGACCTCTGACAGGAAGATTCTTTCTGTGGCGAAGACCTCTGTAGCAACCGATATCCATCAATCTCTTGATGTTGAGAGCAACTTCAGTTCTGAGATGTCCTTCAATCTTATACTCTTCTTCAAGAACATTTCTAAGATTAGCAATCTCGTCTGGAGAAAGAGTATTAATTCTAACGTCTGGATTAATATTTGTCTTCTGACAGATATCCATAGCAGACTTGTTACCAATTCCGTAGATATATGTCAGAGCGATCTTGACTGCCTTATTTGGCAAGTCAACACCTGCTATACGTGCCATATTGGCCTCCTAATTATTTCTGTCTCTGCTTGTGCTTTGGGTTATCACAAATAATGCGAACAACACCAGCACGTCTAATTACTTTACACTTGTCACAAATTGGTTTGACACTTGCTCTTACTTTCATAGTAAAAAAGCTCCTTTAGATTTTCTTTGTCTTACGCTTTCTTGAATCAACAAAGCCATCGTGATGATGCATCTTCATCATACCATCGAGCTGCCTTATAGTATCAAGGTCAACACCAACGAGAATGATTAGAGATGTTCCGCCAAATAGCATTGCAACAGAAGCTGGAAGATCAAAGATCAACTGAACCAGAGTAGGAATCAAAGCAATAAAGGCGAGGAATAAAGCACCAGGAAGAACGATTCTATTGAGAACCTTTGATAGGTACTCTTCAAGTTTCTCGTTTCTTACACCAGGAATAGATCCTCCGTTATCTCTAACGTTCTTTGCCATTTCGATTGGATTCAAACTAATCTGGGTATAGAAGAATGCAAAGCCTATAATCAGCAGGGTGTAGATTATTAGATATGGGGCCCTCTGCGGATTCAAGAAATTTGCTACAGCCACCATCCAGCCAATTTTTGTATTGCCTAGCATGAGTGGAATCTGCATAAGTGTTGATGCGAAAATTACAGGAATAACACCAGATGGGTTAATCTTGAATGGGATGAATGTGCTCTGAGAGCCATACATTTTTCTACCAACAACACGTTTTGCATATGTTACAGGAATCTTTCTTGTGCCCTGTTCTTCGAAAACAACAAGAGCAACAACAAAGAAGAACATTATGATAACTACAACTAATGAAACAGGATTAATAGTCTTATCAACAATACCTGTAACCATTGTGTAGAAAGCATTAGGAATTCTTGCAACAATACCAGCGAAGATAAGCAATGAAATACCATTACCTACGCCAAATTCTGTAATCTTCTCGCCCAACCATACACAAAGCATTGAACCTGTTGTACAGCTTAGAATTGCAACTGGAATGAATAGTCCAACTGGTATTGAAAGAGCACCAGGAATGGACTGTGCATATACAGAAGCAGCTAAAGACTGAATAATACAGACTACTACTGTAGCATAACGAGTATATTGCTGAATCTTCTTTGATCCCTGTGGATCTTCAGCCAACTTCTTTAAAGAAGGAATAACCAGCATCAGCAACTGAAAGATAATTTCAGTGCTGATGTAAGGCATAACTCCCAACATAAAAATTGAGAAATTGGAGAATGCACCACCGGAGAAGAAATTTAAGTATTCAGTAATGGAGGATGAATACATTCTGTAGTAGTCATAAACTACTCCAGGATTAATTCCAGGAATTGGAAGATAAGCTCCAACTCTTGTTACAATGAGAAGACCAAATGTAATAAGAATCTTCTTTCTGATATCCTTCATTCTAAACATATCTACCAGTGTGTTTGCCATTTTACTTCCTCTTAGTTGACTGTTCCACCAGCAGCCTTGATTTTCTCAGCTGCTTGAGAGGAGAGTTTAAGACCCTCGACTGTTAACTTTTTAGTAATCTCGCCAGAAGCAAGAATCTTAACTGTGGTATTCTTTCCCTTGATAACTCCAGCCTCTCTTAGAGTGCTGTCAGAAACAACAGCGCCATCTTCGAAAACAGCATCGAGTGTAGCAAGTGAAATTGCCTGATTCTCAACCTTGAATGGATAGTTGGAGAATCCGCGTCTTGCGACACGTCTATATAGTGGCATCTGTCCACCTTCAAAACCAGGTCTTACACCACCGCCTGAACGGCTATTCTGACCATCATGACCACGACCGCATGCTCTACCTTTGGATGAAGCACCACGACCGACAATGGTCTTAGCCTTTGTTGCGCCGAATGGCTTAATAATCTGTGCCATAGTTAAATCTCCTCAACCTTTACAAGGTGTTCGACTGTGCGAACCATGCCACGGTTAACAGGATTATCTTCACGAACTACAGAACTATTAATCTTTCCGAGTCCTAGAGCCTTTACAGTCTTTCTCTGTGCTGGAAGTGTACCTGCAACGCTCTTTTTAAGTGTAATCTTAATCTGTGCCATGATTAACCCCACATTTCCTTCAGAGTTTTACCTCTGTTCTTAGCGACATCTGCAGCATTGTAGATGTGCTCAAATGCATCGAATGTTGCCTTGACAGTATTAATGCCGTTTCTAGAACCGAGAGACTTAGAAATAATGTCCTTGATTCCAGCTGCATCACAAACGAGACGAACAGCACCACCTGCTATGACACCAGTACCAGGAACAGCTGGCTTCAAAAGAACTGATGCACTCTTGAATTTTCCAACTACATCATGAGGGATTGTTGCACCCTTAACTGGAACTGTAATAATAGATGCTTTAGCTTTTTCTGTTGCTTTTCTAATTGCATCTGTAACGTCATTTGCCTTGCCAAAGCCGTAGCCAACTCTACCATCGCCATAACCGACAACAACCATTGCTGCAAAAGAGAATCTCTTACCACCCTTTACAACCTTAGCAACACGATTAAGCTTAACGAGCTTTTCTACGTATCCTTCCTGCTTGACTTCTCTTTCTCTTGATCTTTCCATACCGTACCCCTTAGAACTCTAGACCAGCTTTTCTAGCGCCGTCTGCAATACTTGCTACGATACCGTGATAGAGATAGCCATTTCTGTCAAAGACAACTGTCTTAATGCCCTTTTCAAGGCATCTCTTTCCAATAGCTTCACCTAGCTTTTCAGCATCAGCAACTGTATTTCTGAGATTCTTGTACTCTGCTTCAAGAGTAGAAGCGGAAGCCAATGTATGTCCTACTGTATCATCAATAACCTGAACGCTCATGTGCTGGTTAGATCTAAATACAGTCATTCTTGGTCTAAGAGCAGTGCCAGAGATAGACTTTCTGATATGATACTTTCTCTTGGCATGTTTTCTTGCTTTATCGATCATTCTATTCATACTAAGCCACCTTATTTCTTACCACCAGACTTACCAACCTTGCGGCGGATATTCTCGGTTTCGTACTTGATACCCTTACCCTTATAAGGTTCAGGCTTTCTGAGGGATCTGATTTCAGAAGCAAACTGACCAACTTCTGCCTTATCAATACCAGAGATTGTAAGCTTAGTTGGAGAATCAACTGTAACTGTCAAACCTTCAGGAATAACAACTTCAATGACTGTTGAATAGCCAAGAGATAGAACAATTGTTCCCTTACCTGCTTCAGCCTTGTAACCAACACCGTTGATAATTAAAGTCTTCTTATAACCTTCACTAACGCCAACGATCATGTTGTGAATAAGCTGGCGATAAAGGCCATGATATCCTCTAACTTCTTTATCATCACTACTTCTAGTAACAACAACTTCATTACCATTAACACTAACGTTAATCTGTGGTTTTACAACCTGAGTAAGAGTTCCCTTAGGTCCCTTAACTGTAACTTCATTGTTATTAACTGTGACTGTAACACTCTGTGGAATAGCTACTGGTAATTTACCGATTCTAGACATTCTTTCCTCCTATTACCAGATTGTGCAAAGCACTTCGCCACCCACACGTGCTTCCTTGGCTTTTTTGCCAGTGATGACACCTGTTGATGAAGATACGACTACTACACCAATGCCATTGTAAACACTAGGCATATCCTTGTAACCGCAATAAACACGGCGACCAGGAGTAGAGACACGTTTAATACCGTGGATAACTGGAGTCTGATCATCTTCATACTTGAGGAAAACTCTAATGTATGTGAGGTCATCCTTAGTTACCTTCTTAAAATTCTTGATGAATCCTTCACTCTTAAGAATCTTTATAATCTGGAGCTTAAGATTGGAAGCTGATACATCTACCTTTTCATGCTTTGCCTGACTAGCATTTCTAATCTTTGTAAGCATATCTGCAATTGGATCACTAACTGCCATTTTCTTATCTCCTACCAGCTGGACTTAGTAACGCCAGGAATCTGGCCTTCACTAGCAAGCTTTCTAAAGCAACATCTGCACATATCGAACTGACGCATATAGCCTCTTGGACGACCGCAGATTCTGCAACGATTATAGCTTCTTGTTGAGAACTTAGGTTCTCTCTTGCTCTTAATAATTAAAGACTTTTTTGCCATAGTTTAGCTCCTTACTTTGCAAACGGCATACCGAGATACTTAAGTAGAGCAAAACCCTGCTCGTCATTAATAGCTGTTGTAACGATAGCTACGTTCAAGCCACTAATTCTCTCGATCTTGTCGAAATCGATTTCAGGGAAAATTATCTGCTCAGTAATACCGAGAGAATAATTACCATGACCATCAAAAGCGTTAGGATTAACACCCTTGAAGTCCTTAACACGAGGAAGAGCGATAGAAATAAGACGCTCAAGGAAGTACCACATATTATCACCACGAAGTGTAACCATAGCACCAATTTCCTGTCCCTGTCTAACCTTGAAGTTAGCAATAGACTTTCTAGCCTTTGTCTTTACAACGTGCTGACCTGTAATCTGCTCAAGTTCCTTAACTGCAGCTTCGAGAAGCTTCTTATTTACAGTAGCTTCACCAACACCAACAGAGACAGTGATCTTCTCTAGTTTTGGGATCTGCATAGGAGTCTTGAAGGAGAATTCCTTCTGAAGTGCAGGAACAACCTCTTCAATGTACTTTCTTTTAAAATTAGGTACAAACTTTTCAGCCATCAGAGTGTCTCCCCTGTCTTCTTAGCAAAACGTACTTTCTTTCCGTTTTCCATCTTGTATCCGACCTTTGTAACATTACCTTTATTAACTAAAGCAACGTTTGAAACATGAATCGGAGCTTCAACTTCCATGATGCCGCCTTTATCCTGCTGGTTCTGCTTTCTTAAAGTCTTCTGAACCATATTAGCACCCTGGACTACGACCCTCTCTTTAACTGGGTCAATCTTCACGATTTTGCCGGTAAGACCTTTGTCTTTACCAGCAATAATCTTGACTGTGTCATCTTTTTTCAGTCTCATTTTCTTCTCCTACAACACTTCCGGAGCGAGAGAGACAATCTTCATATAGCCGTCACGAAGCTCTCTTGCGACTGGCCCGAAAATTCTCTTTCCGCGAGGGTTATTGTTGGCATCAATGATAACACAAGCGTTATCATCGAACCTGATATATGTACCGTCAGGTCTTCGGTATTCCTTCTTTGTGCGAACTACCACTGCCTTAAGAACGTCACCCTTTTTGATGGCGCCATTAGGAAGGGCATCCTTGACTGCAACTACGATAATATCACCAATACCAGCAACATATCTATGGCTACCGCCGAGAACCTTGATGCACTGTACACGCTTTGCACCACTGTTGTCCGCTACGTTCAAATAAGTCTGCATCTGTACCATGACTTTTCTCCTTTAGCGAGCTCTCTCGACGACTTCAATGAGTCTCCAACACTTATCCTTGGAAAGGTGGCGACACTCCATAATACGAACTGTATCACCGATATGTGCATCGTTCTTCTCGTCGTGAGCCTTAAACTTTTTAGTTGAGATCACGTACTTCTTGTACAGTGGGTGGAGGGTTCTTTCGGAAACCTCAACAACAATAGTCTTATCCATTTTATCGGACTTAACTATGCCTGTCATAACTTTCTTCTGTGCTTCCATTTACGTGCCTCTCTTACTTACTTGTCTTCTCAATACCAATATCAATTGCGTTGATTCTTGTATTAAGACGAGCGATATTCTTTTTGGTTAAACCTAAAGACATTGGGTTATCCAAGTGACCAAGTACCTTCTGTAATCTCAGGTTAACCAGTTCCTTTCTAAGCTTATCTCTTTCAGCAATAAGCTCCTTATAACTAAGTTCCTTATAACTTTTCATAGTTTACTCCTGATTAGCTCGAGACACGAACTTTGTCTTAATTGGAAGCTTGGAAGCTGCAAGGGTGAGAGCTTCTCTAGCGAGAGTCTCATCAATGCCTCCCATTTCGAACATGATAGCACCTGTTTTAACAACTGCTACCCAACCTTCTGGTGCACCCTTACCATTACCCTGTCTTGTTTCAGCAGGCTTCTTTGTATATGGCATATCAGGGAAGATGCGGATCCAGACCTTACCACCACGCTTAACGTGACGAGTCATAGCAACACGGGCTGCTTCGATCTGACGGTTGGTAATCCAATATGGCTCAAGAGCCATGAGACCATACTCACCAAAGGAAATCTGGTTTCCCTTGTGTGCAACTGCGTCTCTAGTTCCGCGCTGCTTTTTTCTGTATTTAATTCTCTTTGGACTAAGCATCTTTTAACCTCTAGCCTCTTCAGACTTCTTACCTACTAATGCAACACTATCATCCTGTGCATTAACAGTATTGTGTTCGTAAATCTCACCATTGAAGATCCAAACCTTAATACCAATAGCACCAAATGATGTATTAGCTGTTGCGAATCCGTAGTCGATATCAGAACGGAGTGTGTGGAGAGGTACTCTACCTTCCTTCATCTGTTCTGTTCTAGCGATTTCTGCACCACCGAGACGACCTGAACACTTGATCTTGATTCCCTGAGCGCCACCCTGCATAGCTCTTGAAATAGCATTCTTCATAGCTCTGCGGTAAGCACCACGTCCCTCAAGCTGACGAGCAATGTTCTGAGCAATAAGCTGAGCATCACATTCAGCCTTCTTGATTTCTTTAATCTTGATCTGAACCTTCTTCTCAGTAAGCTTCTGCATCTTTTCAGCAACTTTCTCAACATTAGCACCCTTAGCACCAATGATAATACCAGGACGAGCTGCAGCGATTACCATAGTAATGCGCTGTGGCTTACGTGTAATTTCAATATCGCTGATCTCTGCACCTGCAACCTCAGGACAAGCAAGTAATGCCTTTCTGAGTACAAGATCTTCGTGGAGTGTATCTGCATACTCCCTAGGATCAACATACCACTTTGACTTCCATGTCTTATTGACACCGAGTCTGAGTCCGATTGGATTAACTTTCTGGCCCATTATTTGCCTACCTTTACTTTCTCGTCTACAACGACGGTAATATGAGACATTCTTTTGAGAAGGATGTCACGCTTTCCGTGAGAACGAGCCCATACTCTCTTAAGTCTAGGGCCGTCGTTGACCTTTAATTCAGAAACAAAAAGTGATTCTTCATCAAGCTTTTTATTCTGATTTAAAGCGTTAGCACCTGCGGACTTGAGAACTTTCAGAATGAGGTCTGAACCTTTCTGTGGCATTGCTTCCAAAATGGCAACAGCTTCAACATAGCCCTTACCTCTTACGAGGTCAGCAACAGGGCGTACCTTTGAAGGAGAAACCAATAAATATTTAGCAACTGCTTTATAACCTTTCTTAGTTTCCATAATCTAACCTTATTTACCCTTCTTATCAGATGCATGTCCACGGAAAATACGTGTAGGTGCAAACTCACCGAGCTTGTGTCCGACAAGGTTCTCAGTTACGTATACAGGAACCCAAGTCTTACCGTTGTACACGGAAATCGTGAAGCCGACCATCTCAGGGATGATTGTTGAACTACGTGAGTAGGTCTTGATCATCGGCTTTTGATTAGCCTGGTTTGCTGCGTCTACTCTTTTTAAGAGCTTGGCTTCAATAAATGGACCTTTTTTGATTGATCTTGACATTTCTTACTACTCCTACTTGCGCTTCTTTACAATGAATGCATTAGATGGTTTCTTCTTAGAACGAGTCTTACCACCCTTAGCTGGCTTACCCCATGGAGTACATGGGTTTCTACCTGCTGCAGTCTTGCCTTCACCACCACCATGTGGGTGATCAACTGGGTTCATGACGACACCTCTAACCTTAGGTCTTCTACCAAGATGTCTGGAAGCACCAGCCTTTCCTAGAGAGACGTTCATGTGGTCTTCGTTGCCGAGAACACCAAGTGTAGCATAGCATTCACCGAATACCATTCTCATTTCACCACTAGGTAAGCGAAGAGTAACATAATCGCCTTCCTTTGCGATGACTGTAGCACTTAGGCCTGCGCTCCTTACAAGCTGTCCACCACGTCCATAATTTAATTCAACGTTGTGAACTGCAAGTCCGAGGGGAATGTTCTTCAATGGAAGAGCGTTTCCTGTAGTAAGAGGTGCATTTGGACCAGATTGAACGGTAGTACCAACTGTTAACCCCTTAGGTGCTAAAATATAGCGCTTTTCACCATCAGCATAGAATACCAGTGCAATAAGGACAGACCTGTTTGGATCGTATTCAATTGTCTTTACTGTTCCTGGAACACCATACTTGTTGCGCTTAAAATCAATAATTCTGTAAGCCCTCTTGGCTCCGCCGCCACGACGACGAACACTAATGCGTCCAAAAGTATCGCGGCCTGAATTCTGATGAAGACTTACTGTGAGGGACTTCTCAGGCTTCTGCGCTGTGACTTCACTCTTTACAAGTGTTGTCTTCTGGCGGAGACCAGGAGTATTTGGTTTGTAACTTTTAAGTGCCATATATCCTATCTCCTACTTAGCCTTCGATAGCCCCAATGGACTGACCCTTGGCCAATGTTACGATTGCTTTCTTCCAGCTAGATGTGTAACCTTTAACGAAACCACCCTTACCTCTGGAGAACTTTGGCTTTCCGCCAACATTCATTACATTGCAAGCTGTACAATCAACATTGAAGAGTTCCTTAACTGCCTTCATGATTTCATACTTGTTAGCAGCTGGATCTACCTTGAATGTATACTTCTTATATTCATTTTCACGTGCAATGTTTGATTTTTCACTCAAAATCGGTTCAATGATAACTCTATCTGCTCTCATTTCGCTTTCTCCTTAGTTTTCACCGTAGAAATCGTTGAGATTAGATACTGCTGACTTAAGAACGATAACCTTTCTGCCATAAAGAAGTTCTTTAGCAGAGAGCTTGTCATAAGCAAGAACATGTAAATAAGGAATGTTCTTTGCTGCACGTCTAATCATAACGTCATCATCTTTCATAACAAGGACTGTTCTCTGATCAACTGTTTCAAAAGCCTTCATGATAGAAACCATATCCTTTGTTTTACCGTTTTCGCTGGTGAAATCTTCAACAACAACAAGTCTTTCTTCTTCAACTGCAAGAGTGAGAAGACTCTTCATTGCAAGTCTCTTAACCTTTTTAGGAAGTGAATAGGAATAATCACGTGGCTTTGGTCCAAAAATAGTACCACCACCAACAGTAATAGGAGACTTCTTGTCACCTCTTCTTGCATTACCTGTTCCCTTCTGCTTATAAGGCTTGGTATTGCTGTAATTGACCTCAGCTCTGGTCTTTGTGCATGCAGTTCCGACACGGCGGTTAGCTGCTTCGTTTCTGACGGCATGGTAAATTGAGCCTGTAGAGACTACAACACCGAAAACATCCTCATTAAGCTGGACTGTTCCGATTTCCTTGCCGGCTGTAGAAAAGAGTTTCTGTTCCATACTATACCACCTGCCTTACTTCTTTACTGCCTTTTTGATGACTACTGTGCTGTCTGTTGGTCCTGGGATAGCTCCCTTAACCATTAAGACCTGCATTTCACTATCTACTGCAACAAGCTTAAGATTCTGTACTGTAACCTTCTCGTTACCCATATGACCTGCCATCTTCTGTCCCTTAAATGTGTGGGAAGGAGTTGATGACATAGCTGTACCACCAAGGTCTCTATGGAACTTTGAACCATGAGTCTTTCTACCACCGCCGAAGCCATGACGCTTCATACCGCCCTGGTAGCCCTTACCCTTACTTGTTCCAGTTACATCTACGTAAGCTACATCTTTAAATAAATCAACACCAAGAACGTCGCCCTTCTTAACTTCTTCATCGAAGTCTCTCATTTCCATAACGACTTTCTTTGGTTCGCAAACATCTTTGAAACAGCCTGCATATGGCTTTGTTACTCTGTTTTTCTTCATATCAACAGAAGCAACAACAGCTGCAGAATATCCGTTCTTATCATCTGTTCTGTTTGCGATGACTACGTTATCCTCAACTTTAATTACTGTCACAGGAATTAATTTGCCCTGGGCATCAAAAACCTGTGTCATTCCAACTTTTTTGCCGATAAGCCCTAACATTTCTTACTTACCTCAACTTCACTGTCTAATTTCTACATCCACACCAGCTGGGAGTTCGAGTTTCATCAGGGCTTCTACAACCTTCTGGGTTGGGTCCAGGATGTCAATCAATCTCTTGTGTGTTCTCATTTCGAACTGTTCGCGAGCCTTCTTGTTAACGTGCGGGGATCTGAGGACAGTGTACTTGTTAATACGTGTAGGAAGTGGGATAGGTCCAGAAACCTTGGCTCCAGCCTTTACGACTGTCTGAACAATTGCCTTTGAGCTCTGCTCGATAAGGTCAACGTCAAAGCCTCTTAACTTCACACGGATTCTTTCGTTTGCCATTTTAAAAAATCTCCAAAAATCTCAATAGGTCACCGGGGATGAGGCACCCCCGGTCGGACCTTAGTTTTTAATTAATAATAATTACTCAGAAATCTCAGTAACCTGACCAGAAGCAACTGTTCTTCCGCCTTCTCTAATAGCGAAGCGGAGACCCTTATCCATAGCAACTGGGTGAATAAGATCAACAAGAATTTCTGTATGATCACCAGGCATAACCATTTCCTTTCCTTCTGGAAGGTGAACTGTACCTGTGATATCTGTTGTTCTGAAGTAGAACTGTGGTCTGTAACCATCGAAGAATGGTGAGTGTCTTCCACCTTCATCTGAGCTGAGTACGTATACTGTTCCCTTGAACTTTGTGTGTGGTGTGATTGAGTTTGGCTTAGCAAGAACCTGTCCTCTGACAACTTCTTTCTTATCAACACCTCTTAAGAGAGCACCAATGTTATCACCAGCCTGACCTTCGTCGAGAAGCTTGTTGAACATTTCAACACCTGTTACAACTGTGTTTCTTGTTTCCTTGACACCAACAATCTGTACAGGATCGTTAACATGAACAACACCAGATTCAACTCTACCTGTAACAACTGTTCCACGACCTGAAATTGAGAAGATATCTTCAATAGGCATGAGGAATGGCTTGTCAACAGCTCTTTCTGGGAGTGGGATATAAGCATCCATAGCATCAAGAAGTTCATCAATGCACTTTGTTGCTTCTGGATCATCTGGCTTTGTCATTGCTTCATAAGCTGAACCCTTGATAACTGGGCAGTTAGCACCATCAAAACCATACTCTGAGAGGAGGTCTCTCATTTCTTCTTCAACGAGTTCAATGAGGTCTGGATCGTCAACCTGATCACACTTGTTGATGAATACGATGATTGCAGGTACACCAACCTGTCTAGCAAGAAGGATGTGCTCTTTTGTCTGAGCCATAGCACCATCTGTTGCAGCAACAACGATGATAGCACCATCCATCTGAGCAGCACCAGTGATCATGTTCTTGATGTAGTCAGCGTGACCGGGGCAGTCGACGTGAGCATAGTGTCTGTTCTTAGACTGATACTCAACGTGTCTTGTATTGATTGTGATACCACGTTCCTTTTCTTCTGGTGCGTTGTCGATTGCATCATAAGCAAGGGCCTTGTCTCCAAACATCTTAGCACAATGCATTGTGATAGCTGCTGTGAGTGTGGTCTTACCATGGTCAACGTGACCGATGGTTCCTACGTTTACGTGTGGCTTAGTTCTCTCGAATTTTTCCTTAGCCATCAGTTCCTCCTTGTGGCAAATGCCACAAATCAAAAATATTAATTAATAAAGGCCCAAGCCTTTATGTTTTCCGCGAGACAACAGAATGCCAAGGATAGAATATTAGAAGTTCCAGAGGTCGGCAGAAATCTGACGACATACGTAATTAGTTAAAAAACCTACTTACCGGAACCACCTTATTACCAAGGCAATCGGTTTGGCTCTTCCGCCCATAGACAAGGAGACCCCATCTTATTGGCGGCACTTTGACTAATTTACTTTAAAAGGTATTTATTGTCAACACCATATTTTAATCTATGGTATTATCTAGTTTTATTTTTTTTAAATATGCCGAAATTTATTCTATATCGTTATACTTTTCAGTCTTCTTTTGTTATATTTACTATATTACATAACTAGGAGAAAACATGAAAGAAATTAATTATAAAACAGCTGGAGTCTGTGCTCGTTCTATCACTTTTGTTCTTGACGATAACAACAAAATCCATAATCTTTCTTTTGAAGGCGGTTGTAATGGGAACTTAAAAGCCATTTCTAAGCTCTGCGAAGGAAAAGATGCAAACGAGGTTGCTTCAATTTTAGAAGGAAACACTTGTGGTTTTAAGCAAACCTCTTGTGCTGACCAATTAGCAAAAGCTATTAAAAGCAATACTTAATAAAAAAAGGACTGTGAAAAACAGTCCTTTTTACATTCTTTATCAAGATTAGAAACGAATGTGGCTGAATGCCTTGTTTGCTTCTGCCATGCGGTGAACATCTTCCTTCTTCTTGAATGCTGTACCTGTTGAGTTATAAGCATCAATAAGTTCATCTGCAAGCTTGTCAGCCATGGTCTTACCATTTCTGCCTCTAGCTGCATTGATAATCCATCTCATAGCAAGTGCTTCACGTCTATTCTCTCTGATTTCAGTAGGAACCTGATATGTTGCACCACCAACTCTTCTACTCTTGACTTCAACTGCTGGCTTAACATTTTCAAGTGCCTTGTTGAATACATCAATTTCCTTCTCACCTGTCTTCTCTGCAATTTTAGCAAGAGCTTCATAGACGATTCTTGTAGAAATAGACTTTTTTCCACTAACCATCATGCGGCAGATAAGCTTCTCAACAGCTGTGCTGTTGTATTTTGCGTCAGGCGTAACTTTCCTGACAGGAGTTTTTTCTCTTGACATCTTACCTTCCTCCTATCAAGCCTTTGGCCTTTTTGCACCGTACTTAGAACGGCTTCTCTTTCTGTCTGCAACACCAAGAGTATCCTTGGAACCACGAACGATATGATATCTTACACCAGGAAGGTCCTTGACTCTTCCACCTCTAATAAGAACAACAGAGTGTTCCTGAAGGTTGTGGCCGATACCAGGAATGTAAGCTGTTACTTCAATACCATTAGAAAGACGAACTCTGGCAACCTTTCTGAGAGCTGAGTTAGGCTTCTTAGGTGTAACAGTCATGACTCTTGTACAAACACCTCTCTTCTGTGGGCATCCTTCAAGAGCTGGGGACTTAGTCTTCTGCTTAGAAGTACTTCTACCCTTTCTTATAAGCTGATTAATTGTAGGCATCTATTTGACGCTCCTTTTTTCTTGATTCACCTGTCTCACACCAAGGAATCTATACTGCACAAGCAGTATTTCTATTAAAAACTATGGTCAGCATGAGATATTACTCGAGGCAGTCGAGCAACGCCAACAGGCGTTACTCTTCTTCGCTTGTCATAACCTCGTTTAGTTCAGCGATATCTCCCACAGTCTTCATTTCTGCTAAATCTTCAAAATCAGTGTCATCTGTAGTCTCAGCTTCACTTGCTCTTTCGTTGACTACTTTAGACGCTTGATTATCAAGAAGTTTCTGATCCTCAGTAAGAACAATATTCTTATAACCAACAAAACCAGTACCTGCTGGTATGAGCTTACCAATAATAACGTTCTCCTTAAGACCTCTCAACTCATCTGTTTTACCAGCAATAGCGGCTTCTGTCAATGTCTGAACAGTATGAGCAAAGGAAGCACCTGAAATAAATGACTCACTATTACGTGCTGCATCAGATACACCACTTAAGCAAGGTCTTCCAATTGCAGGAACCTTTCCTTCTGCCTTTACCTTCTCATTTTCTTTCAGGAACTCAAGCTTATCAACCTTCTGGTTTTCAATAAACTTTGTATCGTTACTTCTAACTATTTCAACTGTTCTAAGCATCTGTCTAATGATAATAGACAAGTGCTTTTCGTTGATTTCGATATCCTGTTCACGATAGACATCCTGAATAGCCTTTACAAGGAAGGCAAGAACAGCTGTTTCACCCTGTACAGTAAGAACCTCTCTTGAGTTAACAGGTGAATCGCAAAGCTTATCACCACACTTAACTTCATCGCCCTCTCTAACAAGGAGAACGATACCCTGAGTTGGAACCTTATGGTTATGTCTAAAGCTCTTACCATCTTGTGCTCTTTCAGGATAGATCTTTGAAAGATTATCAAGGATAGTAATTTTAGCATATCCCTTCTCAATCTTGATTTTTTCAACAACACCTGAGACATGAGCAATAACAGTATAATTTTCTGTTGCTGTCTTTGTTGCATCAAAAAGACTGTTAACAAGAGGAAGACCACCCGCGATATCCTTTGACTTAGATGCATCTTCTTTAGGAGCAGATGCAATAACGTCTCCGGCACGAACTTCCTGTCCTACCTCCTGGAAGTGAATGATAGAACCACCAAGGATTGTATAAGACTTTGTCTCGCCCTTTTCAGTCTCAACCCAAACGGTTGGGTTATACTTACCAAGCTTGTCTCTAGAAACTGTATGCCATTCCTTAACACCAGAAGCATGGTTCTCAACAACTAAGTAAGACTTTCTAGCAACGAAGTCTCTCATCTCAACAATTTTACTATTCTCTTCAGCGATGATTAATTCGTTGAATGGGTCGAATGTATATACAACATCACCACTAGCAATAAGAGCACCATTGTTTACTTCGCTTGAAAGAGTAGCACCAACTGGAATCTCTTCTTCAGAAGTTGAGCCAACAACAAAAGTTCTATCATTAAGGATAATTAACTTACCATTAAATTTAGAAACAACCTCTTTACCTTGGTTATCAACATAGAAAGGATATCCCTTACCAACATTCTCACCCTCATTAACAAGTAATGAAGAATAGAGGCCAGTAATTTCTTCAAGAACCTTAGTAGCTGTATAGTGGCTCTTGCGAGGGAAAATCCTCTTTCCATCTCTGTTAATAACAAACAAGCTCTCATTGATTCCATCAATAATGATTGGATAATCGAAAGATTTTGCGTTAGAAGAAACAGTAGCAATACCACCGGCATGGAATGTTCTCATAGTAAGCTGAGTTCCAGGCTGACCGATAGACTGAGCTGCAACAACACCAACAGCTTCACCAATTTCAACTGTCTTGTTAGTAGCATAGTTACGGCCATAGCACTTCTTACATACACCATGCTCTGCTTCACAAGTCAAAACACTTCTAATAAGAACCTTTTCAACACCAGCATCTTCAATCTTTGATGCAACCTCATTTGTTATAAGCTCATTTGCCTTTGCAATAACAACAGGCTTTCCTTTTACGTCTTTCAAGAATGGATGTACTACATCATCAACAGGGAAAGAACCAGCAATCTTACTCTGAAGTGTTTCATTCTTTGTAACATCACCAGATACCCACATACCATTGATTGTATGGCAGTCTTCCATTGTTACAACAACATCCTGAGCAACATCAACAAGCTTTCTTGTCAAATAACCTGCTCTAGCTGTCTTTAAGGCTATATCTGTAAGACCCTTTCTAGCACCGTTTGAAGAGAAGAAGAATTCGATGATTGACAAGCCTTCCTTGAAGTTTGACTTAACTGGAAGCTCAATGTTATCACCATTTGGCTTTGTCATGATACCTCTCATGGCACCAAGCTGAGAAATCTGCTTAGAAGAACCTCTAGCACCAGAGTCTGCCATCATAAAGAGTGGGTTGAAGCCGTGCTGGTCTTCTCTCATCTCTTTCATTAGCATATCTGTTAACTCATTCTTTGTATTATTCCAAAGAGAAATTACTTTACTCTTCTTTTCTTCTTCAGAAATTGTACCTCTTACTAACTGCTCCTTAATCTTTGCTTCCTCTTCTTCAGCTTTAGCGATTAAGTCTTTCTTACCTGATGGAACAATCATGTCACTTAGACCGATAGTAGCACCAAAGATTGTAGCATAGCGGTAGCCAAGGTCCTTAACACTATCAAGAAGCTCTACTGCTACAGAAGGCTTATTCTGCTCAAGAGTCTCTGTAATGAGCTTCTTAAGCTGCTTATCGCCTAAGCAATAGTTTTGGAAAGGAAGATTAGCTGGGATAGAAGAGTTGAATATAATTCTACCTGGTGTAGTAGCTGTCCAAGCTTTTCCATCACTAATTGTCTTATTACCCTTTTCATCAACAACAACCAAATTCTTCTTGAGTCTAAAGAGGATCTTTTCATTATAAGAAATGCTTCCAGCATCAATACCAGCTTCAATTTCTGCTATTGATTCAAAATGCTTTCTCTTTTCACCCTTATCAAGGTCAACTCTCTCTTTTGTCAAATAGTAAATACCAAGAACCATGTCCTGAGAAGGGAACGCAATTGGCTTACCATTTGCAGGGTCAAGAAGGTTAGTTGTTGAAAGCATAAGTGTCCAACATTCAAGCTGTGCAGCTTCTGAAAGAGGAACGTGTATAGCCATCTGGTCACCGTCGAAGTCAGCATTAAATGCATGACAAACAAGTGGATGAAGTTTAATTGCTTTACCATCAACTAAAACTGGTTCGAAAGCCTGGAAACCAAGACGGTGCAATGTTGGAGCTCTGTTTAGCATAACAGGATGCTCTTTTACTACCTCTTCTAGGATACCCCATACTTCAGGAGCGCCCTCCTCTACCATTGCCTTTGCTCTCTTTACATTAGGAGCAAGACCAGTATCATGAAGCTTTCTAATCAAGAATGGTTTAAACAGTTCAAGTGCCATCAATGAAGGTACACCACACTGATGCATCTTAAGCTCTGGACCAACAACAATAACAGAACGACCAGAATAGTCGACACGCTTACCGAGAAGGTTCTGTCTAAATCTTCCCTGCTTACCCTTAAGCTGGTCTGCAAGAGACTTAAGATCTCTCTTAGAAGCACCCTTAGCTGGGTTTTCAACCTTACCATTATCTAAAAGACAATCTACAGCTTCCTGTAACATTCTCTTTTCATTTCTAACAATGATATCTGGTGCCTGAATGGAAATAAGACGCTGTAAGCGATTATTTCTATTGATAACTCTTCTATATAACTCGTTAAGGTCTGTTGTAGCAAATCTACCACCATCAAGCTGGACCATTGGTCTTAAATCTGGTGGGATAACAGGAAGAACCGTAAGAATCATCCATTCTGGCTTATTTTGTGATTCCTTAAACCATGTACAATATTTAATAACAGAAGCAGCCTTCTTAGCTTCGCCGCTATCAGTTTTACCATTCTTGTGAATGATTGCTGATAGTATTTCTCTGTTTCTTTCTATAAGAGCATCAAGATCCAAACCCTTTAAAAGTTCGTATATTGCTTCTGCTCCCATACCTGCCTTGAAGGAATCTTCGCCATGCTTATCAAGGTATTCCTTGTGCTCATCCTCGGTTAAGACCTGTCCTCTTTTTAATTCATTAACTTGACCAGGATCAATTACGACGTATGACTCATATTTGAAGATAGAATTGAAATCTGTCTTCTTCATCTCTAAGAGATAACTCATAATTGATGGCTGTGATTTGTAGAACCAAACATGAGCAACAGGAGTAGCAAGCTTGATGTGACCACATCTTTCTCTTCTTACCTTCTTTTCTGTTACTTCAACGCCACAACGTTCACAGACAGTTCCCTTATATCTTTTACTCTTAAACTTGCCACACCAGCACTCCCAGTCTCTTGTAGTACCGAAAATACGTTCACAGAAGAGGCCGTCTCGCTCAGGGCGAAGAGAACGATAATTTATTGTTTCTGGTTTTTTTACTTCACCATAAGACCAAGTTAAAATCTGCTCTGGAGATGCAATCTTTATCCTTAATGTGTTGATATCATGTGTATCGCTCATTCTTTGCCTCCTTGTTGATTCTTTTCCTTTTCAGCCTTGTTAATAATCTCTCTATCTCTTTCTGTTAGAGGGATAAGCTTTCCTTCTTCATCATATGCAGCCAAATCCAATGCTAAGCCTCTTAAGCCCTGACAAAGCACCTTGTATCCTTCTGGCAGATCATCTGGCTTCTCTGCAGGCTCACCCTTAACGATAGATTGATAAATACTTACTCTACCCTTCATATCATCAGACTTTACTGTCAAAAGCTCCTGTAAGTTATTTGCTGCACCATATGCTTCAAAAGCCCAAACTTCCATTTCTCCAAGTCTCTGACCACCGAACATAGCTTTACCACCAAGTGGCTGCTGAGTAACAAGAGAATATGGGCCTGTAGCTCTAGCATGCATCTTATCATCAACGAGGTGATGAAGCTTAAGATAGTATATGTATCCACAGAAGACCTTATTAACAAAAGGAATACCTGTTCTTCCATCATAGAGAGTAACCTTACTGTCTTCTGGAAGATTAGCCTTTCTCATTTCTTCTTCAATCTGTTCCATAGTTGCAGACTGGAATACCGGTGTCTTATACCAAACATTATTCTTTACAGCAGCCCAGCCAAGCTGAGTTTCCATAAGCTGACCAATATTCATACGAGAAGGAACACCAAGTGGGTTAAGACAAACATCAAGTGGTGTACCATCTTCCATATATGGCATATCCTCTTGAGGAAGTACACGAGAAACAACACCCTTGTTACCATGTCTACCAGCCATCTTATCACCCTGCTTAAGCTTTCTCTTTGTTGCAATATATACTTTTACAGTTTCCAAAGAACCAGGAGTTAATTCTTCCTTCTTTGTGATTCTCTGTATATCAATAACAGTACCCTCAACACCATGAGGAACAACAAGAGAAGCATTTCTTGTATCTTTTGACTTTTCACCAAAGATAGAATTCAACAGCTTCTGCTCTGGTGTGTTTTCTGTCTCTGTTTTTGGTGTTGTCTTACCTACTAAGATATCACCAGAACGAACATATGTACCAACGCAAACAATACCATCGCTATCTAAGTGTTCAACTGCTCTCTCAGATGTATTAGGAAGGTCGCGAGAGAATCTTTCTTCTCCAAGCTTTGTTTCCTTTCTATCTGTCTCATATTCCTTGATATGGATAGAAGTATAGATATCTTCGCTGACAACTCTTTCACTAATAAGAACAGCGTCTTCATAGTTATATCCATTCCATGGAACAAAACCAACAAGAATGTTTCTACCAAGAGCTAGCTCACCATGATCTGTACTTGGTCCATCTGCAAGAATATCACCCTTATTTACCTTATCTCCCATATGTACGAGTGGTCTCTGGTTCATACAAGAGTCTTGGTTTGTAATTTCATACTTGCGGAGCTCGTAAACATCTAATTCGTTAGCAACTACTGGTTCATCTGGTTTGACCTTAATAATAACAGAAGAAACATATACAACTTCACCACTTCTTCTAGCTTTAACCATAATTGATGAGTCATAAGCTGTTCTCTTTTCCATACCAGTTCCAACTCTAGGAGTCTCTGGGAATACTAGAGGAACTGCCTGACGCTGCATGTTAGAACCCATAAGAGCTCTGTTAGCATCGTCATGTTCCAAGAATGGAATAAGAGAAGCTGCTACAGATACTACCTGCTTAGGAGAAACATCCATCCAGTCAATTTCTTCTGGCTTAGCTGTTGAGTAGTCCTGATTAGCTCTAACTGAAACCTCTCCTGTTAAGACATAAGAGTCACCATTCTTCTCTACATCAGCGTTACCCTGTGCAATTTTAACCTTTTCTTCATCATTAACATCTAAGTATGTACACTCATCTGTAACAACACCATTAATAACCTTTCTATATGGTGTTTGGATAAAGCCATAGTCGTTAATCTTTGCATAGTTAGCAAGAGTAAGAATAAGACCAATATTTCCACCTTCTGGAGTTTCAATAGGACAAATCTTACCGTAGTGAGTATAGTTAACGTCTCTAACATCAAATAGCTGTCTAGCGTTATCTCTCTTAATACCACCCTTTGGACCGATAGCAGAGATTCTTCTCTTGTGTGTCAATTCAGCAAGAGGGTTTACCTGATCCATGAACTGTGAAAGCTGAGATGAACCAAAGAATTCTCTTACAGAACCAATGATAGGTTTAATGGAGATAACATCCTGAGCCTTAATATCATCATCTGCAACATTCATCTTATCTTTGGCAGCTTTTACCATCTTACCAAAAGCATCTGCAAGATTGTTTTCAAGAAGCTCCCTTACTGTTCTAACTCTTCTATTTCCAAGAGAGTCTTCATCATCCTTCTGGAACTTACCATCACCGAAGTCCATAATAAGACGAGTTGTACAGATTACATCTTCGATAGTAAGAGTTGTCTCATTAATATATTTTTCGGTATCCATACCGAAGAACTTCTTATTTAATTTATATCTACCAATTTCAGAGAAATCGTATCTATTCTTATCAGCAAAGAAGTCTTTGTAATAATTAATTACTTTATCGCTATCTGTTGTTGTTCTGATATGCTGAGGTAGGAATGTCTTCCACTTTTCAGCTACATAGCCAATATAAAGATCCTTAAATTCTTTTCCTTCTTCTCTATATATTCTCTGACAATCTTCCCACTTATTCTTATCGAAAGAAAGAGAACGCTTATTAAGAGCTGAAACGTCACCCTGAATAACACGATAGCAGAAAATTTTCTCCTGCTGTAATGTTTTAAGAACAGCCATAGAAGGAAGGTCGTCTAAGTTTGTTTCTTGAGTATCAACAACTTCTATCTGCTCAATATCCTGATTTTTTAAATCAGAGAGATTAATCTTACTAATTTCATCACCTGCACAGAATAAGACATTACCATCCTTCTTAATATCCTTATATGCAAAGCGAGGGAAAGGACCGTCATAGGTTGCAGTATCAATAAGTTCGGAATAATAGAACTGGCTGACAATAGCATCTCTTGTTTCTAAGCCAAGCATTCTCATGAAGAATGTTACAGGAATAGCAATCTTTTTAAAGGATTGAGTATCATCCTTGCTTCTAGGAGATGTAGCATAAATGAGGTTATGGATAGCACCATATATTAATGTATCCTTACCCTTTTTTCCTTCATCTTCAGCCTTATAATCAACCTTATTTTCCTTATCATCAACGTTTGTTCTTTCGAAGACGAAAGAGAGCATTGAACCGAGGTAAGGATAAAGGTTAGCAGCAAAAAGAGAGCTCTTAAGACCCTTCTTGTTCATATTCTTAAATATGACACCAGGGCTTCTTACAATAGAAGAAACAATAACTCTCTCAGAGCCGTTAATTATGAACGTACCACGATCTGTCATTACAGGGAATTCGCCAAAGAAGATTTCCTTTTCAGTAATTTCACCACCTTTCTTTTCAAGCTGGATCCTTACTTTTACAGGTACGCCAAAGGTAGAGCCCTTGCGCTTACATTCTGTCTCTGATTTCATTGCAAAGACATCTTTAGGATCTACTGTATAACCATGGTAATAAACTGTCATACCACCATTAGGTGATTCAATTGGGAAATATGTTTGGAAAAGATGTTCGAGTCCATATCTTGGGTCTGGTTCTAAACCATGCATAACCTTGTCTAATTGTAAGAAATCCTTATAAGAAGCAGTCTGAATTTCTACAAGATTTGGAACTGGATATTCATTAAGAACTTCAGAACCAATGTTGACTCTCTCAAATGCCTTACCGTTACCGGTCATATCGTTGTACCTCCACAATGGGATAGCTTTATCCCGGAAGCTTTCGCTTTAAATATTTTTTCCAGAGTACAATGCCTTAATATAGGCAACAAAGCCCCAGTGCCCCCTGGAGAACACTGGGTGATAATATTATTTTTGTTGTTACTTAACTTCGATAACACAACCTGCAGCTTCAAGCTTTTCCTTGAGAGATGCAGCTTCTTCCTTGCTAACGCCTTCCTTGATAACGCCGCCAGCTTCACAAAGTTCCTTAGCTTCCTTGAGGCCAAGACCTGTAACAGCACGAACTTCCTTAATAGCAGCGATCTTCTTTGCAGCGTCAACACTCTTAAGTGTTACGTTGAATTCTGTCTGTTCTTCAACAGCTTCAGCAGCACCAGCAGCTGGACCAGCAGCAACAGCAGCAGCTGCAGCAACAACACCAAACTTCTCTTCCATCATTTTGATGAGATCAGCAACTTCCATAACGCTCATTGAAGCGATGGATTCTAAGATTTCTTCTTTTGTAGCCATATTATCTTCTCCTTAATATTTTAACGGTCTAGCAGGTTACTTGAAGACTAGGACCGTATTTGTTGATTAATTTTCTGCAGGAACTCCGCCCTTTGACTCCACATAAGCAAGGAGTGTAGCAGCGAGTTTCTGTACAGGTGCCTTCATCGTACCCATGAGGGAAGCGATGAGTTCCAATCTTGTTGGAAGCTTTGAAATTGCTTCAATCTGATCAGCAGAAAGGACTTCTCCATCAATAAGAGCACCCTTAACCTGGATATTAACTCCATCTTTTCCTGCTGCATAAAGAACCTTTGCAACAACGTTAGCTGTATCACCCTTAACAAGAGCAACTGCTGTAGGACCAATCATCTGGTCTTCTGCTCCACTCTTTTCAAGGTTCTGAAGAGCAATCTTTGCATATCTGTTCTTTACAACTCTGTATGCTGCTTCATCCTTTCTAAGATCCTTTCTAATCTTAGTAATCTGATCAACAGTCATACCTCTGTAGTCTGTGAAGATGAAACCATCATAGCCTGCAAACTCTTCACGGAGTGCTGCAACGGCATCTTCTTTGGCTTTGTTAACGTGAGCCTTATATTCTTCCATCTTGACCTCCATTAAGCGTTAGCAGCTTCTACTGCGTCTTTAACTTCTACGTGAACACCAGGTCCCATTGTAGAAGATACTGCGATAGAAACAATGTAGTCACCCTTAGCATCAGTTGGCTTCTTTCTGATAATTTCAGCTAAAGCAGCTAATGCGTTTTCAGTGATCTGACTTGGTTCCATGTTTACCTTACCAACAGCGAGATGAACAACACCTGTCTTATCTGAACGGAACTCAACACGACCCTTGCTTAATTCTGCAAGAGCACCCTTGATGTCATTAGTAACAGTCTGTGTCTTTGGGTTAGGCATTAAGCCTCTTCTACCAAGGATAGGACCGAGCTTACCAACATCCTTCATCATGTCTGGTGTAGCAACAGCAACGTCGAAATCCATCCAGCCACCCTTAATCTGTTCGATAAGATCTGTATCGCCAACATAAGCAGCGCCAGCAGCCTTAGCTTCTTCTGCCTTTTCACCCTTAGCGAATACAAGAACCTTCTTCTGAGCAGAGAACTGATTAGGAAGAACAACAGTATCTCTAACAGACTGGCTCTTCTTAAGAGTTAGCTTAACAGAAAGTTCTACAGTCTCGTTAAACTTTGCATATGAACAATCTTTTACAATCTGTACTGCATCGTTAAAGCTGTAGTTCTTGCTTCTGTCTACCTTTTTTAATGCTTCCTGATATTTTTTACCTCTCTTCATCTTACTTCTCCACTTCAACGCCCATTGAACGAGCTGTACCAGCTATAATTTTCTTTGCTGCATCGATATCGTATGCATTAAGATCTTCAAGCTTTGTCTTAGCAATTTCAGTAAGCTGAGCATCTGTAAGCTTTCCAACTTTAACCTTGTTAGGTGTGCCAGAAGCTGTCTGGAGGCCTAGAGCTTTCTTAATAAGAACTGCTGCTGGAGGAGTCTTCAGAACAAAAGTAAAACTCTTGTCTGCATAGACAGTGATAATAACAGGGATGATGAGTCCAGCTTCATAATTTCTTGTCTTGTCATTGAACTGCTGGACAAACTGTGGTGCACTGACACCATGAGGGCCGAGAGCAGGACCTACTGGAGGTGCTGGTGTAGCCTTCTGTGCAGGGCACTGAAGCTTGATTACTGCGGTAATCTTCTTCTTTGCCATTTTTTTCTCCTTACGACGGAACCTAGTCTGAGTTGACTGATAAGCGGGGTTCCGCGCTGGTATTAACGCTCTTCAACGAAGAGCTCCCACCCTGTATGCATGCATAGAGGGGAGATTTTCTAAATAAAATAAAAAACCAAAAGGCTATCTTAATAGATAACCTTTTCAACTTGATTAAAATCAACCTCAACAGATGTTGAACGACCGAAAATCTGAACAGACAATCTAAGTCTTCCCTTCTGTTCGTCAATTTCATCAATAGTACCGTTAAAGGAAGAAAATGGACCACCTGTAATAAGAGCTTCTTCGCCAACTACAAAGTCTTGCTTTGGCCTGAAAGTCTTTTCTTCTGGTAGCTGTCCTTCCATAACGAGAATTCTCTTATGTTCAGCTGGAGAAAGAGGAACAGGGGGCTTTCTTCCCGTTGGGTCACCAGTCAAAAAGCCAGAGACACCATTAATTCCAACAATCTTAGAAACGATATAATGCCAGCCATTATCTGGGAGTTGGAGTTCAAGCAAAATATATCCAGGTAGTATCTTTCTAGTTTCAACCTTAACTTCTCCATCCTTTTCAGAACGGACATTAACTTTTTCTACCGGAATATCGACACCTGTACAGCAAGCCTTAAATTCAGGATCTACGGCAATATATTTATTAATAATCTTTTCAATTTTCTGCTCGTAGCCAGAATAAGTCTGGATAACGTACCAACCCTTTTCCATCGTTTCTTCCTATTCTTAATTCTTAGAAAATAAGATCCATCAACTCAGCAATGCCAATATCGACAAGGCCAAGAACGATTGCAAAGACTATTGTAGAGATAATTACAACCCATGTGTAACGAACAACAGTATCTCTTGTAGGCCAAGAAACCTTCTTAAGCTCTGACCAACAGCCTTTAAAATATCTAGCAATTTTCTTCATCTTTTCTCCTTGGTCCTCGAAGTGCCAGCAGGGCAGGAGGGATTCGAACCCCCAACACCCGGTTTTGGAGACCAGTGCTCTAACCGTTGGAGCTACTGCCCTGCTCGCACCTCGAAGAAG
Source organism: uncultured Spirochaetaceae bacterium (assembly GCA_964563815.1). Taxonomy (GTDB): domain Bacteria; phylum Spirochaetota; class Spirochaetia; order Sphaerochaetales; family Sphaerochaetaceae; genus Ornithospirochaeta. Next base: position 194,044 of record CAZLYD010000001.1, read on the forward strand.
CCAAAACAGCCTTATTTAATCTTTGTTTCTCTGTGCAAGGTATGCTTGCGCTCGAACTTACAATACTTCATGAGTTCCAATTTCTCAGGTGTATTGCGGCGATTCTTCTCTGTGGTATAATTCTTCTGCTTGCACTCTGTGCACTGAAGAGCAATCTTTTCCACTGGACCTTTCTTTTTTGCACTTGCCATATATACAACTCCTCATGACCCGAAGGTCACCAATTTTCAAGCTCCCGGGCGGATTCGAACCGCCGACCCCCACCTTACCATGGTGGTGCTCTACCATGCTGAGCTACAAGAGCGCGTATAACAAAACGCGACACGCAATGGAAACTCTAGCAAAATGAAGCACTTCTTGTCAATAGAAAGAAATGCAGCAATAGAAAGCACCCCCTAAAAAAGGGAATCTATTTGATTTTAGTAAGGAGAAGAAAAATATGCAATAGCTGCTTTGATTATATAAGATGAAATTAAATGCGATTTATTTTTATAACATTAGTTTCGTTATTGAATATATTCTAAAGAATTAATTAAAATAAAAACCTGATAGTCCAAGGAGGACACAATAATTATGGCAGAAAAAAATCGCATCAAATATGGCTCTAGCGCACAAGAAATAGCTAGAGATTTTGCAGAGCAACTCAAATACAACCAAGATGCCGATGTTTATCATACAACCAAAGAAGGAAGATACGAGGCTATAGCTTATGCTATTAGGGACAGAATTATCCATCAATGGGATCTATCAAGAAAGACACAAAGAGCAAATCACTCAAAAAGAGTTTACTATCTCTCTCTTGAATTTCTCATGGGAAGAGCAATGACGAATAACATTATAAATCTTGGTATCGAAAAGCACGTAAAGGAAGCCCTTTCTTCTCTCGGTTATTCTTATGAAGAGTTAGCGGATACCGAACCCGATGCTGGATTAGGAAATGGAGGCTTAGGACGTCTTGCTGCTTGCTTTATGGATTCTCTTGCAACCCTTGAGCTTCCAGCCTATGGTTACGGTATAAGATATAATTATGGAATATTTAGACAGCAGATCAAAAATGGATACCAAATAGAACAACCAGACAATTGGCTAAAGGATGGAAACCCTTGGGAATTAAAAAGACCAGATTTAACATATCCAGTTTATTTTGGTGGTTCTGTTGCTTACATCAGAGAAAACGGAAAGGATATTTATAAATGGATTCCTACTGAGCAAGTTAACGGTGTTGCCTATGACACTCCGATTGTTGGTTATGGTGGAAAGACAGTAAACACACTAAGGCTATGGAGTGCTAATAGTCCTGACGGCTTCTCTTTCCAAGAATTCAACTCTGGTGACTATACTGAAGCTGTAAGAAAAAAGATAAATGCAGAAACACTTTCACAGGTACTCTACCCTAACGACACACTATACATGGGTAAAGAACTAAGACTAAAGCAACAATACTTTTTTGTTTCTTGCTCATTACAAGACATACTTAGAAGATTCAAAAGATATGGTAATTACACTTGGGAAAGCTTTCCTCAGGAAGCTGCAATACAGCTTAACGACACACACCCTTCTCTTGCCATTCCAGAGCTTATGCGTCTATTAATAGACCAAGAAGGACTAGGATGGGATGAAGCTTGGGACATTACTATTAAGACCATGGGTTATACTAACCACACTCTCATGCCAGAAGCCTTAGAGAAATGGCCTCTTCCAATGATGGAAACGCTACTTCCTCGTCACATGCAAATAATCTATGAAATTAATAGAAGATTCCTCTCTTCCTCTGTTTCATATTTTCCAATGCAGAATGATAAAATAGCAAAAATATCTATCATTGAAGAGAGCAACCCTAAAATGGTAAGAATGGCCAACTTAGCAATCATTGGAAGCCACTCAACAAATGGTGTTGCGGCTCTCCACTCAAAGCTATTAGTTGAAAATATGTTCCCAGAATTTGCAACAATCTACCCCGAAAGATTTAACAATAAAACAAATGGTATTACGCAACGAAGATGGCTCCTAGATGCTAACCCTTCCCTCGCATCTCTAATAAGTGAAGCTATTGGTGACAAATGGATAACAAACTTTGATGAAATATCTCGTCTTAAGGATTTTGCTAACGACAGTTCATTTGTAGAAAGGATTGGCGTTGTAAAGGATATTGCTAAAAAGAATGCTCACGATTTTCTAAGAAGGGATTGTGACATAATTCTTGATACTAATACGCTTATTGATGTTCAAGTAAAGAGAATACATGAATACAAAAGACAACTACTCAATGCGCTCAACATCGTTATGATTTATAACAGAATGAAGAACGATAGAGAATACAGAGAAAATTTCCAGCCAACAACATTCCTCTTTGGAGGTAAAGCTGCTCCTGGATACGTTAATGCTAAGCTCATTATTAAGTTTATCTCCTCTATCTCCTATGTTATTAATAACGACCCTCAGGTGAATAAGCTTTTGAAGGTGCACTTTATGCCTGACTATAGAGTAACATTAGCAGAAAAAATTATCCCTGCAACAAATCTTTCTGAACAGATTTCGACAGCAGGAACAGAAGCATCTGGAACAGGTAATATGAAATTCATGTGTAATGGTGCTCTAACTATTGGCACACTTGATGGAGCAAATGTAGAGATGGCTGAAAGAGTTGGTAAAGAGAATATCTTTATATTTGGCCACACAGAAAAAGAAATTGCCGAGCTTTCATCTTCTTACTCATCTCTTGATTGGATCAATAATGATGAAGAAATAAAAGAAACAATTAATTTGATCAAATCTGGATTCTTTAATAATAATGAAGAAGGTATCTTTGATTCTCTCTTATCCTCTCTAATTGATCAAAACGACAGATACTTCTTGATGGCAGATTTAAGAATGTATCATGATAGACATGAAGAAGCTATGAAGCTATATAAAAATGACAGAAATCAATGGAACAAAAAATCACTACTTAATATTGCTTCTTCTGCATTCTTCTCTTCCGATAGAACTATAAAAGAATATGCAAATGATATTTGGCATATAAAGCCTTGTCGCGTTAAAAAGTCGCAAACAGACACAGTCTTGGAAGATGCAAGAAAGGTTAATTAAATAATAGAGATATAAGCATCACAAAGCGTGGTGCTTATTTTTTTCTACTATTGTATCTATAGCTTTCATTAATTCTAGCCAAAGAGGCGGTGTACAATTAAAGCCATGAATAAGAATGGAATGCTTTTTTACAAAAGAAATTTTTAAGTCCCAAGCAATACCAACAACAGAATGGTAGCTAACGCAATTTCTTTTCCATTTATCTATATAGAGATCGTTAAAAAGCTGCTTTTCAAAAGAAGAAAACTCTTCCTGTCCAATTATTCCTTCTCTAAGCATTCCATTTTTTTCATAAACAAAGGAAAAAGTATTATCACAATTCTTAATTTCCACCTTCGTCTCTGTTTTATTTACATCTTTAGTATTTAATGAAAAATACTTCATAGAAGGTGAATATATTTCTCTGTTTGTATTACCAAAATCAGTTCTGCAGTTCAAACAATGATATAATCCATTTTTTGTTTCTCTTTTTTCTATCTTCTCTCCACCGCAGCAAGGACAAATTAAACTATCTGGCAAAAACCCCTCCCAAAAAAAATTACTATACTTTATACATAGCTCATTTTTTCGAAAAAAATAAAAAATTTCATTTATTAGATTATTTTTAATTATTTGTAGTACCATCTATTTATGACAACAATTCTTCTTGCTGCAGGCTTATCTACAAGAATGGGACGAAACAAGCTTCTCCTCCCCTTTAAAGGAAAGACAATAATTGAAAACACTCTTTCCTCTCTTATTCCATTTTCAGATCGTATAATTGTTGTAACGGGCTTCGAAAAAGAAAGAATTGAAAAAATACTAAAGGGATATAATTGCTTTTTTATTTACAATAAAGAATATGAAAAGGGGCAAAGAGGAAGCTCTATTTGTGGAGTAAGAGAAGTAAAGGATGACGATTTTCTAATTGTTCCTGCAGATTTACCACTACTCTCTTCCGTTGATATAGATAAAGCAATAAGAGAATTGAAAAATAGCAAAATAGTAAGACTATCGCATAGTGGTATCCCAGGACACCCCGTTTTTTATAAAAAAGAGAACCAGAAAAATCTTTTATCATTCTCTGGTTCGATGAAAGATTATTTATTTGCTGTAGGCTTTAAAGAAATCGAAAGCTCTATAGGTTCTGTTTTCGATACAGATACTAAGGAAAAATATGAAGCATTACTCACTTGTAATACTGATCTTTCCATCCTTGAGAACTACATTAACTGAGCCATTATTTGCTATATATCCAGATAGAAGCTCCTTAGATAATCCATTTTCTATCTCACTCTGTATACACCTTCTAATAGGTCTTGCCCCATAATCGGGATCAAAGCCAACAGTTGCGATATATGACTCAACATCGCCAGTCCAGCTAAGAATAATATTTCTCTTTTCAAGTCTCTTCTTTAGTGTTTCTAGTTGCAAATGAACAATAGCCTTAACTTGCTCCTTTCCAAGCGGATTGAACACAATTATTTCATCTATTCTATTGATGAATTCAGGCTTGAATGTTCTCCTTATTGCATCCATAACCTTCTCTTTAGAATTTTCTGGATTAGATAGAATAAACTCAGAACCAAGGTTACTTGTCATAATAATAATTGTATTCGTAAAGTCTACAATCCTTCCTTGTCCATCGGTTAATCTGCCGTCATCTAACACCTGCAATAAGATATTAAATACATCAGGATGAGCCTTCTCTATTTCGTCGAAGAGTATAACAGAATATGGTCTTCTTCTTACGACCTCGGTAAGCTGCCCACCCTCTTCGTATCCAACATATCCTGGAGGAGCTCCAATAAGCCTAGAAACAGAATACTTTTCCATATACTCAGACATATCTATACGTGTTAATGCCTTTTCATCATCAAAAAGAAATGAAGCAAGAACCTTAGCAAGTAATGTTTTACCTACCCCTGTTGGACCAGCAAACAAAAACGAACCTAATGGTCTATGCTCATCAGATAGCCCCGCTTTATTTCTTCTTATTGCATTGCTAACTGCTTCTATAGCCTCTCTTTGTCCTATTACAGATTCGCTCAATATTTTTTCAAGATCTTGATATTTCTCTATTTCATCTTTCATCATTTTTGAAATAGGAATACCAGTCCATGCAGAAACAATTTTTGCTATATCATCCTCAGTTACTTCTTCCCTTAGTAGTCTTGAATCATCCTTCTTAAAGGAATTAACTACATCTTCACATTTTGCAATTTCCTTATCTAAGAGAGGAATTTCACCATACTTAATTTGGGCAGCTTCATTTAAATCTCCTCTTCTCTCTGCGCTATCCTTACGCTGTAAAAGCTTCTCCTTTTCAGCCTTCTTTTCTCTAAGAGAGAGAATAGCATCTTTCTCATTTTGCCATTCCAAATGTAGAGCATCATACCTACTCTTATCTTCAAATAGCTCTTTGTCTAATTTCTCTAGTCTTTCTTTTGATTGACTATCTTCTTCTCTTTTAAGCGCCTGCTTTTCAATTTCCAATTGCAAAATTTTACGATTAAGCTTATCAAGAGCTTCGGGTTGAGATTCAATCTCCATTTTAATTTGGCTAGCAGCCTCGTCCACCAAATCTATAGCCTTATCTGGAAGAAAACGATTAGTTAAATATCTGTTTGAAAGAGTAGCAGCAGCAACCAAGGCCTCATCTTTGATTCTTACACCATGATGTAGCTCATACTTTTGTTGTAATCCTCTAAGAATGGAAACTGTATCCTCAACACTTGGCTCTTTTGCATACACAGGCTGAAATCTTCTTTCTAAAGCCTTATCCTTCTCGATATATTTTCTATACTCATCAAGTGTTGTAGCTCCAATTGCATGAAGCTCTCCACGGCTTAAAGCAGGCTTAATGAGATTTGAAGCATCTGTAGAACCTTCGGAAGCACCAGCTCCAACAATTGTATGTAGCTCATCTATAAAGAGAATAATCTTTCCTTCACTCTTTGTTACTTCATTAACAACACTCTTTAGTCTCTCCTCAAACTCTCCTCTGAATTTTGCACCAGCAATCAAAGATCCAATATCGAGAGAAAGAATACGCTTATCATAGAGAGACTCAGGAACATCACCTTTAGCTATTCTTATTGCTAATCCTTCTACAATAGCAGTCTTTCCAACTCCAGGTTCTCCAATTAGCACCGGGTTATTCTTTGTTCTTCTAGAAAGAACTTGCATAACTCTTCTTATCTCTTCGTCTCTTCCAATGACCGGATCAAGCTTATCCTCTTTGGCAAGTCTAGTTAAATCCTTACAATATTTATCAAGGGAGGCATATTGAGCGTCTGGATCCTGAGTTGTTATTCTTTGGTTTCCTCTAATAGCCTTCAGTGCTTCAAGCACATTATTCTTTGTTATACCTAATTTAATTAGAGCATCCTTTTCTTCACATTCATCATCAAGTAAAGACAAGAGAAAATGCTCTGCAGAAATATATTCATCTTTAAAATCAGAAGCAACCTTATCTACATTATTTAATATTCTCGCTAGACTTCTAGAAAAAGTACACTGCGTATCTCCATAAGAATGAGGGGCTTTATTTAATATTTCATTCATTGAATTCTCAACTTCAACAACTGAAACACCTAGTTTCTCAAAAAGAGGTCTAACTACTCCATCTTTTTGTTCAGTTAAAGCAAGAATTAAGTGAGAGGGCATTACAGTGCTATGCTTTGCATTATTTGCTGCATTAATAGCATCTTCTAATGCTGTTTGCATTTTTACAGTAAATTTGTCTAAATTCATTTTGACCTCCAACAAAAACGGGATCAATCACACACCTAACTATGAATTTAATAATAAAATAACAAAAGTAAAGAGAAGCATTATGCTCTTAAGATGGAGAGAAAATCAGAAATGGTTCTACTTGCTTCCTCTGGAGTAAAGGAATTAAAGAAACCCACATGAAAACACCCAGAGAGAATAAGACTATATATCTCATCTCCAGTTCTCTCGACATCACATTCTTTAATAACTTTCTTATGAATACCCTGTACAAGTAGTCTTTTAATAAGGATTACAAGCTTAGCTGTCCTATCTTTAATTTTAGAATAAACATCTGTACCATTACGTTTTTCGATTAGAAAAAATTCTACAAGATTTTCTAAAGCAGCCTCATTTTTTTTAGCGCATTCAAAGAGATCTTTAACAATTAAATTAATGCGATCAATTTCATCTTCCTCGCCTTCTTTAAATGCTATATCTGAATAGCGAGCAAACATTTGAGATGAAAATTTTTTCACAGCATAATAATATATTTCATTTTTATCCTTGAAATATTGATAAACAGTTGGTCTTGAAAAACCACACTTCTCAGCTATAAGGGAAAGATTAGCATCCTTATAACCAACAACGGAAAAAACCTCCAGTGCTTTTTGAAGTATCATATTCATTCGTTCTTTTTTATCAACAATCTTTGGCATATGCTAATTCTAATTATTTTATATCTTTATTTAAAGACTAGAGGATGTATCATCCTCTGTTTTATACTCTTCAAGTTCAATATATTGACCATTATTCTCTATTTGAACTTTTTCTGCATTCTCTTCTATTTTGTCCAAAACAGTGCTTATTTTTTCTTTTTTTCTCTTTACACCATCAAGACTTTCTTGAGCTTTATCTATATGTTTCTTAGAGTCATCTACACTCTTTGAAAGATCGCTAAATAGCTTCTTTAAATCTTCAAATAGATGCCAAATAGTAGATGTGTATTCCTCTATTTGCATTGTTCTGAAACCCAGAGCTAAGGAATTTAAGAGCGCAGAAAAGTTATTTGGACCAGTTATAACAACCCTAAATTCGTTTTGTAGCTTTTCAACAAAGCCTTCAATTTTTAATACTTCCAGATACAGTGTTTCTGAAGGAAGGAAAAGAATAGCAAAATCTGTAGTTACAGGTGGAACAATATATTTTTTGTTAATATCCTTAGCTTCATCACTAATTCTCTTAGACAAATTCTTTTTCTCAATTTTTATCTTCTCTTCATCTAAACTATCTACAGCTTGAATATATCTTTCAAGATCGGAAATTGGGAACTTTGAGTCAATTGGTAGATATACTTCACTCTCCTTACCTGGCATTTTTATAGCAAATTCAACTCGCTCATTATTATTACGAGGAGAGAAATTCTTAACCCACTGAGTTTGAGTTAAAATATCTGAAAGAATATTTTCTGCTTGGATTTCTCCCCAAACACCGCGACTTTTAACGTTAGAAAAAAGAGAGTTCATTTTCTTCAAATCTCTATTAAGATTATCTAAGCTACCCATAGCAACATAGAGTTTATTTAGATTTTCTGTAACAGACTTAAAGGAAGAAGCAATCCTTTCATTAAGAGTTTCTTGAAGCTTTGTATCTACAACATTCTGTATCTCTTTTAGCTTATTTTCATTACTCTCTCTTATTTTCTCCATGCCATCTTTTACTGAAGATGTAAGCTTATCATTTGAAAGAGATATATCATTAAAGAAGTTTCTGTTTTCTCCTCTTATACGATCAAAATTACTATTAAGTGTTTGTTGTAGCTCATTGTTTCTTCTATTTTGCGCGTCTCTTTCGTCCTTTAAAAGCGACATATAGGAAGAAGTAAACGAAGAAAAGGAATTAGACAAGGCTTTAATATTTTCATCGAATTCTTTTTCATAAGTTCTATTTTCTTCTCGTATTTTATTTATATTTCTCTCGTTTTCATCTCTAATTAAGCTAAAAGCCTCGTCACTAGCTTTTTTTAGCTCATCCTTTACTCTATATATATCGCCTTCATTTATTCTTTTTTTTCTAACAAAGAGAATAGATAGAAAACAAAAAAGAAAACAAACGATTAAAACTAAAATCATAGTTATTAAAATAGTATTATCCATATAACTATATTATAGCTCATAATTAACAAGGGGCTCAATTTGAACCCCTTAAAGTTATTTTTTCATCTCTTTAGCAATATTTGCAGCAAGGCGAGCATTATTTAGTACAAGCTCTATATTTGATTCTAAGCTTTCGCCTTTTGTTAGACGCTGTATTTTTTCAAGTAAAAATGGTGTAGTTTCTTTTCCCTTAATACCAAGCCTATTCATTTCGATAATTGCCTCGTCTATTTCTTTATTTATATAAGAAGCATCCATAGAGTATTCTTGAGGAATAGGATTAGTAACAAGTAAGCCAGTATGTGGCATAAGTGTCTTTTGAACTGTCCAAACATCTGCTATTTCTTTTGCACTATCACAACGCCATACAACTTTCAAATTGCTTTCTCTTGTATAAAAGGCAGGAAGCATATCTGTCTGGTATCCAATAACATTAATACCCTTTGTCTCCATGTATTCCATTGTCAAGGATAGATCCAATATTGCTTTAGCGCCTGCACAAACGACAAGAACATCACTCTTTGTAAACTCATCCAAATCTGCGGAAATATCCATAGTCTCCTGTGCGTTTCTATGTACTCCTCCAATACCTCCAGTAGCAAAAATATCGATACCAGCAAGAGTGGCAATAATCATTGTTGCAGCTACAGTTGTTGCTCCATCTTCCTTATGAGCAATAAGGTATGGAATATCTCTTCTACTTGCCTTTGTTATTTTTGTTCCCTTTTTACCAAAATACTCTATTTCCTCTTTACTCAGGCCAGCCTTTAATCTGCCATTAATAATGGCAATTGTTGCAGGGACAGCCCCGTTTTTTCGTATTTCATCCTCAACCCTTAATGCTGTCTCAACATTCTTAGGATATGGCATACCATGTGAAATAATTGTACTTTCAAGTGCTACAATAGGTTTATTCTCTTCTATTGCTTTTCTAACTTCATCAGAATAATCTAGGAATCTCTTCATTTACCTCTAGCTCCTTATTCATTTCTATTATTAATTCTTTTTTCATTGAAGGTGTCACTGTCTCTTGACTCATTACCGTGAGAGCAGAGCAACTTGTTGCATACTTAATTGCTTCTCTTTCTTCTCTCGTTTCAATCATACCATATGCAAAGCCTGCTAAGAAGCTATCTCCTGCACCAGTAGTATTTATAGCGGAAACATTATGAGAATTACAATAATAAGTTGCAGACGGAGAAAGATAGAGTGAACCTCTTTTTCCAAGTGTGAGTAAAATGGACTTTAGCCCCTTATCGAAAAGGGTATATGATGCTTTTAATAGGCTTTCTTTGTCGACAATAGCAGTTTTTGTTATATATTCAAGTTCTATCAAATTTGGCTTAAATACATCTATATAAGGAAAAGAAGGTATGAGCCTTTCTACCTTTTGAGTAGATACAGCATCAGAAAGAACTAATCCTTTTGCCACTTTTACAGCTTCTAATGCAGTGTCTTGATTAAGATTAGCTTCTATTATTACAACATCTGCATTCTCAATTATCTCTTTTTTCGAATAGATGTATTCCTTAGTGAGAGCCTTTATAGCTTCCATATCATTAACAGCTACATACATTTCACCATCTTGATTGGAGACATATAGGTATATTCCACTCCTCCCCTCGATATTTAAGGAGGATGAAATATCCATATTCTTAGACATTTCTTTTCTCAAAATAGAACCGAAATGATCATTTCCTATAGCAGTTATAAATGATACATCTACTCCCAATTTGGCTAGGTTTAGAGCAATATTGTGCCCTACGCCACCCGGATGAATAGTTACTTTTCCTATATTTGAATCATTAGCTACAATTGGCGAATAACAGCACCCACAAAGATCAATATTGGCTCCACCAACAACAACTACCTTATCCATCATTATACCCACAAAAAAAAACCTTCCTCATTTTAACACAAGGAAGGCTTTGTTTCATCGTCTATTAGTCAACCAAGACAACTTCGCCATTTGGATATGTTGAAGCAACATATTCTTTTACTTTTTCACTCTTTAGTGCTTCAACAAGTGCTTTGATTGCAACGTTGTTTTCGTTACCCTCTTTTACTGCAACAACGTTTACATATGGAGAATCAGCACCCTCTATAAAGAGACCATCTCTAGTTGCAATAAATCCAGCAGGAATAGCATAGTTACCATTAATAACAGCTGCATCAACATCACTTACAACTCTTGGAAGAGTTGCTGCTTCTATTTCAGTAAACTTTAAATTCTTCTTGTTCTCTACTATATCAAGTGGAACAGCTTCCAATCCTGCATTCTCCTTAAGCTTAATGAGACCAGCAGACTGTAACAAAAGAAGTGCTCTACCTTCATTTGTTGGGTCATTTGGAATAGCAATTGTTGCACCATTTGGAATATCAGAAAGAGAATTATATTTTGTTGAATAAAGTGCGATTGGCTCAATGTGAATTCCACCAGCATTAACAAGATGATAGCTGTGCTCCTTGTTAAATGATTCAAGATAAGGAATATGCTGGAAATAGTTTGCGTCTATTTCGCCATATTCTACAGCATCATTTGGAGTTACATAATCTGTAAATTCCTTTATCTCTAATGTTATACCTTGTGCTTTTAAATCTTCCACTACGAGATTAAGAAGAGCTGCATGAGGCTCGGGTGTTGCACCAACAACAATTTTATTTGAAGATGAAGTAGAATTTTCATTGCTTCCCTGAGCAAAAATAGATGTGAGAGAAAGAAGTACGATAAGTGCGATAGCTAATATTTTTTTCATTTTTTATTTTCCTATTATTGTTTTTTAGAAAAGAGTCCTTCCCTTCTATGGGCTGACATTTGATAAACTAATAAAATATTTTGAATTTGAGAAAAAGAAATATTATGCCCAACAGGGCATCATCATAGAGGACATCATCATAGAAACCGAACAAAAGTTAAAACCTGTCATTGATATCCTCCTAATAATTTTTTAGATACTATATTCATTTTTTGCATATTAATGCAATAGTTTTTTTAAAAAAATCAATTTTTTAACGTTTTGCTAACAATTTACTTGCTATTCTGTTTCCAATAAGCTGTATAACTTCTACAAGAATTATTGTAACAACAACTGCTGCAATCATAACATCTGTTCTAAATCTCTGGTAACCATATCGAATAGCAAGGTCTCCCAGTCCTCCACCACCTATTGTTCCGGCCATTGCAGAATAACCAATTAAGTTGATAATTGTTAGAGTTACACCACTAACAAGAGATGGTAGCGCCTCCGGTAGCATAACTTTATAAATAATCTGCCAATTCGTTGATCCCATTGCTCTAGCGGCTTGAATTACACCAGGATCTACTTCTGTAAGACTTGTTTCAATTACTCTTGCGACAAAAGGAGCAGCAGCAATTGAAAGAGATACAACAGCAGCCCTTGTTCCGATTGTTGTTCCAAGAATAATACGAGCAAGAGGCATTAAAACAATCATTAAAATCAAGAAGGGAAAAGAACGAAGTACGTTCACAATACGGCTAAGCACTTCATTGAGAATAGGATGAGGAATTATTCCTCCCTTTTCTTCCTTATCTGTTACATGAAGTAAGACACCTAATGGAAGACCTAAAAGAAGAGAAAATATTGTTGACCAAAAGACCATTTCTAATGTTTGAAGAGTTGAAGACCAAACAAGACTTAAAATAACTGAATAATTCATTTTTCTTCCTCCACTCTTATTGTTTTCTCTACAACAACACCTAGTGCTCTAATCATATCTATAGCCTTTTCTCTTGTCTCACTGTCAGGTCCAATATCTAAAACCATAACTCCATATTTTTTTCCTTCAATATATTGCACACCAGCTGCCATAATATTGAAGAGTGCTCCAGTTGATGCTGTAACTTTACTTATTACAGGCTCTGCAGTAGTAGAGGAGGAGAAACGAAGAGTATAATGACCTGTTTTATTAGAAAAATTTATTATAGAGTCCTTTAAATTAGTAACATGTGAGATGAAATCCTTAGTCACATCACTCTTTGGAGATGAAAATATTTCTTCTACTCTACCTTCTTCCACAACTCTACCAGAATCAAGAACTGCAACTCTATCACAACAATCTCTTACAACTTCCATCTGATGAGTTATCATAACGACTGTAAGATTCATCTTCTTCTGTATCTCTTTAATTAATGAAAGAATCGACCTTGTCGTTTGTGGATCTAGTGCACTTGTTGCCTCGTCACAAAATAAAATAGATGGCTCTGTTGCGAGAGCTCGAGCAATAGCAATACGCTGTTTCTGACCACCACTGAGAGTTGAAACAGGTGCATTCTCTCGTCCATCTAAGTCTACTAAAGACAGCAATTCTTTAACTCTTTTCTTTATATAAGCTTTGTCTTTATGACAAATCTCCATTGGATAAGCAATATTCTCACCAGCAGTACGAGAAGAAAAAAGATTAAAATTCTGGAATATCATTCCAATTTTTCTTCTCTCTTCAATAAGCTCTTTCTTTTCTAGATTATCTACTCTTTTTTCACCATACCAAACTTCACCCTGGTCTGGCTTTTCTAACATACTGATAAGCCTTACTAGTGTACTCTTTCCTGCTCCACTCTTTCCAATTATGCCATAAATAGTATTACTTGGTATTGTTAGCGATACATCCTCTACGGCATGCAGTTCTCCATAGCTACGCCTTAAATGCTCTAGTCTTATCTGCATATTAGCCTCCATGAAGAGTTATAACAAATCTAACCCTTTTATCCAACATAAAAGAGGATAAATCATTACATAGGAGAAAGAAAAAACCGCACTCTGTGTGCGGCCTTTGTTATCTAAGATCAGGTGTTTTTATCCAATCTTGGTCATCGTAAGCTCTGTTTTCACCACACATAGCCCAAATGAATGTATAGTTGGATGTTCCTGCCCCACTATGAATAGACCAAGAAGGGTTTATAACTGCCTCATCATTATGCATTACAATATGTCTTGTTTCATCCTTCTCACCCATAAAATGGAAGACAACATTATCTTCTGGAATATCAAAATAGAAGTAAACCTCCATTCTTCTCTCATGTGTATGAGCAGGCATTGTATTCCAAACAGAACCTTTTTCAAGATGTGTTAATCCCATTGAAAGCTGACAGGTATCTAAAACATCTGGATGAAGATATTGATTAATTGTTCTTTCGTTACTTGTTTCAAAACTTCCTAGATGCTTATGAATAGCTTTATCTAGCGGAATATGTGTTGCCTTCTTAGGTGTATGAGCAGGTGTTGTACAAATAAAGAATTTAGCTGGTGCTTCTTCGTTATCAGAAACAAATTCTACACTCTTTGTTCCCATTGGAAGATAAAGACCATCCCAGTGATCCATTACATATTCAGTTCCATCTGCAATAATCTTACCCTTTCCACCAACATTTATAGAACCAAGTTCTCTTCTTTCTAGTAGATATGTAACGCCAAAATCCTTCCATGCATCTATATTTTTTTCAATATTAAGAGTCTCTTTAACAGGCATTGCTCCCATTGTTACAATTCTATCGACATGGGAATAAACTGCACTTACTTCATCTGGAGTAAATATGTTTGTAATTAAAAATTCATCCCTAAGTTCATCTGTTGTCATGTACTTAAAATCATTTTTTCCTGTTGAATAACGTATATCCATAGAATATCTCCTCATTCTTTATTTTCTTTTATTTTTTCAAAAATTATCCGACATCCCTGTGCAATATAGCGATATGCTAAATCAAAATCTCCACTATACCAAGGGTCTTCTACATCTTTATCCAAAAACATAGTAATCTTATCGTTTTTTCCAAACCGCCTTACAAGGGCATTATAATTTGAAGAATCAAGAGCATATATAGCATCAAAATAATTAATATCTTCATCATTGATTTTATGTGCATAATGACGAGAAAAAGGGATAGCGTGCTCTCTAAGCTTTGCTTTTGCTAGATAATAGATATCATTACCTTCTTCTTCGCTACTTACTCCTCGAGACTCTACAACAACATTTTCTATTGATCCATCTCTTAGCATTTTCTTAAGAATATACTCTGCCATAACAGAACGACAAATATTACCATGGCAAACAAAGACTATTTTAAGTGGAGACATAAGCACCTCAATTTTATTATAGTAAAAAGTATACAAAAATAGACATTTTCAAGAAAAGATAACAATACGAGAGAAAAGCATCTGTACTCAATAAATAATAGTAGAAAATAATGCTATGTAACAAATATTTTCCAATGACCTTTTCTCATAAGGTATCCTTCCTTCTCTTCTTTTTGTATTACTGATACTTTATTGTCTTTTTTATTTAGCGTTCTATTGCAATTTTAATTTAGCATTTACACTACATAGTATATTGGTTCTTAGCAAATCCCTATAACGCTCTATATGGTACTTTCTGAATAAGGATCATTTTCTCTTTGTGTAATTCCATATCAAATTTTTCAATCTTGTTTTTTATCTCAATTTTTGATGCATTATTAGGTAAATCACTTAATTTATGTAATTTTAAAACAGCCTTTTCTAGGCTATCTATAATTTCACCATACCATATATACCACTAAGATGAATGTGAAATTCTAAGACAGAATACCACGCGTTAATGCTCATTTCATTTATGATATCATTATATGTAGCTTCTCTTTTATCTTCAGAAATCAATTTGACTATTGCTTCTAATCAATAAAATTTATAACAAAAAGTCGGATCCTTCATCATGAGCATGAATCCTTCGATATCCAACGTATTATAATATCTAGAATCTATATTGAGCTTGTTATTTACTTCCGAAGAATTATATTTAACCATTTTTCATCATCTCGATTGAATCTAATATCACTCGTGATCCATTGTTTTTCAACTCTTAATTCAGGAAAGCTAGATAACAATTCTTTCATAGAATTTTCTGTCATATCTGTAAAATATCTTCCATTTTTCTCGCCTTCAAAATCTCCGTACTTGAAAGAAATATAAATAATTCCATCTTTCTTTGTTGCTAAGCTTATTCTATGGATAATATCAGGTAGCTCATTTCTCTTTACATGTAAAATAGATGCAGAAGCCCAAATACCATCGTATTTTTCTTTTTTATCTAATTCTTGAAAAAGCATCTTTTTTACATTAATTCCAGTATACTTACTTGCTTTTCTACAAAGCTCAAGTGAACCATCAATTGCATCTACTTGATAGCCACGATCCAAAAAATATTTTGTATCACGACCAGAGCCACAACCAAAATCAAGTATATAAGCTTTTGGAAAAAGATATGAAAGGAATGTATCTTGTATTAGAGAGAAATCAATAGAGAGAGTATCATTAATAAAAGACTCGTAATTACTATTATAATAATCTATTGTCTTACTCATCTATTGTCCCTTTTTATAATAATAAAACAAAATAATGGAAAGAAAAACAAAATAAAAAAAGGGCATAAAGCCCAAGAGAAGAATATATATAAACAGTGACTAGCA
>CAZLYD010000002.1:0-124109 GCA_964563815.1 uncultured Spirochaetaceae bacterium
CTGTTTTCTTAATCTTGCAAGAGTAAAGAATTATGCTAAACTTAGATATGGTGGTTATACCACAATAGCTACACTATGGAGGCAAAACAGTATGAGTTCCAAGAAAAAATACGACGTAGTTATCGTCGGAGCAGGTAACGGTGGACTATCGGCTGCTGCTTATCTATCAAAGGAAGGTAAAAAGGTTCTCTTATTAGAGAAGCACAATATACCAGGAGGATGTGCTACAAGCTTTGT
Source organism: uncultured Spirochaetaceae bacterium (assembly GCA_964563815.1). Taxonomy (GTDB): domain Bacteria; phylum Spirochaetota; class Spirochaetia; order Sphaerochaetales; family Sphaerochaetaceae; genus Ornithospirochaeta. The sequence goes on from CAZLYD010000002.1 coordinate 238, forward strand.
AAGAGGAAGGTTTGAGTTCGAAGCAACACTTCATGAGCTTTGCTCAATGGGTGATGGAAAAGAAGGACGAAAAAAAGGTTCTGTTAGGGAATTACTTGATGGATACGGCTTAGATGTAGAGTGGGTTCCAATTAATGAAGCTTTCTCTAGTGTATGCACAGACCCAAATAATCGTTTTGATGTCTTTATGCCAGACGGAGTAAAAGCATTTTGTGAAGCAATGGAAGAGACTGTGCCAGGCTCTAGAGAAAGTGTTGAGACAACATTGGAATTGTGCAGAATGCTTTCCGATGGTGTTGATTGGCTCGCTAAATATAATAATGAACCAGAAGGATTAAGAAAGGTTGAAATGCTCCTTAAGTGGGGAGATTTGATGAAATGTGTTCCTATTTCTACTGATGATATGCTACGTAAAATTGGAATGCCAGATAGAGCTAGAGAAATATTTGAATCCTACTGGGATTATGTTTCTGCTAACTCAAGAGAGATGAGCTTTGCAGTATATGGCTTTATGATCTATACATATCTAAGCCAGAAGCCATGGATAGCTAAATACCGCAGCCATGAAATCTCTCTTGCTTTCGATAAAGCAATAAGAAGAATGGGTGGTGATATTTGGTATAACACAGAAGTAACAAAGATTGATGTCAAAAATGGTGAAGTAAAGGGCGTAGAGACAAAGGATGGAACTTATATCGAATGTGATAGAGTAATCAGTAATTTAATGCCTAATGTCGTATTTGACAGAATGATGGATAAAAATGAAGTTCCAGAGTGGGATAAGAAATTATTGAATTCTCGTCGTATTGCACAGTCCTGTCTAACAATATATCTTGGCCTAGATAAAACAGCAGAAGAGTTAGGATTAAAGGGATACGATACATTTGTTCGTACAACAGGAGATAATGAGAAAATATATGAGAACATGAAGAGCATGGACTCTATTGAGTATTGTTATACTGTTGTTCCTAATGCTATTAGTGACGCTTCTCCTAAGGGTACAACAATGCTACAGTTTGCTGCATTCTACACAGGTGATGCCTTCAAGGATGTAAAGGTTGAAGATTACTTCCATATTAAGGATGCCCTAGCAGATAAGTTCATCACACATTTTGAAGAATACTACAATATAGATATTCGTTCTCATATTGAAGAAATTGTTGTTGCAACCCCAGAAACCTGGGCTAGATACCTTGGTACTCCTATGGGAGACGTCTATGGTTATACTCCACGCTTATGGGATGGTATGTTCCATCGTGTAATGAGCGGGCACAAAATTGATCATAAGATTAAAGGACTGCGTTTCTGTGGTGGACATGGAACTCAGATGGATGGTTATAGCCAAGCATATCTATCGGGTGCTGAACAGGCTCGTTATACCTTACTTGATATGAAGGAGGGAAAATAAGATGAAATATAATTATGATAAAAAGGTTTTAAAGGGACTGGGTGTTGGACCCTTCTTAAGTATTACTAAAGATCGTAATAGTGTTATTGAAAAGGCTGACGGAGATACAATTCCTTCTTCTATTTTTAATGTTAATAAGCTTTCTGCTTCTCTTCATCCTTCAGTTCAATATGCTACAGTTGAGAAAATTGAAGAGAGAGAAGGAGCAAAAAGCTATACTCTTGTTGCTGATAAAAATAAAGGAACAGAAAATCTTGCTTTCTTCCGTGCTGGCCAATACGTTACTGTTTCTCTTTCAATAGATGGCGCTTTTGTTAATAGACCATATACAATTGGTTCTGGTCCACGAAGAGCATTAGAGAAAAATGAGTATGTTTTAACTATTAAAACTACTCCTAATGGCTTTGCTTCTTCTTGGATATTGGAGAACTGGAAGGTTGGAGATAGTGTTGTTCTCTCTGGTCCTCAAGGTGATTTTTACTATACTCATCTAAGAGATGAGAAGACAGTAATCGCTCTTGCAGGTGGTAGTGGTATTACTCCATTTATCTCTATGGCTGAATCAATTGCTAGTGGAGACGAGGACTTTAATCTTATTATTCTTTATGGTTCTAGGACTGAAAAGCAAATTTTACTTAAAGAAGAATTAGAAGCATTAGAAAAAGAAGGAAAGGGTAAGATAAAGGTTGTATTTGTTCTCTCTGATGAAGAGAAGGAAGGATATGAACATGGCTTCTTAAGTGCAGAGCTAATTAAAAAATATGCACCTAGTTCTGCTTATTCTATCTTTATGTGTGGTCCAAAGAAGATGTATGAGTATGAAGACGGAGAAGTTGAGAAGCTTGGTCTAGTAAAGAGACTAGTAAGAAAAGAACTCTCAGGTGAATATGGTAAGCCTTTCTCATCTCCTTCTTATCCTAGTTCTGAAGAAGAAAAAGAATACAACTTAACAGTACTTATCAGAGGCGAAGAGAGACTAATTAAGTGTAAGAAGAGTGAAACACTATTAGTTGCTATGGAGAGAGAAGGAATTAAGGCTCCTAGTAGATGTCGCTCTGGCGAATGTGGCTGGTGTCATTCACTTCTTGTTGAAGGAGAAGTATTTATTCCAGAAGAAACAGATGGTAGAAGGGGCGCAGATAAAAAGTTCAATTGGATTCATCCATGCTGCACATTCCCTCTTTCCGATGTAAAACTGGAGGTTCCAGTTAAATAAGTATTTTTCAGTTTAAAACTGAGAAATATAGATTAATAGACGGTATCTAGCTATTCCCCCATAACTAGGTACCGTCTATTTTTGTCTCTATAAGGGCTAATAATAGAACGGGTAAAATAAGAGAATGTAATATTTTTCATTTTTTGAGCATAGGAACCTTGATTGTTTTTGTCTATTTTGTCTAAGAGCCTTTTCTTGTATATTAATGGTATGGAAAAGAAAAAAAAGAGCCAAAGCGTAGAAGATAGATTTGTTAGTAATATTATCCATAGTATTCTCTCCGGTGAGAAGAAAAAAGGAGATAAGCTTCTTCCCGAAAGAGAACTTGCAAAGGATATGGGAATAAGTCGTAGTACTGTTAATCATGGACTAGTTCGTTTACAGGATATGGGCTTTATTATAGTAAAACCACGCCATGGTACTATTGTTGCTGATTATCGTAATCATCCAACTCCCGAATCTCTAGAGGTTTTAATGAACTATGGCTCAATAGACTTGGATCATCCTCTCTTTGTCGATTTGATGGAAACAAGAATACTATTAGAGAAGGAGTGTACTAGACTTAGTGTAAATAATATTTATCCCTCGACTATCAGTAAAATGGAAGAGTATGTTTCTATGATGGAAAAGGGTGCAGAATATGCTCCTACTTACCAATACTTGTTTCATTATGAATTAACAAAGGCCAGTGGTAATGTCGTGTATAGTATGATATTTCGAGGCTTTGAAAAGGTGTTGAAAACGCTAATTAGTCAACATTATACTCTCCACCCAGAAGACTGGAAGGAGAGTGCAGAGGAACACCGAAAATTAGTAGAAAGAATAAAAGAAAAGAATAGTGAAGAGGCAGAAAAAATTGTTGTCTCTATTCTCTCTAAGGGGCAAAGTGTTCTTGAAAAAAGATATGATTAATAGAGCTTACCGCTTGTGCTCTTGAATAGAGTCTTTTTACTTTCATCTTTCTTTATTCTTACATTACCACTGGTAGTCTTAATATCTGTTTTATCACTGGATAAGTAAGAAATTTCAGTGTATCCAGAGATTGTTTTAAGTGTGAATGTTCTACTATTTACATTATTTAGTTCTATATCTCCACTTAGAGTCTCAAGAGTAGTATTAAGGCTATCTATTCCTTCTATTTCGATCTCACCACTAGCAGTATAAACTGATAAGCCATCACTCTCTATTTCTTCTATTTCAACGTCTCCAGATACTGTTTCTACTATTGTTTCTTTATTTTTGCTTCTTTCTACCTTTATATCCCCACTAGTAGTAGAGAGCTTTATTTTGTCTGTATTAATACGCTCTATTTCAATATCGCCACTTACTGTAGAGATATCAAGAGTATTGTGAGTCATAGAGCCCTTCATAATGATATCTCCACTGATGTTTTCTGCTTTAAGAATAATATTTGATGGAACTTCTATTTTTAGATTTTTCTTATTCTCTTCACTATTTATCCATTTACCACTCTCGCCGAACTTTATATAAAGAGTATCTCCATCAAGATAGTAGTGAAGACTATCTTTACCCTTATTCATGTAAGATTCTTCTACTTTTAAAGAGCTTTTATTTGAAGTAGTAATTGTTACATCTCCATAGATCCAAGAAATATCAACCTTCTTTATTCCTTCACCACTATAAGAAAAGGAAGATGATGATGTATATTTATCTGAATTATTGTATTTACCTACATCAACTCTACCTTTAATTGAGAGTGAGAACAGGCAAAAGGTTATTGATATAAGCACGAAAAAGCTAATTATTCTTTTCATTTTTTGCTCCTTTTGAGTCCTTAAATATTAAGGGTGTTAAAAAGACTAGTAAAGAGAAAGGCTCCTCATTTCTGAAGAGCCAATGCTTTAAAGCTTTGCTCCGTATTGTGTATTTTGCTCTAATAGACCATGCATATTAATCTTGTAGTCTTCAATTGTTATTGTTGGTTTAGTTATTTCAACATTTTTGAAGATATTACTGTCTAGTCTTTCACCATTCTTATTTAGACCAATATTACCATTACAGAGGAAGTTGTCTTCACTTTCTACTTCAGGACACTCCTTTATGTCATCAGAGAGAGTTCCTGAAATTGAAATCAGTCCAGAAACAGTATAGCTACGTTCTCCGCTACCTTTACCATATAGTGTTAAGTTTCTGTTTCCATTGTTATATAGAGTACAGTTCTTAATAATTAGAGTAGGATTTGAGTTACTTGTGATACCATTGGCAGTATTAGAGAAGGCAATACAGTTTTCGAGAGTATGCTCAATGCTTATTCCGTCTCCACCCATTTTGAAGCCGTTACCATCACCACTACCAGAGCCGTCAGAGAGACTTCCATTTTTGTATGCAACACAATCCTTGATTGTTACCTTACCAATTGGTCCTGATTCGATTTTGGAATATAGATCCCAGCCATCATCAATATTAGAGTATGCAATACAATGAGTGAATATATTATTATCTCCAACAGTGAGCTTTGCTGCAAACCCATCTGCATTATTTTGGGCTAAATCGGAATTGTCATGGGAAATACAACCAGTTACAAGATTATCATGAGGCCAAAGTGAATAAGGATCTTGTGAAGAGCCACTAATTTGTATACCAGTGTCACCACATTTATAAGCCTGAATATCTTTAATTGTATTGTAGTTACCTGCGATTTGAAGGCCCTTTTGAGTATCTGGAGTTGATGTGATATCAAAGCCATCTAGGATCCAGTAGTCGCCCCAAAGTACAATACCGCCTTTTGTTCCAGTACGACTAAATTTCAAAATAGCTCTTTCTCCTTCGTCGCTGGTGAGCTTCTTTTTGTTTTCTGCTGTTCCATCATTACCACGCTCTATGACAACTTGGTTTGAAAGATTATATGTGCCTCCAGTAAGAACAATGGTTTGGCCAGGCTTGGAGTAAAGAATAGCAGAGTATATATCTAGTGGACTTTCTCTTGTTCCTTCGTTAAAACCAAAGCCCTTAGGAGAAACGTAGATAGTAGTGCCCTCAATATCTCTTACTTTAACACTATGATAGAGTGAAACTGTACTGTAGTTTTCTTCATACTGTAGTGTTTCTTCATTGTATTGAGCGATAACCATATTCTCTCCAGGTGAATAATTACTGTCAGGAGTGAAGGTTATATATAAATCATTAGAGGAGGAGAGTAAGTTAATATACTCCTCATATTGTTTATTAGCTTCAACCCTTTGGTCTTTTATGTAGTAGTGGGAGGTTCCAGATTCTTTTACACTTAATAATCCATTAGAATTGGAATTAAATACAAATGGGTAATTAGAGGTTGTATAAAAGCCAGAAGGAGAAGCGACAGAGGTTGTAAGAGGAACCTTTTCTTTTTCTCTTTCTTTTCTTGGTGGATCTAATTTTGGATCTGTGATTGTAAGTGTGATATCAGAAATAGTTACCTCACACCATCTAGCTGCTGCAAAGCCTAAATATACATACTCACTATCTAGCTTTAGTAATTCCTCTGGTCCGTAGAGGAGGAATTCTTCTGGATAGCTTTTTCTAATATATTCACCGTTTTCGTCTGTTACCCATTCTCTGTCCTCTTCGGGAATGGAATAAATACAGTAGTAGCCTGTGTTGTCTTTTACGAGCTTGAGAGTGTAGACATCACCGCTTTTTGTATTGTGGCTTATGTCATAGCTATATGCTCTACCTTCACTCTTGCCATATTCGGCAACACCACTATCTCCAAGAGAAAGTACTTCAGGAGTAATGCCTGTGACGAAACGAGCGCCTAATGTGTCTTTAGCAGAGTACTTAATACCATTAATTTTTTCTTCAAATTTAGTTGCTATTAAGCCAACACTATTAGTGTAATGATTAACACTACTTACTCCGTCTTGACCAAGAGAGTCGAGTACAAGAATACCAAAGCCTTCTTGTCCATCCGGAATCTCTTTTATCCAATTAACGGTGAATGTTGCACTAAGAGTGAAGTTTTCTTCACTTGCTTTAATAGGTGTGTAATAGAAGGAAATACCATCGTGGAATGTTGTGAATTTTCCACCTTGGTCTGTTTTGTTACCTGCATATAGCTTTAGTGTTAAATCATCGCTATCTAGTATTTCATATGTATTGAGAGATTCCTTTGTGCTTTGACCAAAGTATGTAAAGAACCATTCTCTATCTTTTTCATTACTAAATGTTTTCTTTAGCTTATTAGATGAACTCTTTTCATTATCTCTAATAGAAGAGACAACAAAGTAGTATGTTTTCTTTTCTTCTAGAGATGTAAAAACTATCTCTTCCTTCTCAGTCTTCCTTTCTTCAATTTTTTTGTTGTTGTCGTCAAAAATTTCTACTGTATAATAAGAAGCTTCTTTAATGCTGTTCCATGAGAGAAGAAGCTTGCCCTCTCCTTCGTTTTTTGCACTAACAGTAGGAGCAAATAGTGGATAGGAATAGAGGTAGTAATATTCTTGGCTACTATATACTTTGTCTTCATTTTTTTTAGTAGCACTAACTATAACAGAATAGGAACCACTGTGACTGAGATCAAAGGTTGTCTTTCTATCTGTCTTCTTACTTTTTCCTAAGTTTTTACTCTTAATGACTTTTCCGTTTTCTATTAATTCGACTAAGAGCTTATCTGCTCCCTCATCTCCTGTTTTAGCGTCAATATAAACTATGATAGATTCATTGTCTTTTTCTATATTAGTGACTACTGGAGAGGTATAATTGTCCCAACTAAACGAATAAATGCTGGAGATGAAGACCACCCCCAGCAGAATAAGAACTAGCTTTTTCATTCTATGATAATTCCGTAAATATAAATTCCACTTTTGGCAGAGCCAACAAGAAATTCTCCGTCATAAGGAATAGTTAAGGTACCCATACCTACTGTCATATCGGAGGTTGCAGGAGGAGCAGGGAGTGTAAGGATAGGTGTTGTATCGTTTGGTGTATAGAGGTTTAAAACTCTTTCATCTGTTTTGCTAGAGCTATTAAGATAGATGGTAACCTTCTGTCCTTTCTTTGCTGTGAAGCCTACAGCAAGAAGATCCTTTTTTCCTGTTCCATTAAGCTTAATGCGGATATTAAAGATTTCACCATCTGGTGCTGTTCTTTCATCCATTTCTTGGATGTCTATTGGTTTACTAGATGTACCGAGAATTGTAAAGCCATCAATCTCGAGTGTTGAAACTAGCTGTGCTGGCTCAAGATCGTTAGCAAGTAATGATTTTTCTTCTGCTGCTAGTGAAAAAGCAACAAGAAGTACGAGTAAAATTGCAATTAATTTTTTCATTCTTTTCTCCCCTTTTTCTTTAATTATTAGGAGAATGAACGGGATTATTAATTGCACTTTTTGTACTTCTACGATTATTCTACCTTACTTTAGTACATTTCCAGCACTAAATGCGGGCGCAACCTTTTCTCCAAATGCATGGTAGGAGTGATGAACTGGTTCGTAGATGAGTGGCTTAAAGCGTGAAAAATCAATCCTTCCTGATTCGTCTAATACGCTTTCGTCTGCATTAACATTTACGATTTTTCCAATAATATTACCATATTCTCCAACTTTCACTAGTTCGCATTCTATACAAACAGGAAGTTCATTGATAATTGGAGCATCTACATTCTCACTTTTTGTGACTGTGAAGCCAGCCTTTTCCATTTTTCTATCTTCCTTTTTAGCGCTCACGATTCCAACATAGTCAGAAGCAATGACACTTTCTACAGTTCCAAATGAAAGAGTAAAGGCTTTTCTTTCTTTTATATTAATTGTTGTTTGATGGTCAGCACTTAAGCATATTTGAATTTTGTCATCATCTGCCATTCCGCCCCATGCAGCATTCATGGCATCTGCTTTTCCATCCTTGTCATAAGAAGCGATAATAAGTACTGGTTGAGGAAATATCCAAGGTTTCATTCCAAAGTTTTTTCTCATATTTTTCTCCTAATAGCTTGAATATAATGCAAATTGTTTAAAGAGATAAAGAAAGTAATGAATTGTTTACTTTTCCTTTCTTTATTTATATTCTTTTTTTGTGGCTAATGGAGAAGAAGATTTAAAAGAAAAAAATAGAAATAGAGAAAAGACTATTTCTAATAGTGATTATAGACGGTGGTCTAGGCTCGGAAAGGATGACCTAGAGATGCTAATTGAAAAGTCATATAACAAAAATAAAAAGAATAGGAAATGGTATAGTGAAGAGTAGTCTTTGAATTTGTGATTATATGACACTTTTCTGATCTAGAGTCTGTGCTCTATTCTAATGCTCATAAGCATTAACTTTTTGCTTTAATGAGACAAAGAGCACGTTAGCAATTTCGCTTATAATTCTTTTTGTTTAATTTTCAAAGCCTATCATTCCTATTTTCTTTTACCTTATTCACTTGTTTTACTTATCCTCTCTATAGCTAGAAGTCTTGCTTTCACGTCTAGCCTCTATTATTGAAAGTAGAATTAAAAAGAAGAAAAGCTTTTTTTATAATTCTTTTTCTCTCTATTAATTGGAGCTATTGGTAAAAATTAGCTATGGCTTTTTTGTGGTATTTTTAGTTTTTTTTGTTTATATTTTACAATTGGGGTGTAAGACGAAAGGATATAAAAGGTATTTAGTCTATCGTTCCTTCTATAAAATAGAGAAAAGGAAAGGAGAGTAAGCTTTTTTAACTTTCTGAGAAAAAAATGAGTAGATGTGTAATAATTAGCGGTGGCGAAATTACCGATTATGAAAGGATGAGTAGCTACCTAGAATATGATGATTTTTTCATCTATTGTGACTCTGGAATACGCCACAGCCAAAAGCTTGGGCGAGAAGCTGATTTAGTTGTTGGAGACTTTGACTCATCTGAGCGACCTAATGGAGTAGAGGTGATAATATTACCTAAAGAAAAGGATGACTCAGATACCCTGAGTGCATGTAAAGAAGGAATAAAGCGAGGATATTCAACTTTTCTCTTTCTCGGCTGCTTTGGACGCAGATTTGACCACTCATTAGCCAATCTTTATATTCTTGAATACCTATATGAAAATAATAAAAAAGGAAAAATTGTTGATGACTGGGGAGAATGTGAAATATTAGATAAGGAGAAGAAAACTATTTCTTCATCTTTTCCTTTTTTCTCACTAATTACTACCTTTGGTCCTACTAGTGGTGTTTATATAGAAAATGCTAAATATGAATTAAGTAATGCAACTCTTAATCCTTCATTCCAATATGCAATAAGTAACGAGGTATTAGGAGAAGAGGCTACTTGCTGGGTAGAAAATGGACATTTATTATTAGTTAAAGATTTTTATTCTTAATCAAAAGGAACAAAAATGGGCAAGAATAATGAGCATGATTTAATTATGTCTATTGAAGAAGAGAGTAGTGCTCTCTTAAACGAAGCTAAGTCCACAATGGACCAGATGAATTCAACTTATTATCCTGAGATATTAAAAAATAGGGACCGTGATTCATTAAAGCCAGAAGTAGAGAAGAGAAAAGAGTCACTAAAGAGAGCAAGAAAGAATGTTTTAAAGTCTTATCAGATTCTTTTTGATATTTCTGAGGAGCTTGCTGGGCGTTGGGCTGATTTAGAAGCTTCTTATACTAAAAGAGGAAGAAAAAAACGAAAGGTAAATGCAGAGATAGATTATATAGAGAGTATGACTAATCATTTCTCTCGAGGTATTAGCATTTATAAGATACTTCTTCTTATCTTCATTGGGTCTTTTGCTGGTGTCATTATTGAGATGCTATGGTGTCTACTTCGTCATGGATATATAGAGAGTAGACAGGGCCTTATATATGGACTTTTGAATCCACTTTATGGCTTTGGTGCAGCTCTTCTTTCAATCTTTTTATATCGCTATCGTAATTTTTCAGCTTGGATAAGCTTTTTGGGTGCAATGCTTGTTGGTTCGCTTTTGGAATATGTATGCTCTTTGGGACAGGAGCTGCTTTTGGGTTCTAGAAGCTGGGATTATAGCAGTGTTCCATTTAACATCAATGGAAGGATATGTCTCTTATATTCAATATTTTGGGGCATATTAGGTGTATTGTGGATAAAAAGGATTTATCCAATTATTTCCAATTGGATACTAAAGATACCTAATGCGATAGGTAAAGCATTGACTTGGATTTTTCTTGTTTTTTATCTTTTAGATTGCCTAATTACTCTTTCTGCACTATATCGTTGGTCAGAAAGACAACAGGGCTTAGAAGCAAAGAATACAATTGAAGTAGTAATTGATGAAAAGTACCCGGATGAAAGGATGAAAAGAGTATTCCCTAATATGGTTTTTGATGAATATTGAATTACCTATAAGTAAGTTTTATTGTTGTATTTGGGTAAGAATAAATGAAAACAATAAAGGATAAGTTCAATCATCCTTCTTCGCAAATGATGACGAGTGATGGTTCTGAATCGTTGGTAAAATAAAAAGTGACCGAGTGAAGATGATTTGAGGTTGGCTAAATAGTCAATCTCTTTTTTTTAATGGAAGCGTTAGTATATTATTTATCCGCATGATTAATAATTTTCCAAGGATTGCAAGTGGAGCCATCAATTATGTTGATACATATGTAAATCATATAAAAGGTATTACGACCCTGCATACTTAAGATTTAGACGACGATATTACTTTTCAACATTATCATATTTACGTGATGTATTAGGGTGTTTTAAAAAAAGAAGTAGTATCAGTTAAACATAAGATATCTACTACTTGTTTTGCGATTTTCGTTGCATTTAAGTTTTCAATTAACAAGTTAATTTTTGTGCAACAAAATGCAACAAATTTTGTTTACAAACCAAATTTTACAGTTTAGTATTTTAATAGGCAAGAAAAAAAGCCTATATAAAGTGAAATCAGGGAGGTTCCTTTATGGATTATGCTGCAATTAAAAAAGCTGCTGAAGCCTATGGCCCAGCTATGACTAAGTTCCTCAGAGATATGATTGCTATTCCATCTGAGAGCTGTGAAGAAAAAGGTGTTGTATACAGAATTAAAGAAGAGATGGAAAAGCTTGGTTATGACAAGGTCGAAATCGATGGACTTGGAAACGTAATCGGCTGGATGGGAACAGGAGATAAAATTATTGCTATTGATTCCCATATTGATACTGTAGGTATTGGTAATATTAACAACTGGGAAGAGGATCCTTATAAGGGATACGAAACAGATAAGATTATCTATGGCCGTGGCGGTTCAGACCAGGAAGGCGGTATGGCTAGTGCTACATATGGCGCAAAGATCATGAAGGACCTTGGTCTTATCCCAGAAGGATATAAGATCATGGTTGTTGGTTCTGTTCAGGAAGAAGACTGTGATGGTATGTGCTGGCAGTATATTTATAACGTAGATAAGATTGTTCCTGAATTCGTTATTTCTACTGAACCAACAGATGGTGGTATCTATCGTGGTCACAGAGGAAGAATGGAAATTAGAGTTGATGTTAAGGGTGTTTCTTGTCATGGTTCAGCTCCAGAGAGAGGCGACAACGCTATCTATAAGATGGCTGATATCCTCCAGGATGTAAGAGCTCTTAATGAAAATAGTGCAGATGATTCTGTTGAGATTAAAGGTCTTGTAAAGATGCTTGATCCAAAGTACAACCCAGACCACTATGAGGATGCTAGATTCCTTGGTAGAGGTACATGTACAACAAGCCAGATATTCTATACTTCTCCTTCTCGTTGTGCTGTTGCTGATTCATGTGCTATCAGTATCGATAGAAGAATGACAGCAGGTGAGACATATAAGTCATGCTTGAAGGAAATCGAAGATCTTCCTTCTGTTAAGAAGTATGGTGATGATGTTAAGGTTTCCATGTATTGGTATGATAGACCAGCTTGGACAGGTGAAGTTTATAAGACAGAATGCTTCTTCCCAACTTGGATTAATAAAGAATCTGCTCCTCACGTTCAGGCTTTAATTGATGCTCATCATGCTCTTTGGGGTGAAGAAAGACTATATAGTGATGACATTAGTAAGGAGAAGAGAGTAGGTCGTCCATTGACAGATAAGTGGACATTCTCTACTAATGGTGTATCAATTCAGGGTAGATATGGTATTCCTTGTGTTGGCTTCGGTCCTGGTGCAGAAAGTCAGGCACATGCTCCTAATGAAATTACTTGGAAGCAGGACTTAGTTGTTTGTGCTGCTCTATATGCTGCAGTTCCATCCTTATATAAGCCAGGAGATGAGAAGGAGACAGCAACATCCTTCAGACAGGAGCTTACAGGTAACGATATCAAATAAAAAAGATTAATAATCTTAAAAAAGTAGGGGAAAAATTTTGGTTTTTCCCCTATTATTTTTCTATGAATCCATTTGATGTTTTAAAAGTTAAAAAGGCATGGGAGAGCTTTAGTACTTCTCACCCAAAGACAGTTGCATATATTAATTATCTTTCTACTTCTCCAATAGAGGTTGGTGATATTGTTTCCTTTGCTGTAGAGAAGGGTAGTAATGGTAAAAAAATTTCTACAAATTTCAAAGTGACAGAAGAAGATATGGAGCTTGTGAAATTAATTCAATCTTTGGGAAATAAGTAATCAAATAAGAGATAAAGGTAGTATCCAGCAACAGCTCCCATTGTGTTGTGGTATATATCGTCAAGCTCAAAGAATCCTCTCTTTGTTATTAATTGAGTTAGTTCTATTAGTAAGGTAAAGAGAAAAGAAAAGAGAATTGTATATCGAGTAAGCTTTTCTTTTCCACTTTCTCTCAGTAGTAAGGGAAAAAGGAAGCCGAAAGGAAAGAGCATTACGATATTACATACTACTTCTCTTCCCATTACCCAGTACTCTCTATTGTAGCTATCGTATGACCAGAATAGCTTTAGTAGATATCTATAATCAGGGGATGGCACTCTATCAAGAAGAGTGAGCGAAAGGACAATTAGAAGGTATGGATAAAAGAGAGTAGAAACTATTCTTTTTTTATAATTACCTCTTTTTACTAAGGCTATAGCTAGTTCAACAAGACCAAGCGAGAAAGAAAAGATATATATTGTTTTAATCCAAAAACTCGATAGTCCCAAAGTATCCATAGTTAGGAAAATACAATAATAAAGGAATAAAGAAAAGATTAATGATTGCCATAGTTAGTCTCTATTGTTATCTTTTCTTCTGTTTGGAGGAAAAATGAATAGTAATAATCAAGAGTTAGCAACTAAAAGTATTCCGTCCCTTTTATTTAAGCTTGCTCTTCCTACAGTAATAGCTCAATTAATTAACATGCTCTACAATGTTGTAGATAGAATATATATCGGTCATATGGAAGGAGTTGGTAGCTTAGCTCTAACAGGGGTTGGTGTTTGTATGCCAATTATTCTATTTGTTTCTGCTTTCGCTTCCTTCTCTGCTTCCGGTGGTGCTCCTCGCGCTTCCATTTCTTTAGGTAAAAATGATAAAGAAAAAGCAGAGAGCATCTTAGGTGGCTGTTTCACTCTTCAAATCTTAATTTCTATTGTTTTAACAATAATTATCCTCATTTTTAATGAGCCTCTTCTTCTCTTCTTTGGTGCCAGTAGCGAAACAATTACTTATGCTACTTCATATATCCGAATTTATGCACTAGGAACTATTTTTGTAGAACTTACTCTATCTCTCAATGCCTTTATTACATGTCAGGGCAAGACAGTTGTTAGTATGCTAACTGTTCTTATTGGTGCTTTTATAAATATTATTCTAGATCCTATCTTTATCTTTGTTTTTAATATGGGAGTAGAGGGAGCTGCGCTAGCAACTATCATTAGCCAAGGAGTAAGTAGTCTATGGTGTGTTTTATACTTGTGTAGCACTAGATCAGAGCTTAGGCTAAAAATAAAAAATATTAAGCTAACTAGAAATGTAGTTATCCCATGCTTAACTCTAGGCATTTCTACTTTTATTATGCAGAGCACAGAGAGTGTTATCTCCATCTGCTTTAACTCTTCTCTCTTAAAGTATGGTGGTGATATTGCAGTTGGTGCTATGACAATATGTACTTCTATCATGCAAATGGCGATGCTTCCACTTCAAGGGATAGCTCAAGGTGCTCAACCTATCTCTTCTTTTAACTATGGAGCAGGTAACATGGAGAGAGTAAAGAAGTGCTTTAAGACACTCCTTATTACCTGTGTCACCTATACTTCGATTCTTTGGCTTCTTGTTGAGCTCTTTCCTTCTATTTTTGCTCTCATATTTACTAGCGATTCCTCTCTTGTTGCTTATTCGGAAAGAATACTGCGTATTTATTGCTTTAGCTTTATAATTCTTGGCATTCAGATAGCTTGTCAAATGACATTTGTTTCAATAGGTGAAGCACTAAGCTCTGTTATTGTTGCAGTAGTAAGAAAGCTCGTACTTCTAATACCTCTTATTTATATTGTTCCACTCTTTTTCGCTGATAAAACAATAGGAGTCTTTATTGCAGAGCCAATTGCAGATTACATTGCTGTCTCCTTTACTATTATTCTTTTTTCCTTTGTATTTAAGAAAAAAACTAAAAAAAATAGAAAAGAATAAAAGAGAAAAGATAATCCATGCTAGAATAAAGTATGGAAAGTCTACTTATTATTGATGGTAATAATTTAATGTTTCAAATGTATTATGGCTTTCCTTGTGCTATTAACAACAAAAAGGGAAAGCCTATACATGGTACTATTGGCTTTATTTCATACTTACTTAGTGAAATAAAGATGATTAGAGCAACTAAGGTTGCTATAGTTTTTGACCATGATAGTAGTGAAGAAAGAAAAGCTATTCTTCCTCAATATAAAGCAAATAGAATAGATTATTCTTCTTCCTCTTCTTCTCCATTTACTCAAGAAGCCGACATTGTTAAGTGCCTTAGATATTTAGAAATAGAACCAATATATTCGAAGGAATGTGAAGCAGACGATACAATAGCAACGCTTGCTTTAAGGTATGGAAGGGACAATAGAGTTACTATTTCTTCCTTCGATAGTGATTTTTTTCAGCTACTTTCAAATAATGTTTCCATCCTTAGACCTCGTGGTAAGAGTAGCAAAATAATCGATATTTCTTCTTTTAAAGAAACCTACGGCTTTTCTCCTGAATACTGGGCTTTATATAAGGCAATTATGGGTGACAAGGGAGACAATATAAAGGGAGTTGAAGGCTTTGGTAAAAAGAGAGCAGCTTTAGTTGTAAAAGCAATGGAAGAAAAAAAGAGTCCACTTTTCTATTTAAAAGAAAGACAGAGGAAAAAGATAGAAGAAAGCGAAGACTTAATAAGGAGAAATCTTTCTTTAATAAGGCTTGTAGAAAGGGATCTTGATATTACTCTCTTCTCTCTTTCCTTTAACAAAAAAAGAGTAGAGGAAGGAAATAGTAGGATTCTTAATACATGTGGTATCTTCACTGGAGTAGACGATGATAGAGAGCTTTGAGATAAATAATTATAAGTCAATTGTTAGCGCAAAATTAGATTTCTCATTTAATAGACGTGCTCCAAAGGGATACAAAGATAATGATTTATTATTCTTTATTGAAAAAGGAAAGAAGAGAGCAGTTCCCATTCTTGTTTGCTACGGCTCTAACAGCAGTGGTAAAAGTACATTTATTGGTGGTATTAAGACCTTCCTTTCTCTAATAAAGGGAAGTGAACCTACTTCCTTTTACTATAGGCCAAATAAATTAGATAACACGTTGCTTCCTACTTCCTTCTTTATTACTGCTTATGGAAAGAAGGAGTACCAATATTACATAAGATATAAAGATAGAGTTGAAGAAGAGTGGTTAAAGGAAGATGGTGTAACTATTTTCAACAATGAAAATAGCAGCCTTCCGGTTCTTCGAGCGACAAAAGGAGAAGCGAGAAAAACGCTAATAGATTCCATAGTTTCTGTTGATTCATTTTCTATAAATATGGAGGAGGCTTTTCGCTTTTATGTAGAGAATTCGCTTTCTAAGAATGAAGAAGAATGCAGAGAAAGAGTGGTAGCACTAATAAAAAAGATGGACTTATCAATAAGTGATGCATTTTCTTTTTCTAATGTGTGGAGAACAATGCATATAAATAAGGATGAAGAGAATAGATATTTTGAATTAGATGAAGAGAGCGAAGGGACAAAGAGACTATTTGGCCTTGTCTCATATATTCTTTCTTCTCTTGAGAGTGGTTTATTCTTAGTTCTTGATGAAATAGATATATCCTTACACTCTATTGTTCTTTCTGTTCTTGTTTCTCTCTTTTCTGATAAACGTTATAACAAAAATGGGGCTCAGCTATTGTGTACTTGTCACAATACAGATCTTTTAGATGCTCCTTTTTTAACGCAGGATGAAATTGCTATTGTTGATAAGACAAGAAAAAAAGGAACAATGATTAAGAGGCTAAGTGAGATTGAAATAGAGGGAAAGAATTTTAGAAAAGAGTATCTAGCGGGGCTTTATTCTGGTATTCCTTTCCCATACATATAAAAATATGAAACGTATTATTTATTGCATCGTTGAAGGATGGTCAGAGGTTGCTTACTTAAATGAACTGAATAAGCTCTATAGAGAGCTGGAAAGGGACTATATTTTTATTGCCATAAAAGCAACTAATGGTTTTTGTAAGGAAATAAGAAAATGCTATAAAAGAGTAAGAGAGAAGCACAAAAAAGCTAGGATAGAAATAATTGTTGATAAAGATATTTTTCTTAGAGATGAAAAGGAACGAAAAGAGTATGAAAAAATGGATGATCTTCCTCCTTTTTCATTTTCTATAATGAATTTTGAAGATTTTCTAATACTTCATCTTGATTTTGATAAGGTTAAAGGATGGCATAATTTATGTGCAATCAAGGAGCATAATAAAAGGCCGATGGTTGCTAAAGAATATATGCCACTAATTAAAGAAATGGGTGTTTTGGGAGAAAAAGAGTACAAAAAGGGTGAGATACCTTTTGTTTTAAATGAAGAAAAGCTATCAAATTTGTTTAAAAATAATGATGATGAAAGAATTATGTTTTCTTCTCTTTTTGTTCCAACTATTAAAGAAACGAGCGGTTTAGAGTGATATTTTTATAAAAACTCTTAAAAATACTTTAAATTTCATTTATGATGTGTTGTATTTTGAAGAAAGGGGAATAGGAATGGATAGACAAAAGGCTAGTCTACTGAAGCGTTTTTCGGCTTCTCTATTAGACTTTATTGTCATTATTATTTTAGCTACATTTTTTATTTACCTTATTTCTTTAATAACTGGTTACGATAGTTACAATAAAAAACTTAACGATAGTTACAGTAAATATGAAAATGAGTATGGTATAGTTTTTGCTATTTCAGCTGACGAATACTACTCATATACATTAGAACAAAGAAATACTTACGATAGAGCATATGAGGCGTTAATTGAAGACGAAGATGCAATGAGTGCCTATAGAATGGTGATGAATCTAACAATTCTTTCTCTTTCTATAGGCATTTTCTTTGCTTACTTAATTTCAGATTTTATAATTCCTCTCTTCTTTAAGAATGGTGTAACGATTGGAAAGAAAGTATTTGGACTATGTTTGATGAGAAAGGGTGGGTGGAAAGTAAATAATCTTTCACTTTTTATTAGAGCAATACTAGGTAAATATACAATTGAAACTATGGTCAGTGTGCTTATTATTGTTCTAATTCTCTTCTCTTCAATTGGTATTGTCGGGCCAATAGTTATATGTGGTCTCCTTCTTCTAAATTTAATTCTATTGTTCTGTACTAAAGACAATTCAATGATTCATGACTTGCTCTCTGATACAATTGTAGTAGATTATAATTCTCAGTTTATTTTTGAAAGTGAAGAAGAAGTTTTAGAAGAAAAAAAGAGAAAGGCAAAAGAAGAAGCTGAAAAAACAGCTTATTAAAGATAAAGGGATAGCTAATGGAAGTTGTATTACAGAATCTTACGAAAATTTTCCCAAGTAGGAACAAGAAAAGTAATGAAGAGGTCGTTGCTGTTAACGACATGTCAATCACCATCCCAGATGGAAAGTTAGTTGGACTTTTAGGTCCTTCTGGTTGTGGAAAATCCACAACTCTCTATATGATTTGTGGATTGCAAAAGGCAACAGGAGGAAAGATTTTCTTTGGTAAAGATGATGTAACAAGACTTTCTCCTGAAAATAGAGGTGTTGGACTTGTTTTCCAAAACTATGCTCTATATCCACATTTGACAGTAAAGCAAAATATTCTTTTCCCTCTTCAAAACCTTAAGGGTGAAGATAAGCTAAGTAAAGAAGAGATGCTCGAGAGAACAGAGAGTGTTGCTAAGCTTGTCCAAATTGACGAATTACTTGAACGTAAGCCATCAGAACTCAGTGGCGGACAGCAGCAGCGTGTAGCTATTGCTCGTGCTCTTGTAAAGATGCCTCGTGTACTACTATTAGATGAACCACTTTCTAATTTGGATGCTAGACTTAGACTTCAAACAAGAGAGGAGATTAGAAGAATACAGAGAGAGACAAAGATTACTACAGTCTTTGTTACTCATGACCAAGAAGAGGCTATGAGTATTTCCGATGAAATTGTTATTATGAAGCTTGGCGTTGTACAGCAAATTGGTAAGCCTCAAGATGTATATGATAGTCCAGCTAATCTCTTTGTTGCTAAATTCTTAGGGACTCCTCCAATTAACGTCTTTAATGGATACGTAAAGAATAAAAAACTCTATATTGGTGAAGATTATCTATTTGATTTTGATACATTCGATAGAGATGTCTTTGTTGGAATAAGACCAGAAGGATTTGTTCTTGATAAAAACGGCTCTTTCCATTGTTCATTAAATGCCTTAGAGGTAATGGGTAGAGATGTAAGTATTGTTGTAGGTAATAAAGAAGCTATAACACCTGTAGTAAGAGCTATCATTCCTTCAGATAGTGGTGTTGATGAAAATGATAAAACAGTTTCATTCTCTCTAAAGCAGAATAAAGTTTTCGTTTTTGATAAAGAGACAGAAGAAAGAATTTATCAGGAGAAATAAAAATGGAAATGGTAGAAAGCGAACACAAATGGAAAGCATGGGTCTATCTTTCTCCTGCTATTATCCTTCTTTTAGTTTTTACAGTATGGCCAATATTTAATACTGTTCGTATGGCCTTTCTGGAAAATTATTCTGGCTTAAAGGCTGTTGGCGGGGCTACCTTTAAATTTGGTATTGGTAATTTTACACGAGTTGTTAAATATCAGAAGTTTGTTCAGTGTATGAAGAACACAGTTCTTTTATGTGTAACAACTGTTCCAATTTCAACTCTTTTAGCTCTCTTAATTGCTGTTTGTCTTAATTCTATTAAGTTCTTACAGAAGCCACTTCAGACAATATTCTTCTTACCATATGTAACTAACTCAATTGCTATTGGTATGGTATTTGCTGCAATGTTTAATATTGTTGGTTCTTTCTACGGAACAGAAAATGAAATTGTTGTTACTGCAGGTATTATTAACAATATTATTGAATTCTTTGGTGGAAAGCATATTAACTGGATTAATACAGGTTCCTCTTATTTAGCTAACATGACAGTAATGATTATTTATATTGTTTGGAATGCTCTACCTTTTAAGATTCTCATTCTTCTTGGTGGATTGCAGTCAATTAATAAGCAATATTACGATGCTGCTCGTGTTGATGGGACAAGTAGAAAAAGAATCTTTACTAAAATTACAGTTCCTCTTCTTTCTCCAATGATTGCATACGTTGTAATTACTGGCTTTATTAGTGGCTTCAAGGAATATACCTCTATCGTTGGTATATTTGGTGAAAAGATGGGACCACCGGATGAAAGTGGAAGACTCAATACTATGGTTGGGTTTATATATGACGCATTAAGTACAAATAATCAGGGTAGAGCTAGTGCCGCTGCATTAATACTATTCTTGCTTATTTTGATAGTAACTCTTATTAACCTTCGTGTTAGTAAGAAGAGAGTTCATTATTAAGGGAGGTGAATATGGCTGTATTAGATACTATGCATACAAAAGATTTACAGAAGACCTCCGTTAAGCAGAAGGTTGTATTAGCTTGTGTTCAAGTATTGCTTTATACATTTTTAATTATTATGGCAATAATTGTACTCTTCCCATTCTATTGGATGATTAACTCATCCTTAAAAACCTTGGATGAGTACAGAATGAGTGTACCAACCTTTTTCCCAAAAAGAGTTATGTTTAGCAACTATGCTAATGCATTTACAACAGCTAATCTTGGTAGACTCTTTTTGAATACACTCTACGTTGGATTAGTTTCGACAGTTTTATCACTTATTATTACTATTCTATCTGCATTTGCATTTGCTCGATTAGAATTTAAAGGTAAAGATGCACTATTTGGTGCACTCCTTGCAACAATGATGATTCCTGGAGAGCTTTTTACAATTACTAACTATAGTACAGTTACTCAGCTAGGATGGATTAATACTTATACAGTATTGATTGTTCCTTTCCTTGTTTCTGTATTCTATATTTATTTGCTAAGACAGAATTTCATGCAGATACCAGATGAATTGTATTTGGCAGCAAAGGTTGATGGAACAAGTGATTTCAAGTACCTATGTAAGGTTATGATTCCACTTTCTCTTCCAACTCTTATTTCAATTACAATTTTGAAGATGATGGGTGCTTGGAATAGCTATATTTGGCCACGCTTAGTTGCTAATGATGCAAATCATAGAATGATTACAAATGGTCTTAGAAATGCTTTTACAGAGACAACTGGAGATGTTAACTATCCTATACAGATGGCAGCTGTAGCTCTTGTTTCATTCCCATTATTCTTAGTCTTTGTATTCTTACGTAAATATATCATGAAGGGCGTTAGCCGAAGTGGTATTAAGGGATAAATAGAATTTTACATAATAAATAGGAGAGTATTATGAAAAAAGTATTAGCAGTTTTCTTACTTTGTTCTTTGGTTCTCTTCTCTGCATTCTGTGGAGGTGGAAAAGAAAGTTCAAGTTCAGTAAGTGGTTTTCAGGTACCAGAGGGGGGGTATGATGGTAGTGCTGTAACTATCAAATTCTACCACACCATGGGCTCTGCTCTTAATGAGGTATTAAATTCTTATATTGCTGAATTTAATAAGCTCTATCCAAATATCACAGTTGAAGCAACTCAGGTTGGTGGATACGATGATGTAAGAGACCAGATTTCAACTGAAATTACAGTTGGTAACCAACCAAACATTGCTTACTGTTACCCAGACCATGTTGCTCTATATAACTTAGCAGGCGCTGTTGTCACATTAGATAACTTAATCGATAGTGATATTAGTGTAGCAAGAGCTGATGGAACAACAGAAGTATTAGGATTAACAGAAGAGCAGAAGAATGACTTTATCGAAGGATACTACAACGAAGGTAGACAGTTCGGTGATGGACTTATGTATACTCTTCCATGGTCAAAGAGTACTGAAGTTCTTTATTATAATAAGACTTTCTTTGATGCTAATGGCATTAAGGTTCCTACAACTTGGGATGAGATGGAAGCAGTTTGTGCTCAGATTAAGGCTATCGATCCAAACTCTATTCCACTTGGATATGATAGTGAAGGTAACTGGTTTATTACAATGACAGAGCAGTATGGTTCTGATTATACATCTGCTAGCGAACCACATTATCTCTTCAATAATGATACAAACAAAGCTTTTGTTAAGAGATTTAGAGAATGGTATCAGAAGGGTTATTTAACAACTCAGACTATCTATGGTGCTTATACTTCAGGCCTCTTTGTTTCTGAAACAGGTACAAGAAGCTATATGTCTATCGGTTCCTCCGCTGGTGCTAACCATCAGAGACCAACAGCAGATAGTAATGGCAATTATCCATTTGAAGTTGGAATCGCAACAATCCCACAGGTTAACCCAAGTAAGCCTAGAGTAATCAGCCAGGGTCCTAGTGTATGTATTTTTGCTAAGTCAAATCCTCAAGAGGTTATTGCATCCTGGCTCTTTGTTAAGTATTTCACAACAAGTGTTAATTTCCAGGCTGAATTCTCAATGACAAGTGGTTATGTACCAGTTCTTAAGAGTGTTGCAGATAACCCTGTTTATAAAGAATTTGTTGCAAAGGCTAATGGTGGTGCATATCTTACATCTCTTTCTGCTAAGGTTTGTCTTGAACAGGAAGAAGCATATTATACATCTCCTGCATTCAACGGTTCTTCTACAGCTCGTAGTCAGGTTGAAAGCCTTCTTGCTTCCTGTCTCTCTGCTAGCGATAACGGAAACGTTGATCAGATGATTGATAAGGCATTCCAGAATGCTATTGATGAATGTGAGTACCAGAACTAATGAAAAATAGAATAATTCTAGCATTACTATTATTAATATTGGTCCTTGCTTCCTGTTCTACTAGTGAAAAGACTAATACATCTGGAGTAGCAGAAGAGAAGATTGAGCATGTTGATTATACATCTCTTCTTTCCTTCCAAATGGATAGCAATACAGCTAAACAAAGGGTTACTGTTAAGTCATTTATAGATGGCGATACAACTCACTTTGTTGTTCCAGAAACTATTAGTGCAGATGGCGTATTAAAGGCAAGATATCTAGCCATTAATACACCAGAAAGTACTGGTAAAATTGAAGAATGGGGAAAGAAGGCATCAGAGTTTACTAAGAATAAGCTCAAAAATGCTACTGAAATTTGGATTGAGAGTGATAATAGTAGCTGGAATTTAGATTCAACTGGGGCTAGGTATTTAGTTTGGGTGTGGTATAGAGAAGGAGACGGAGAGTTTAAGAACTTAAACCTTGAAATACTACAAAACGGCCTAGCTATACCTTCTTCATCTGCAAATAACCGTTACGGCTCTTATTGCCAAAATGCAATCAGCCAGGCAAGAATCGAAAAGCTAAATGTTTGGTCTGGTGAAAAAGATCCTGACTTCTTTTATGGTGATGCTATAGAAATAGCGCTAAAAGAACTTAGGGCTAATGTTGAAGAGTATAACGGTAAGAAGGTTGCCTTTGAGGGTGTTGTTACTCGTAATTACAATAACAGCATTTATATCGAAGATAGAGATGAAGAGAGTGATATGAGCTATGGTATTTCAGTTTACTATGGATACTCTCTTACTGGTGCCGGCTTAGAGATAATCGGTATAGGCAATAGAGTAAGAATAGTTGGAACTGTTCAGTACTATGAGGGTGGAGATAGCTACCAGGTATCTGGAATTAAATATAGGCAGATGATGCCAACAGATCCTGATAATATTCGTCTTATTAGTAGTGGTCATACTGGCTCATATACTCCAGTTACAGTTGATGAAATCAACAATGGTTATGTAACCTTTATAGTTGGAGATGATACTATTACACTTAAAAGTAGTATTGCATTACTTGATACTACTGTTGAAGTGAATAGCTTAAATGTTGACTCCATCTATACAACAGTAAATGAAGATTCTTCTTCTAATGGTGCTATGACTCTTTATTGTTCTAATGAAGATGGAAATATCCAAATTAGAACGATAAAGCTAAAAGATAATAATGGTGTAATTCTTACAGAAAAAGATTATCTAGGAAAAACTATTTCAGTAAAAGGCATATTAGAGCAATACGAAGGATCTATGCAAATAAGGGTCTTCAATAGTGAAGACATCACAATTGAATAAACTAGGAGATTATTATGAAAAAAGCAATTAGAGCTTCTTTGGTTGTTCTTATGGTTCTTGCTACACTTATCTCTTGTGCTTCTACAGAGAAGGCTAGTGCTCCATCTGGACTTGATAATGCCAAAAATTACCTCTTTGCAATGTATAAGAACAGTAAGAAGGATGTTCCTGATGTAACTGCAAGTGACTACACAGTTGTTGATACAGTTATGATTAGTGGTATTTCTTATTCTGTTGATTGGACAGTTGATTGTTCAGAAGATGTAGCAAAGGTTGTTCCTGGTGAAAACCATCAAGTAACAATTGATGTTAATGAAAAGACACCTGTTGATGCTTTATATAACCTCACAGCTACTGTTAAAGATAATAGCGGTAATACAGCTAGTGTTTCTTTTGCACGTTCTATTCCTCAGTTCAAGGAATTAAGCTGGGATGAATATATTGCTGCAGCAACAGATAGCTCTGTTGTAGTTAAGGGTGTTGTTTCAGCTATTATGAGTAAGACAAATGGTAACAGCTCTAACTGTTTATATATCCAGGACAATGTTGGTGGTTACTATATCTATGGTATGAGTAGCGATCCTGTTGAAAGTGGTATTAAGGTTGGAATGACTGTAAGAGCAACAGGTATTAAGGACCTATATAGTGGAACACATGAAGTTAAGAGTGCTGCTATTGAAATTCTTGATGCTTCTTCAACAGCATTAACTGCTTCTGATTGGACAGAAAAGTATAGTGCTGCAACATCTCTTAAGGATGCTGCTTTAACAAAAGAACAGGGCTTACTTGTAACAGTAAAGGATGTTGAAATCTCAAGTCAGGATACATCTAACGGTTACTACAAATTCAAGAAAGATGGCTTAGAATCATATGTCAGAATTTCTTCTTCCGTATGTCCATTATCTAAGGATGATCAGGAAACATTAAAGAAAGAACACGCAGAACACTTTGGTTGGATTGCTGATGTAACAGGTGTTATTTGTGTTTACGATGGTGCTTTCTACCTCACACCAGTTGATTCAGCTTCTTTCGTTTATAAGTCATTACCAGAGAAGAGTGATAAGGAAAAGGTAAGCTTCGAGCTTGATAATATTAGTCTTGAAACTGCTTATACAGAAGATACAACAGTTAGTATTAACACAACAGGTGTTCTTTATGATTCTGTTTCTCTAGCTTGGTCTAGTGATAACTCTTGCGTTGCTATTGATGGCGACAAAATGGTTGTTACATTACCAGAAAATGAGAGTGTTGTAACAGTTACAGTTGTTGCAACTTCTGGTGCAGAAAAGAGTGAAAAGACATTCACACTTACTATTGATGCTCAGGCTACAGACATTTACAAGGTAACTACTGTTACTGAAGTAAAGGATGGCGATGAATTCAAGTACCATACATATCAGGCTCTTCTTGGTCAGGATCTATATTTTACAGGTGAGATGAGTGGAAAGTACCTTGCTACTTCTAATAAGGCTAGTGATGCTGTTACAATGACAGTAGAGATGGCTGATGGTGGTTTCTATCTTTCATTTGTTAAGGATGGAGAAAAGAAATATCTTGAAGTCTTAAGCGTAGATGGAAAAGCAACAATTACTCTTAGTTCTACTCCAAGTAATGTTTGGTCAATCAATGAAGAAGCAGGAGTACCTGTAACAAGCGTTGACGGTGCAGATTACTATCTTGGTTCCTATAAGACATACAATACTCTTAGTGCTTCTATGACAAGCTATATCCTTGGTGATAACCTCTCAAAAATTGGTGAGAGTCAGTTCCCTGCTCAGTTAAAGAATGTTGAGCTTGGTTATGTTGATTATACTAAGGTTGATGCTTCTACTCTCGAATATGATAAGCCATACCTATTTGTTGTTGGTCAGAAGAACGCAAGCAAGCTTCTCCATTTCACAGGTGAAATGAGTGGAAAATATCTTGCTTCTGGTAACTATGATAAGGCTGAAGAAGTATACCTAGAGAAGAAAGATGGTGGCTTTGCTATCTACTTCATGGATGGTGAAAACAAGAAGTATGTTGAAATCTTAAGCGTAGATGGAAAGGCAACAATTGCTCTTAGCGATGTTTCAACTGCTCTTTGGACAATCAATGAAGAAGCAGGAGTACCTGTAACAAGTGTTGATGGAGCAGATTATTACCTTGGCTGTTATAAGACATATGAAACATTCAGTGCTTCCAAAACAAGTTATATCCTTGGCGATAATCTCTCAAGTATTGGAGAAAGTCAGTTCCCAGCTTATCTTTGCTCAGTTAGTGTTGAGGCTTTTAGCTATGAGAAGATAGATAGTGTAGAAGAAGGAAAGGCTTATGCTCTTGTTATGGAACAAAATCTTGCTGGAAAGACACTATTCTTCACAGGCGAAATGAGTGGAAAGTATCTTGCTTCAACTCTTAGTCTTGGAAAATCTGCATATCTTTTTGCTGAATTAACTGAAAATGGTTTTAAGCTATATTCAGTTCAGAATGGTGAAAGAGTCTATCTTTCTGTTAAGGATGTTGATGGAAAGGCTACAATCGTTCTTGATAATGATGGCGCAGAGTGGACAATTAACAAAGATGCTCATACACCAGTAGCTAACGTTGGTGGCACAGATTATTATGTTGGTTCTTATAAGACATATGAAACATTCAGTGCTTCTAATACAAGCTACATTCTTGGTGAAAACCTCTCTAAAATTGGAGAAAGCCAGTTCCCATCATACTTAAGTGAAAAAGAGTTTTTCTAAGAGAAACTAGATAATGGGAGACCGTAGGAAACTACGGCCTCCTTTTCGTTTGTTGAAAAGAAAGAATAGTTTTGTTTTGAGGAAACGAAAATGAATGAAAAGTACATTAAAGCATTAGAATTAATTGAAAAATATGATTCTATTATTATCCATAGACACTCTAATCCTGATGGAGACGCTATAGGTAGCCAGTGTGGATTAAGAGAGATTATAAAGAATAACTACCCAGAAAAGCGTGTTTTTATAGTTGGTGATAGTCCATCTCGTTACTCTTTTATCTCATCTTCTACACCACAACTAATAGAGGATGATGTTTATAATGAGAGCTTAGCAATTGTTCTTGATACAAGCAGTGCTAAATTAATATCTGATGATAGATATTCTAAAGCAAAGGAGACACTGAGGTTCGATCATCATCTCTTTATTGAGACTATATGTTCTTTTGAGGTTGTTGATTCCTCTTTTGAGTCTTGCTGTGGTTTAATCTCTGATTTTGCTCTCTCAAGTAAGCTAAATATTAATAAAGAAGCAGCAGAAGCCTTGTATACTGGTCTTCTTACAGATAGTGGGCGTTTCTTGTATGATTCAGTATCGCCTCGTACTTTTATTATAGCATCAGCATTACTAGAGAGGGGTGTCGATACTTCTTCTATTTTCTCCTCTCTCTACAGTGAAGAATTTAGAGACCTAAAGAGAAAGGGAAGGTTTATTGATAGAATAGAATTGACAGAGCACAATGTTAGCTATGTATATACAACTAAAAAGGATTTAGAAAAGGAAGAGATAATGCCAAATGCTTATTCAAGATCCTTAGTTAATACGATGGCTAACATTAAAGGTGTTAGTATCTGGGTTAGCTTTACAGAGATAGAAGGAGCTGTGCTCTGTGAAATTAGAAGTAATAAGGCTAATATTAATCCAATAGCAGTAAAGTATGGTGGTGGTGGCCATAAAAAAGCAAGTGGAGCTACCTTGAAAAATAGAGAAGAGGCCTTTTCTCTTTTAAAAGATTTAGATAGTTTATCGGAGAGCATTAATGACTGATATAAAAAAAGTAATTTTAGATAAAATAGTTGAATACGATTCTATTGTTATTGGTCGTCATTTTAGACCTGATGGGGATGCTATCGGCTCAACTAAAGGTCTAAAAAACATAATTGAAAATACATTTCCAGAAAAGAAGGTATATTTAGCCAATAGTGATTATTCTTCATATCTATCATTTTTAGGTGGTGATGATGGAGAAATAGATGAAAGTATTATAGCTTCTTCTCTTGTAATAATTCTCGATACAGCAACTTTTGATCGTGTTTCCTATAAAAGTCTTAGTAAGGGTAAAGAGATTATTAAGATAGATCACCACATAAAGGTTGAAAATTGGGATGGTGCAATTGAATGGATAGAGGATGAAAGAAGCTCAACATGCGAAATGATTGCTTCCTTCTATTCTTCTTTTAAGAATAGACTTAAGCTTGATAGCTTTGGTGCAACATGTATCTATTGTGGCCTTGTTACAGATAGCTTAAGATTCTCTGTTTCTTCTGTTACTCCAGAGACTCTTAAAATGGCTGCTTTGATGTTAGAAAAGGGTGTAGATATTGAGAACCTTCAAGCACGTCTTGATCTAAAAGACATATCATTCTATCGCTTCCGTGCCGCTGTTTTTGAAAAAATAAATATTACTGAAAATGGATTAGCTTGGATTTTTGTTGATAGCGAAATGCAAAAGAAATTTAATCTAACACGTGAAGAGGCTAGTGAGACTGTATCTTTTATGTCTAGCATCAAGGATGTTCTTTGCTGGATAGCCTTCATTGAAATGGAAGATAAGATTAGAGTTAGAATTAGAAGCAGATTTATGACAGTAAATGAGATTGCTAATCATTATCATGGTGGTGGACACGATAGGGCTAGCGGTGCAACTTGTTTTTCAAAGGAAGAGATGGAAGCATTAATAAGCGAAGCAGATAGAAGTGTAAAGGAGTATAAGGATAATAATGAAGACTGGATGTAGAATACTCGTAACAAATGATGATGGAATATTCTCACCTGGGTTAAGAGCACTTGTGGACTTTGCTTCTACTCTTGGCTCTGTTACTGTTGTGGCACCCAAAACTGAACAAAGTGGAAAGAGTCATTCAATAGATATTCATAATAAGTTTGAAATAGAGAAGGTTGATTACCCAACAGTATGTGAAGCATACAGTGTCGATTCTACTCCCTCTGACTGTGTTCGATTCGCTTTTGATAGACTTGGTAGTTTTGACTATATCTTCTCTGGTGTTAATAAGGGCGTAAATGTTGGATACGATATAGCATATTCGGGTACATGTGGTGCTATCTTTGAGGGTTATTTCTTTAATACTATTTCTGTTGCTTTTTCTACTATTCCAACAACCCTTGAGTTTTTTAATGAGAATATTGAGAGAGTCTGGTCATATTTAATTGAAAATCGACTTTTTGAAAAGAATTTATTATGGAATATTAATTTCCCATCCAATCCAAAGGGTATCAAGATTACTCAGCAGGGTGGACCATATTACAAGGATAATTTTAAAACTGATGATGGCAAAATGTATTATGAAGTGGGCTATAGCGTATATGAGCCTTCTTCTGCCTCACTTTCTTTTGATACTGATGCTGTTTTAAGAGACGGCTACATTTCTATTACTCCACTATCGGGTAAGAGAACAGAAATGGATGTTTTTAATGCTTTAAAAGAGGTGTAATAGAGTAGTCCTTCTGTCTTACTTTTAAAGGAATAATTGGGGCTTAATGGCCCCAATTAATTTCTCTTAAAGCTATCAAGCTCTAAGCTATGATGAATATGAGAAATTGAGTGTTATTTAGCTAGAGTAGT
Organism: uncultured Spirochaetaceae bacterium; assembly: GCA_964563815.1. Classification (GTDB taxonomy): domain Bacteria; phylum Spirochaetota; class Spirochaetia; order Sphaerochaetales; family Sphaerochaetaceae; genus Ornithospirochaeta. The sequence continues at coordinate 29,994 of CAZLYD010000002.1, forward strand.
AAAGATATGATATAAAATTTTTATAATGCTCAGTCAAGCTTTGTTTCATTTAGGTATTGGAAAACAGATCTAATTTTTCATTACTATTTTTAATCTCATCATACTTAATCATTAGTTTTCTATTTAAATGATAGCATCTAAGGGTTGGCTATAAGAAGTCAAAGATAAAAAAATTTACTATTTATTAAAAAAAGGATTTATCATTTAAAGAATGAATAAAATAGTAGTTAGAATAAATGATAAAGAGGTTAGTTTAGATGCTTATTCAACTGTTGAGGAAGCTCTAGCTATATCGGGGTATATTGAAAAGGATTATAGGTATGATTATTTATCTAATCCTATAGTTGGTTGTATAGTTGAAGGGGAAGCATATCCATTGGCTAAGCGTATTGCTGCATCCTCTACTATTACTCCAATATTCTTATTTGATCCTATAGGAAGAAGAATTTATCGCCACTCCATTTGCTTTTTACTCTCTCTTGCATCATTTTCTATTTTTCCTGAGAGAAAGCTTGTTATAGGGCACTCACTTGGTGATGGATATTATTTTTCATTTGAAGATGATGAGGATATAAGTGAAGTAGATGTAAAAAGAATCAAAGAAAAGATGATTGAGCTAGTCTCTTCTTCATCCGATATTGAGTACAAGGCTCTTAGTGGAGAAGAAGCAATAAAAACATTTAAAGACAGGGGAATGTATAATACTAGTCTATTACTTTCTTCTCGTAATGATTCATTTACATATGTTTATTCATTAGCTTCTTATTACCAAGTTTCCTATGAACCACTAGTAGCTAATACATCTATTTTGAGTATTTGGGAGCTTAGTAGGTACAATAAGAAGGGTCTACTTTTAAGGTATCCTGTGAGTGAAAATATTAAGTCTATTCTTCCTTTTAGAGATAATCCACTTCTGTTTAGTGTATTTGAAGAGTACAAAAGATGGGGAAAAATTCTAAAGGTAAGAAGCGTTGGAGAATTAAATAGAATATCTATAGATCATTCATCTATTAGCGAATATGTTAAGCTAAGTGAAGATTTACATAGAAGAAAAATTGCATCAATTGCTGATAATATCGATAAAAAGAAAGCAAAAATAGTATTTGTTGCTGGTCCTTCATCTTCTGGTAAGACAACATTTGCTAAGAGACTATGTGAACAGCTTAGGCTACTTGGATACGAGCCATTTAAAATTAGTCTTGATGATTACTACAATGCACCATGGGACTGTCCAAAGGATAGTGAGGGTAAGCCAGACTTAGAGACAATTGAGGCACTAAACTTAAAGCTCATTGATAAGAATATGTCAGACTTAGTAGAAGGAAAAAGTGTTAATCTTCCATCCTATGATTTTAATACACATATAACTACATTCTCTTCTACGCCTGTTAGAATGAGCGAAAAGACAATAATTGTTGTTGAAGGTATACACGCATTGAACAATTTGATTACTGGATGTATCGATAACAAGTATATTTATAAGGTATACATTTCTGCTCTTACTCAGCTTAATCTTGATGATTCTAATCGTGTTTCCACCTCTGATAACAGACTTATGAGAAGAATAATTCGTGATTATAGAACACGAGGAATGAGCGCAGAGCGTACTCTAGGAATGTGGAGTAGTGTTACTAGGGGTGAAATAAGACATATTTTCCCTCATCAAAATAATGCTGATGTGATGTTTAATAGTGCTTTAGACTATGAAATTGCTGTTCTTTCTCCTTTTTTACAGCCTCTTTTAAGGTCTATTAAAAAGGAAGAAGGGGCATCATATGTACTATCTAGAAGGTTATTAGCTTTCTTAGAGAATGTATATCCAGTCTCTTCTGTTCTTGTTCCTTCTGACTCTCTATTGAGAGAATTCATAGGAGAATCTGATTATGAATGATGAAAGGGGTATTGCTATTGTAAGTGGTGCATCCTCTGGAATGGGAAGAGACTTTGTTTATGCTTTACATAAACGTGCCATTTACAGTGAGATTTGGATAATTGCAAGAAGAGAAGAAAGACTAGAAGAAATCAGAAGGGATTTAGGCTCTTCTATTGTAGTACTTGTTTTAGATTTGACGAAGGATGAAGCTTTAAAAGTAATTGAAGAAAAATTAAGGAGAGACGAAAAAAGCGTTAAAACGCTAGTTAATGCAGCAGGCTGTGGTGTTTTTTCTTCTTTTATAGAGAGTGATAGAGCGAGCTTAGACAATATTATACTTCTCAATAATAAGGCACTTGTTGATTTAACTAGTATAGTTCTTCCCTTTATGAAGGAAGAAGGTGAGATAATCAATTTGTGCTCTAATTCTAGCTGGCAACCTGTTCCATATATGGCAGTTTATGCTTCTTCTAAGGCCTTTGTGTTGAGTTTTTCCTACTCTCTTTCCGCTGAGTTAAAAAAGAAAGGCATCTTTGTTATGGCGGTATGTCCAGGATGGATTAAGACAGAATTTTTTGATCATGCTGTAAAGGACAATACAACAATAGTTTACTACGATAAATTCTATTCGAGTAAAAGTGTTGTAGATAAAGCCATTAAGGACCTAGAGAAACGAAGGATTGTCTCTATTTTAGGACTTAGAGTTAGAATGCAGGTAAGAATGGTAAAGCTTCTTCCTAGAAAACTGGTTATGGCTATTTGGCTGAAACAGCAGAAGAAATGAGTGAAGAGAAGAAGAGTATAGCTTCTTCTCTTTTAATAGAGCCTTCTTTTTCATTTGCTACTGCTTTTTCTGGGTGAAATTGTATACCAAAAATGAATGTAGGATCTAAGCTTTCTACAGCTTCGATTACAAGTTTATTCTCGCTTTCTGTATATGCCGTTACTTCTAGCTTTGTTCCCTTTATGCTTTTTATTGCCTGATGGTGTCTAGAAGGAAGACCAGAAACATGGTTTTCATTAAAGAGAGAGTAGAGTAGAGAATCTTTATTTGTTATGTAGATACTATGAGAAGTGTAGTCTTCTGTTTTTGAATAATGGAGAGGCGAATCTAATTCTTGGAGCAGTGGACAGCTGTAATAAACTCCAATAGCTTGCATTCCTCTACATATTCCTATTAGAGGAATATTATTTTCTATTGCACTTTTAATTAAGAAGTAATCAGATACATCTTCTTCTGCACATTTTTTTGTATCAGTTAAATCTTCTTCGCCATAAAGAGAAGGAGAGATATCACGTCCACCTGATATTATGATTAGATCTATTCCTTCCAAAACAAGAGAAGCATTAGTATCTATTAATTCTGTTTCTCTAACTATTTTGGCTTGTTCTTTAGTTAGAGCATTGTTTTTATCTTTTCCTTCTATTTTTCCTTCCTCATTGTAGATAAGAGTAGAGGTTGTGATCATGCTAAGTGGAGTAAAGTCATACCCACATTCCATTAGTGCCTCCCATAGTGCTATATCTGTTTCTTCTCTGTAGCTTAAGCCAATATTGAGGGAAAAGAGTGAAAAAGAAAGAGTGAAGATAAAAATAGTGAGAATTACCTTTTTCATATTTCTTCACTCCATGGAGAGAAAGGATAACTATTTCTTGCTTCTTTTATCATATTATCTGTAATAAAAGGAACGGCAGTTGGCTTAAATGGATAAGAGAATGCTTTTACTGCGCCTGTGACAAAAAGTTCATTTATTCTTTCTTCACTCATCTTCATTTTTCTTAGCTTTTTAATTAAAAGAAGCATACCCTCAAATCCTGGAATACCGCTTTTTCCATTTTCCTTATCTTTAAGAGTGTGTGGAGCATGGTCGCTTTCGCAAAAATCAATTGTGCCATCAAATAGAGAAGAAAGAATACTCTCTCTATCTTCCTTACTTCTTAAAGGCGGATTCATCCTTCTTATATAGTTTTCATCATTAAGTGTTAGTAGAGAGTGGTGTGGAGTTGAGGCCGTTGTAATTTTAATCTCTTTACTTTTTTTAACTTCTCTTATTAAATCTAAGGCACCCTTAGTGCTGACGTGAGCAATATGTAAATTGCCTTTAAAACCATACTTAACAGCCATCTCTATTTGGTCACTTACGCTTTCTATTTCACTTTCTTTAGGCCTAGAGAAGGAATGCTGCCTTGCCTCTTTATTGAAGGCAGCTTCTTTTTCTGCATGAACTGCAAGTACACCACTATAGGAAAGAGAAGAAAGAAGTGAATAAATATGCTCTTGGTCTTTCTTTTCTACGATTCCCATGTTTCCTGTTGATTGTGAAGCAAAGAGCTTTAAACCACATATTCGTGGAAAAAGAGAAGAGTGAAGAGAAACCATTTCTTGTATCTCCTCTTCGTTATTTTCTATTCCTAAGTATATACTGTAATAGGGAGAAAAGCCTTCTTCTCTTAGCTTTTTTACTGCCTTTTCGCCGTCTTCTAATCTAGTTAATACATTTACCCTGTTTGTAAGTGGTGGATTAGTATTTGGCATATCGAAAAGGATATTAAAACCACATTTTAGTGCAGTTTTAAGTCCATGATAGATTGTCTCCTTTTCTTTTTCATTCCAATCACGAAGGTGAACATGGGGATCAATCATATAGCATTTTCCTCTTCTAAAAAGGAGAGTGTAAAGAATGTTCCATGCTGACAGCTTAGAGCAGAACCACAGCTACATTCTCCGCAGAGGCCTACTCCACACATTGTATTTTTCTCCATTGAAAGAAGAATGTCAGTTGACTCTACACCCATTTCTTTAATAAGAGAGGAAGCCTTTTTCATGAAGATTTCAGGTCCAATTAAGTAGAATGCAAGCTCTTCTTTTCCTATTCTTTCTACCTCTTGTGGAATATAGTCGAGAACTCTGGCTATTTTACCCATATCAGAGATACATTTATATTCTCCCAGCTTTGAGAGCTCCTCTTCCATTATACCCTTGTTGCCATCTACACTAGTTCCAATGAGAAATGAGAGTGCAATTCCCTTTTCTTTTAGCTTTTGAGAGAGTGGATAAGCAACTGCTTCACCAGTTCCACCACATATAACAAGAGCTTTTTTCTTCTCTACAGCTTCAACCTCGTCTCCATATGGACCACGAATGAATATATCGTCTCCCCTTTTTAAGGAAGAGAATATATATGACGTAAAAATTCCTCGTTTTTTTATGATAAATGTGAGAGGTGAAGCTTTAGCAAGACTAAATGGCTTTTCACCAACACCAGGAATCCAAAGAAAGACAAACTCACCAGCTTTGAAATTATCAACAGCGCCACTTAGACTAAGAATAAGAGTATCTTGAGAGTGTAGAGTAATATTCTCTACAGTGTGCTTTCTATACTCCATAGCTTTTTCATTTCTCATTAGTGAACGTGAGTGAAGTGGAACAGCTTTTTTATTTAAGAATGCTTCAGCTTCTCTCTTTATAGAGAGTAGATATTCATTCCAATCCTTTTGCTTTACTCTACCAAGAGCGGAGCCTATTCCTACGCTATCAGCACCGCACTCTATCATCTTACTAGCTCTCTCTCCGTCACTAACTCCGCCCATACCAAGTAATGGAACATCATCACCGATTGCTTCTCGTATGCTTTTTATTGCTTCAAGTGCTTTATCGAAAACCCAATCTCCACTCATTCCACCCTTGCCGCCAAGGCTATTATTGAGAATAGGCTTATTAGAGAGAGGGTCTATATGAACAATTGGACCATAGGTATTGATTGCTACAATACCATCTGCTCCAGCTTTTACTACTTCTTTTGCTATTTCTCCAATATTAGGAACATTTGGAGTGAGCTTAACAAAGAGCAGAGACTCTCTGTCTTTTGTCTCTTCGTCTATTCTTTTTACATATTGCTTAGCAATTTCCTTGTCACTTCCAATAGAAGCACCAAAGCCTTTTTTAGCATGAGGGCAAGAAAAGTTTAATTCTATAGAGTCTCCTAGGCCGTCAAAGGCTTTAAAGAGTGTTATAAAATCAAGTTCGTTGTCTGCAGAAATTGAGATATTAAGCCATTTATTTAGTCCCTCTTCTCTTAGCTTTTTTATCTCTTTTAATGCACATTCAAGCCCGGGATTGCGTAATCCTACGCTATTACCCCAATCTCCTAGATTATCTTCGCAGATAATTGGCTCACGGTTGCCACTATTGGGAAGAACCTGAAAGCTCTTTGTTGTGATTATATCGATAGCTTCAATGCTTTTATCAAAAAACCTAATTAAGGAAGGCTTTGTTGTTGCGACACCACTAACTGTAGCTAAAACTACTTTTCCATTTTTATGAGAAAGAGGAAAGGTCTTCTTCAAAGGGAACACTCCTTAGTAAATTGCTCGATATTGTTGATACATACTTCTTTCCAATTCTTTGGAGCCTTTTCTTTTTTCTTTGCCCATGGGTGGGTGAGGAGAGAAGAAGAATTAATTCGTGCTAATTCTTCTGGGTATCCTACTTCTCTCATGAGACTCTTTACACTTTCAGCACTTCCTCCTTGACTTCCAACGCCAGGAATAAGAAGAGGAATAGAGTGAGAAGCAAAAGAAGAAGCAATATCCTTAAATTCCTTAAGATTTGTAGCACCAACAACGGCTCCAATATTGGCTGAGTATTCTTCATTCCATTTTTCAATTGTATGAGCAACACTCATATATAATGGCTCTCCACTCTCTAGTACTAGGTTCTGAAAATCCTTTCCACCAGGATTACTTGTTCTATTTAAAATGTAGATACCTTTTTCTGGAAAATTGAGAGCAAATGGATTGATGCTATCATGACCCATATATGGAGAGACAGTTACACAGTCTGCATTCCAAGATGAAAAGGCTTCTACTGCGTAATTAAGACTGCTTGAAGCTATGTCTCCACGTTTAGCATCTAAAATAAATGGTCTAGAGGGAAGAAGCTTGATAATTTCGCTTAGTGCTAAGGAGCCAGAGAAATCACCCTCAAGTGGTTTATCTAGTCTTGCAAAATATCCAATATTGGGTTTAAAGGCACTAACTCTGATATTTCTTTTTTTCATTTCGTTAAAGATCTCAAAGAAGAAATCTACAATCCCTACACCATCAGGAAGAGCAGAAAAGTTGGGATCTATTCCAAAACATGCATTGTTTCCAGCACTAAGTGCACTTTCTCTTAATAAATCAATATACATTAGTTTTTAACCTCTCTTTTCCAGCCATGCTTTTCTCCCCATGTAAATGGAGAAGAAGACCATTCTAGTAGCATTTCTTTTTCTTCATCCTTAACATATCCAGTTTCTTTTGCTATCTCTATTACATAGCTGTAGTCGAGGATAGTATAAGCTTGGCAGGCTGGAGATAGAGACGAAAATGCATTTTTAGCCTCTTCTGTGCCATAACTGAAGATAGCTAAGCAATATGGAACAAGTCCATTTGATGCTTGTATTGCTTTAACTGCTTCTATTGAAGAGCCACCTGTGCTAATGAGATCTTCAATTAAAAGGACCTTTGCTCCATTATAGCTACCATCTCTTCCTAAACCTTCAATTTTGTTCTTTAATCCATGGTCCTTATTTGAAGAACGAACATAAGAGAGAGGCTTATTCATTTTGTCAGCAAGTGTTGTTGCGTGAGGTATCCCTGCGGTACTAGTACCTGCAATGTTGTCTGGAGAGAAATGAAGATTATCTAGTATTTCAATGAATGAATCTGCAATTAGAGAGCGAGTACTACTATCCTTAAGAAGTGTTCTATTGTCATTATATATTGGCATATAGTAACCACTAGCCCAGCAGAATGGCTTATTTGGAGAGAGTCTGATTGCTCCCATTTCTAGTGCCTTAAGTGCTATTTTTTCTGCGTTCCTTGTCTTTTCCATATTCATTCTCCTAGTGTTTAAATATTTCTTTGAATGTGTGAACTCTTCCGCAATAAGCACAAGCGTATTTATCATCGCTTGTTCTCTTGAACATAGCTTTAACATTCTCGCTCTGTGCAGCATTCGAAATACATGCATCATTGGTACACATCAAATCATTAAAATTATATATTCGAGGTGGCATCTCTGTCTTTATTTTCTTTTTAACAGTTCCATTTTCAATAATATTTAGTGTACAACCAGGTGCAACTGCAGCTAAGCGTTTGATTTCTTTGTGTGATAGATCAAATTTACCAGGACGGAAGATAATACCCTTAAAGACTCCGCTTTCTCCCTGGCTTACCCATTCACCACCTTTTAAAGAATCAAGATTCATTACTCTTCTAATTAAAATCATATGCTTTCTGATATCTTCAGGGTTTTCACCTCTGCAGATATGGTCAATAACGATTCCATCTCTAATAGGTTTAACTCCCTCTGAGATATCTCTTGTCTTCTTGTTTTGTGGAAGAACCTCGTTAATCCAAGGCTTCTCAACCTTTTCTTCATTTACTTCTTCTGGAACAAAATCATCTCCTAGTTTTCCACTTAAGAGACCTAAGAGTATAATTCTACAATACATACCGTTAATTGATTGTCGCTCCCATCCATTTAATGGTGTTTCATCTAAGAATGTTGGGATGGTTGGATGAACCTTATGGCGTGGAAGTGGATGATAGAATTTTGTTCCTTCTTTTAGCTTTGAAATGAATTCTTGTCTAAAGGTAATACTACTTCTTAGCTCGTCTTGCTTTTGGAGTATCTTTTCACCCATTCTTTCCAATTGGGGACGAGTAAAATACCATTTTGTAGCTATATCTTCAGACTTTTCTAGGTACTCTTCAATAGAAGGATAGATGTTGATTTCGAAGCCGTTATCCTTCATCTTTGTTACATATGAAGTAGGCATTGCTAATTCCTGTGGTGCAATTAAGTCAACCTTTACCTTATCCCATAGCTTTAATCCATCTGCTTTACTGTGAACAGTTCTTCCATGGTATAAATCTCCAACAAGAGCAATATGAAGATAGGAAGTGTCCCAATTATTATCTTCAAGAAAAGTATATTCATCTAAAAGCTCTTGAGTTGGATGCTCGTGTTTTCCATCTCCTGCATTGATAAATACTGGTCTAAAGCCCAGCTCATTTCTCTTTGTATAGTTATAGCATTCCTCACTTAGGTAAGAGCAAACTCCTTCAACCTTACTTCTTATAATGAATATCTTGTTGTTGTATCCACAGAGTGTGTTAAAGGTGTCGAGGTAGCTTTCTCCTTTATTAAATGAGGAGCTTTCACTACTCATTTCAGTACTTTTTGCATGGTGAAAAGCGATAGCATTACGAAAGCTTTCTTTTGTTCTTGTGCTATCTTCAAGAAAAACCTCATAGATGCCAAAATCCGGATCATTGATTCTAAAGCTGTCAACTTTTTCTTTGTCACCTGCTTTAACAGCATCTTTCAAATCTTTCACAAGATGAAAGAGATAGAGTCTTTCTTCTTTGCTCAAATCATCAATTACGCACAGTGATCGTCCTTTAAATGTGTTCATCTTTCCTCCTAGGTGCAAAAAAAATACCGGTTAATACCGGTATCGTTATCTATAATTAATATTCATTAAAGTAATTGCTATTGCCTTTTTCATATTGAAAGAAGAGTAGCAAACAAGACAAAAAAGAACAAGTGGGAAAATAATAGAAATATTGTAATTTTTGTTTTTTCTCTAGTTTGTAAAGTGAGATAAATCTAAGCTGCTATTTTAATCATGATTGATTGAAAAAAAGCTATTCGCTAAAGAAATATAAATAGAAAAATATTGACTAGAATATTGCAAAATGCTTGAATACAAATATGAGAGAAAAGTGCAAGAATAAAGCAATTTCTTTCTTTTATTAAGTATTCTATTGTTAATAGTTTTCCTTAAATCTTAGCTATTAACTATATAAGGGAGTTTTTAAATGAAAAAAGCATTAGTCTTACTATTATGCTTAGCTACAATCTTTGTTCTTTCATCCTGTAAGAAGGAAGAAGCTACAACAGCTACAACTGCTAATACAACTACAACAACCACAACTACTACAGTTTCTGAACCAGTTGTAAAAGAAGAGACATATAAGCTTGGTATTGGTGTCGTCTTTGCAGATAATGCTACTGAGAGTGAAGCTAGCTACGATGCTACTGTTGCTGTTGTTGTAACAGATGAAGAAGGCAAAATTGTTGCTGTAAAGCTTGATGATGCACAGAACAAGATGAAGGGCGATTCTATTGATGCTCTAGCTACTTTCAAAACAAAGAAGGAAAAGCAGTTTGATTACAATATGGTTAAATTCTCTGAAGCTACAAACGAGTGGTTCCAGCAGGCTGCTGCTTTCGAATCCTATTGTATTGGTAAGACAGCTGATGAAGTTGCAAATATCGCAACAAGAGTTAGAGGCGAAGATGAACCACATCCTGGTTATGTTGTTGCTGCTGATGAAGCTCTCTTTGCTTCCTGTTCAATTAACATTGTTGAATTCAAGGATGCTATTGTTAAGGCAGCTAAGGATAGCAAGGCTCAGACATTCACAACTTCTGATTCTTTCAAGCTTGGTCTTAGTGTTGCAACAACAGCTGATGAATCAACAGAAGCAACAGCTGATAAAGATGGAAGCATCAAGATGTATGTTGACTTTGGTGGTGCTGTAGTCGGAAAGGATGGAAAGATCCTTGCTTCTATTACTGATTCTATCCAGCCTTCTTACACAGTTGATGCTGACGGTGTTGTAAGTGAAGCTTCCTACAAGGGCACAAAGAAAGAGCTAGAATATAACTACAACATGGTTAAGTATTCTGAAGCTACAAACGAATGGTTCCAGCAGGCTGCTGCATTCGAACAGTATTGTGTTGGAAAGACAGGCGATGAGGTTATTGCTCTCCCAACAAGAGTTAGAGGCGAAAATGAAGCTCATCCTGGTTATGTTGTAACAACAGATGAAACACTCTTTGCTTCATGTTCTATCCAGATTACAAGCATGAAGGGCCTTATTGGTACAGCTGCTAAGAATGCTGACTAATAATCATAAAAAAATAAAAGTACTGATAGTCATTTTGGCTGTCAGTATGTTTTTTTTATCTATTAGTTGTAATAAAACTTCCACTAGCTCAAATTCTAGTGGAAGTAGTTCGTTTAATTCAGCTAAAGCTCAGGCAAGAGCTTATTTTGATTTTTTTGATACTATTTCTTACTTCTATTCTTATCTAGGTGACAGTGAAGAAGCCTTTTTAGAAAACTGTGATAAGCTCTATTCAATTCTTTTGAAGTATCATCAGCTTTTTGATATTTATAATGAATATGATGGTATTAACAATCTAGCAACGATAAATAGAAAGGCAGGAGAAGAAGCGGTTAAGGTTGAAAAGGAACTAATTGATTTCTTATTGTATGCTAAAGAATTAGCGGAAAAGACAGATGGTGAAATGGATATTACTCTTGGTCCAGTCCTTCTTCTTTGGCATGATGCTCGTTCTAATGAGCCACATATTCTACCTTCTTTAAATCAATTAGACGAAGCAAAAGAAAGGTGTGGATTTGAATACTTAGAAATTGATGAAGTTAATTCCACAGTGAGACTCTCTAAAGAGGGGGCAAGACTTGATGTTGGTGCTTTAGGAAAAGGGTACGCAACTGAAAAGGCTGCAGAGTATTTAATAGATAAGGGTATTTCATCTTATGTATTAAATATTGGTGGAAATATTAGAATTATTGGAAATAAACCAAATGGAGAAGGGTGGATTACTGGAATTAGAGATCCAGAGAATCCTAATTCTGATTTTAAGCTAAAGATTAATATCAGCAATACTTCTTGTGTTACTAGCGGTAACTATGAGCGTTTTTTTATCTATGATGGTGAGCGTTATTCTCATATTATCGATAAAGATACACTTTTTCCTTCCGTTTATTATTCTTCTGTTACTGTTGTTACAGAGGACAGTGGATTAGCAGATGGTTTAAGTACAGCTCTTTTTACTTTAGAATGGGAAGATAGTAAACGGATGGCTGATAACTTTGGTGTTGATTGTTTATGGATATTTAACGATGGAAGTGTTAAATATACAGATGGATTTGGAAAATTAATTGTTAATTAATAAATAATAAAACTATATAGAAGGGGGCATGTAAATGCTTTTCAAAAAGAAGATTTCAGCGGTTCATGTACCACATTGTAAATCTACTCAGGACCTACATAGTGTTGCTATTAAAGTGCCAGAGTCTGTTACAATCCCTATGAGCATGCATTCTGGAGTTCCAGCTGTTCCTGTTGTAAACGTTTCTGACTATGTATACGTGGGTCAGCTCATTGCTAAAGAAGGAGAAGGTAGAGTCTCTAGTCCTATCCATGCTTCTGTTTCTGGAACAGTAAGTGAGGTTGACCCTTCTTTTATTAAAATTAAAAGTGATGGAAAGATGGAAAAGGATCCTTCTCTTCATGCTCCAAAATTGGATACTCTCGATGATTTTCTCACTGGATGTAGAAATAGTGGAATAGTAGGACTGGGTGGTGCTGCTTATCCATTGCATGGAAAGTGGGAAGCATTAAGAAATAATAAGATAGATACTATCTTAATTAACGGTGCTGAATGTGAGCCTTATTGTACTTCTGATAACAGAACAATGATTGAAGATGCTCCAAGAATTAAAAGCGGTATTGAGATTTTAAAGAAATTTAGTGGGGCAAAAAAGTTCATAATCGGCATTGAAAAGAATAAAGGAGAGGCTATAGAGCATCTCACAGCATTCTTTAAGGATGATGAAGAGGTTGTTGTTATGCCTCTTGAAAGTGTCTATCCACAAGGTGCTAAACAGGTTCTTTTATGGAATGCTACAGGTAAGGTTGTTATGGCTGGTCAACGTCTTGCTAGCTTAGGTGTAATTATTACAAACGTAACAACACTTGCAAAAATGGCAGAATACTTTGAAACAGGTCTTCCATTAGTAGAGAGAACAGTAACTGTTGATGGAAGTGCAATAAAAGAGCCAAAGAATATTATTGTTCCAATTGGAACAAGCTTCGCTTATTGTATAAAAGAATCTGGCGGCTTTAGTAAGGAAGCTAAAAAGGTAATAGATGGAGGTCCTATGATGGGTGTAACTGTCACAGACCTAGATAATACCTTTGTAAAGAAAGCAACAAGCGCTATTGTAGCAATGGATAAGGACGAAGCTTATATTAAAGAAGAATCAAGCTGTATCCATTGTGGCAGATGCGTTGATGCATGTCCACTAAACCTCAATCCTTTTGCCTTCTCTGATGCATTGGAAGAGAAGAATGAAGATAAGAGAGAGCTCTTATTGAAGAAAGAAGATATTGCTACATGTATGGAATGTGGTTGTTGTGCTTTTGTTTGCCCAGCACACAGACCATTGGTAAAAAACAATATTGAAGCAAAAAAATTTATTCGTAGTAGGAGAAAGTAATGGAAAAGAATAATCTTGTATATAGTCCAGCTCCTCATTTTCATGATAATTCGTCTACCTCTTCAATTATGAGGGATGTTTTAATTGCATTAGCTCCTTCATGCATTGCATCTGTAATTATCTTTGGATGGAAAGCATTAGCACTTATTTTAAGCTGTGTTTTAGCTGCATTAGTTAGTGAAACATTATTCAATCTAATTATTAAGAAAAAGAATACAATATCTGATTTAAGTGCAGCAGTAACAGGTGTACTCCTTGCACTAAATCTTTCTACTGATGTGCATATTTGGCAGGCTGTTGTTGGAACAGTATTTGCAATCTGTTGTGTAAAACTCCTCTTTGGAGGACTTGGAAAGAATTTTGTTAACCCTGCGATTACTGCTAGAGTCTTTATGCTTGTTGCATTCTCTTCTGTAACTGTCTTTTCTTCTCCAAAGATTGTAGAGCTTATTAGTAGTGCAACACCATTGGCTATTCTTGCGAAAAACGATATGGAAGCACTTCCTTCACTTACTAATCTCTTTTTAGGATTACACGGTGGAACAATAGGCGAAACATGTATTCTTGCTCTTATTATTGGTTGGATTTATTTATCAGTAAGAAAGGTGATTAAGTGGTATGTTCCATTTTCATACATACTAACAGTATTTGTTCTTTTCTTAATTTCTTCACTTAGTCCATATTACGCACTTTGTGAAATACTATCTGGAGGACTATTCCTTGGTGCCATATTTATGGCAACTGACTATGTTACAACTCCAATAACAAATAAGGGAAAAGTAGTATTTTGTATCTGTTGTGGTATTTTAACATTTATTATTAGAAGATTCTGTTCATTACCTGAGGGTGTATCCTTCTCTATCCTTATTATGAATATCTTTACTCCATATATAGAGAAACTTACACGTACTATTCCTCTTGGGGGAGGTAGTAAAAATGGCAAATAAAAGAATTAAGGAACTTTTAGTATTATTATCTACTCTTATTCTTGCAGTTGTCTTATTAACTGTTTTGAATATATTTACTTCTCCACTAATTGAGAAGAATAACCAAGGTGCAGAGCTGGAACCATTATTTAGGGTTATGGCAGATGCAAAGGGTTTTGAAAAGATTGATTCTATTGCTCTTCCTGATACAGTTAGAGGATTATGGAAGGAAACTAGTGGAAAGGGATATGTAGTAAGAAGTGCTACAAATAAGGGCTTTACTGGTAGCTATATAGAGCTTACCTTTGCTTTTACATTAGATGGATATATCAGTGGAATTAATATTGATTCTTATCCAGAAACTAGGGAAGTAGGAGAGGATTATCCACTTTCATTTATCGGTGCTGATTCAACGCTAAGTACTGTTGATTTAGTTGCTTCTGTAACATATTCTTCTGTGGCTATTAAGAATGCATGTGCTGACGCATTTAATCTTTTAACTAGCAATAATCTTGTAAAAGAGAAAGAAAAGAGTGTTGATCAAAAAATTGAAGAATTAATACCTGTAGTTTTTGCTTCTTCTCTCGATAGCTATGGTATGGCACACTATACTACATTTAATTCTTCTCTTTCTTTTGTTAAGAGTGCTTATCTTTCTTCTAATAAGAGTGGTATTTGCTACTGGGTAGTAGAGGATGAGGAGGATAAATTAGTAGTAACTAATGGTTATACTACTCTTTCTTATACTCCAGATGGCGTTGTTACAACACTTAATGCATCTAATAGCGATGCTCTTATTACTGAAGCTATCTCTAAGATTAAGGACTATTCAAAGAATGATATTCAAAAGCTATCTAATATGGTTAAAGAGAATAGCACTATTGAAAAAGCAGCTCTTTCTTCTGTCTTTAATAATGTAAGTGGTATCTACAATATCGAAAATGAAGACGGAAAATACTATGGCTTTGCAGTTCGTCCTTATGGCTTTGGAAACGAAACAATGGTTATCTACGTTGTTATCAATGAAGAAGGTAGGATTGAAAGATTTAGAGCTAATGAACTCATAATTGAAGCAGAATACTTCTCTTCCTATACTCTTAATCCAGATTATTCATCACTCTTTGTAGGACTTGATTCTTCTTGGAGCGGAGAAGAAGCATTAATAAGCGGTGCAACTATTTCAACAAATGCCGTTAAAGATGCTATTAACGATGCTTTTGATGCTTATTCTATTATTAAAGGAGGTAATAACTAATGGAAAATAAAGACAGAGTTTTATCTCTACTTGTTGCTGGTTCTGTTCCTGCATTAGCTTTAACAGTAAATACTAGTGTTGCTTTAGCTCTATCCTGTGTAGTTTTATTTACATCTATTTGTTCTACACTTGTTCTTTCTCTTTTAAGAAAGAGTATTTCAGATACTATTAGAATCCCAATGATCATTATAATTAATACATTCTTTGTTTCTATTTCTTTAATGCTCTTGGCTTCCTTCTTTCCTAAAACATATACACTAGGTGGAGTATATTTTGGCTTATGTGCACTTTCTTTAATGCTTTTTAAGGTAGGTGAAAGTGCAAGCGAAAAAGAAACAGGTGTTAGTTTAAAAGAAAGTATTACAGTTGCTTTAATCTATTGCGTAGTAGTTATAGTAACAGCTTTAATAAGAGAAATATTTGGAAGTGCTTCTATTTTTGGATACTCGCTTTCCTTCCTTTCTTCTTATACTATTCCTATTCTTTCTAAAGCTAGCGGGGCATTTATCATTTATGCATTAGTTCTTGCTGCCTTTAGTGCATTAAAAAAGGAGGCTAAGTGATGAGCTTTTCTGATTTATTATTAATCTTCTCTTCTTCTATTTTAGCTTCTAATTATGTTCTTTCTTCCTTTTTTGGTATTGAAAGTATAGCAACCAGTGATAAAGAAGGTGTTAAGAAGAATCTATTTAATTCGCTTTCTCTTCTTATTGTTCTCTTCGTTAGCGCAATAATACTATGGCCACTTGAGAACTATATAATAAGTAAGGGTGCTCAGTATTTGAGATTATTTGTATTTGTTGTCGCTCTTACCTTTGTCTCTTACCTTTATTCTGTATTAACAAAGAAGAATAGAGATGAGTTGATAACCACTATTACTAATTCTCTTCTTCTTGGCTCCATTCTTTCTTTCCAAAGTAGTGGATACTCTCTATTAGAAATGCTATTTGCTTCTCTTGGTGCAGCCTGTGCTTATTTTGTTGTTTCTTTAGCTGTAAGCGGAGTAAAGGAGAGAATAAAGGAGGATTATATTCCTCGTCCTTTTAGAGGAGCACCTATTACTATTATGGCAATTGGGTTTATTTCTCTCTGCATTTATGCATTCTAATTATGAATAAGAAAAAGATAGTAAAAATTATTCTTTATATAATCTTTTTCCTCATTCTTTCCTTATCTCTCCTTCTTCTCTTTTTTCCGAGAGAAGAGGGAGATAAAGTTGTTGTAACGATTAATGGTTCATTTTTTGCTGAGTATCCTTTAACGCTAGATAGAGTTGTTACTTTAAATGATGGCAATAATATACTTGAGATAAAGGATGGAAGAGTAAGAATGGAAAGTGCTGAATGCCCTGATAAGATCTGTGTTAAGGAGGGCTGGAAGATGAATAGTGGCGATTGTATTACTTGTCTTCCATTTAAAACAGTACTTACAGTAGTAAAAAGTGATAGTGAGGTAGATTTAGTCTTATAAAATGGAAACGAGAAGAATAACGAGAATAGGTCTAAGTGTAGCTTTGGCTTTAATTTTGTCATATGTTGAGAGCCAAATACCTGCTTTTTTTTCTATTCCTGGAATAAAGATAGGACTTTCTAATCTTGCAGTTGTTTTTTCTCTTTATACTCTTAGCTTTAGAGATACTCTTTTAGTTTCTTTTTTTAAAGTCTTTGTTTCTTCTCTTCTTTTTGGCTCTGTTGTTTCTCTTCTTTATTCTCTTTCCGGTGCTCTTTTAAGCTTATTCGGAATGGTTGTAATGAAGAAAACAAGGCTCTTTGGTGTAAGAGAGGTAAGTGTAGTAGGAGCAATATTACATAATATGGCTCAGATTGCTACAGCAATAGCTATACTAGGAACTTCAAGTATAAAATATTACATTCCTTTTTTAATTGTCAGTGGTACAATAACTGGCTTTTTTATTGGTATAATCAGTTCGATTATAATTAAAAGAATGGAGAATGATTATTCTCTGAATATAAAATAGAAGGTGGGGTTATATGGCAGATAAAAAGATACATACAGTAATTAAAGAATATAATAATGATTTCTCTCCTAAGTTTTTTGAAACTGAGAGTGGAATGGGAAGATTCCAAAAGGCTGTTCACGTTGGAACTAGTGTTTTAGAGATGGTTTTAACAATTATTTTGTTCTGTGCAATTATAATATCTTTAATTCGTGTTCCTTCCTTCTTTGAAAGCATTTTTAATGGAGTGGAGGGTGGATTAACTAGATTAGTTAGTTATGTTGCACTCATAATTATTGTTATAGAGCTTATTCAATTATTAAACTTACAGAACCTACGCTCTGTTATTGAAATATTAATGCTTGCGTTCGTTCGTGAACTTATCATTAAGGATTGGTCTATGCTAGAGCTACTATTGGGAGTTGGTGCTGTAGCTGGTCTATTTGCAATTAATAAATATTTAATAAGCAAAAAGAAAGAGGAAGAATGAGTATAATAGTAAAAGACCTTTCATTTTCTTATACTTCAGAAAATGAGGTTTTTTCAGACTTTAGCTTAACTATCGAGAAAGGTACTTTTGTTTCCATTTTAGGTTCAAATGGGAGTGGCAAAAGTACTCTTGCTTTAATAATAGCTAGCTTAATTAAAAATTATCGAGGTAGTGTTATCTTACCTAGTATTCCATCTATTATTTTTCAAAATCCAGATAATCAAATAGTTGGTGAAACTGTTGAATTAGATATTGCATATGGTATGGAAAATATGGCACTCGATAGAGAGGAAATGCTAAGTCGTATTAATAGAGTATTGAAAGAGACAGGACTCGAGAAGAAGAGATACGAGTCTCCTCATAATCTCTCTGGAGGAGAAAAACAACGCCTTGTCTGTGCCTCTGCTCTTGCACTCGATAGAGATATTATTATTTTTGATGAAGCAACTAGTATGCTAGATCCCTCATCTTCTCTATCAATATTAAAGCTTGCTTATAGAGAATGTAGAGAGCGAAAAAAAACAGTAATATACATTACTCATAATAGTGATGAAGCTCTCCTAGGTGATAGGGTCATTTTTCTTGATAAAGGTAAAATATTAAGAGATGGGAAAGTGCGTGATGTTTTATCAGATCCAATATTAGAAGAAAAGGGGATTTCTCTTCCTTTCTATCCTTCTCTATATTGGGAAATGAAGAAGAGGGTAGATATCTCTTCCTTCTTTACTCTTGAAGAACTAAAAGAGAGAATAGAGAGATGCTAAGAGATGTAACACTAGGTAAGTATTATAATAAAGAAGGATTAATTCACTCTCTCGATGCAAGAGTGAAGCTTTTGTTCCTTCTTGTCTTTATCTTTTCTTTATTCTATTTTTCTTCCCTTGTGACACTATTATTCTCTTTTTGCTTCATCTTTATTTTGCTTTTTTTGTCTAGAATACCGCTCTCTTATCTTTTTAAAGGTCAGAAAAAGCTAATAATATTCCTCGTTGGAGTAAGTGTTGTAATATATTTTACAGAAGAGGATGGTTTAAGAAGAGCTATCCTTAGCTTTTCAAGAATGATTCTAACACTTCTCTCTTCTGCGCTTTTAAGCGCAACTACAAGACCTAGTGATATTGCTAGAGCAATAGAAAAGACATTTGCACATGGTATTTTTTATAAAGCAATGCATACTTTTTCAACAATTATTATGATAGCCTTTCGTTTTATTCCACTCTTGAGTGAGGAAGCGGGGAAAATAATGGATAGTCAGGCTTCCCGTGGAGCAGATTTTACATCGTCTTCTCCCTTAAAAAGAGCTAAAGCGACTCTTCCTATTTTAGTTCCTCTTTTTTGTAATGCTTATCATAGAGCAGATGAATTAGCCTTAGCAATGGATTCTAGAGGCTTTGGATATGGAAAAGCAACAAAGCTATATGAATTAAAATTTGAAAAGAGAGATTATATATCTCTATTTATTCTTTTTTTCTATTTTGTTGCTTCGTTTGTTTTGGAGAGAAAACTGTGGTTATAGAGCTAAGAGATGTTAGTTATAAAATAGAAGAAAAAACTATTCTTTCTAATATAAATCTAAGAGTAGAAGAGGGTGATTTTCTCTCAATAATTGGAGAAAGCGGAAGCGGAAAGAGTACACTGCTGCGCCTTCTTAATGGTTTAATTAAGCCTAGTAGTGGAAGCGTCTTAGTCAATGGCGTAGATATAAATAGTAAGGGATTTGATTTAAAAAAACTAAGAGAAAAGGTTGGCTTATTATTTCAGTTTCCAGAGCACCAAATCTTTGAAGAAACAGTTTTAAAAGAGGTTTATTTTGGACCTAAGAATTATAAGAAGGATATAGAATGTGCTAAGAAGGCACTAGCGAGGGTTAATATAGCTGAAGATAAATGGTATTCTTCGCCTCTGAGTCTTTCGGGAGGAGAGAAACGGCGTGTTGCTTTTGCTTCTTTACTTGCTTTAGAGAGTGATGTTTATATTCTTGATGAACCAACATCTGGCCTAGATAGAAGAGGAAGGGATGAGCTTTTTAATCTATTAAGGGAGTTAAATGAGAAGAATAAGACCATTATCTTTGTCTCTCATTCTCCTTTTGATATCTACTACTATAGTAAAAACATACTTCTTTTAGAAAATGGAAGAGTTAAGGAGTATGGAGACAGAGAAAAAATAATGAAAGCTGACTCTTCTTATATTCCAGAAATAGAGAAAGTAAAAAGAGAATTTAATATAAAAGATAGAGTCGAAAACAATAAAGAATTAGCATTAGCTCTCTCTTCTCTTTATTCTAGGAAGAATATCGAGTCTAAGAATAGCAAATAAGAAAGAGAAAAAGGCAACGATTTCTATTATTGTACATCCCCAGCTTCCAGTTTTTATGTCATAAATGAGGAGACATGGTGAGGAGAGAAGAAATAGAACTCTTGTTACTTTTAGTGAGTGTACCCAAAGTCCTGTCGCTGTTAGTATCATAGAAAGAGATGGAAGAATAGAGATAAAACCAGACCAAGAAAAAAGAGAAGAAAGGAGAGAGAGGATAATAATAGAAAAGAGCCAAATGTTACTTTGTGCCCATTTTTTGTCATTGTAGTATGAGATGATAGAGCGCATTATTCCAATACAGTTAGTTAATACTGCCGTATAAGCACCGAGAAGGTAATAGTGTGTGAGCCACATTAGTGAACAAAACAGTTGAAGAACGAGTATTTTCTTACGGTTTTCAAGCTGAATCGATATTATTGATATTAAAGATGGCACGAAACCAATTATTTGAACAAATAGAGAATAAATCATATATGTTGATTTAGCACTATTAGAGAAAATAGAATATGACAAATAGCATAAAGGTGAAAAAAATGGAAAATAGCATTATTACTTCTCTTTTTTCTTTTGATATAACTCCATACCTAAAAAGAGTTGAATATAAAAAGGGTGAGAGCATATTTAATGGTGGAGAAGAGATAGAAAGATTGGTTTACATAGAGAAGGGAAGTGTGCTTTGTTCCTCCATTAATGAAGAAGGAGAAATAACAGCACTAGATTTAGTTACCATTCCAACAATTTTTGGAGAATTAGAGCTACTAGATATCCAAAAATATACTATCTTTGTAACCTCGCTCACTTCCTGTAGTGGTTATTTAATAGAGACTAAGAAAATAAAAGAAAAGCTTCTCTCTGATTCTGTTTTCCTTATCTTCTTACTTAAGCAAAGTGCTGCGAAGGTTTATAGGATTAATAATAGAGCTGCTATTAACCATACATATTCATTAAAAAGAAGATTAATTAACTATATACTAGATAGAGAAGAAAATGGTTTATATAAAGAAAACCATACTCTTTGTTCTCAATTTCTTTCTACTAGCTATCGCCACCTTTTATTACTTTTTTCTACTCTAGAGAAGGAAGGATATATAAAAAGAGAAGAGAGGGGTGTGTACAGAATAATTAATAGAGAAAAGATGGAGAGAGAAAGAATTGATTGAAAACAATAAAAAATATATTTGGTCTGAATTAGAAAAAACAACTCTTCCTATCCTACTCTATGGTACTGGTAATGCTTCTGATGCAATCTACGAAGAGTGTAAGAAGAGAGGAATAAGAATAAGTGGATGCTTTGCTTCCTCCTCCTTTGTTAGAGACCGCTATTATTTAGGCTTTAAGGTCCTATCATACGAAAGAGCTAAAGAGATATTTGGAGAAATGGTTGTTTTAATGGGCTTTGGTACACATAACGAAGATGTGATAGAGACTGTTAAAAAAATAGCAAAAGAAAATACATTATATTTACCTGATTTAACAAGAGATAAAAATGGAGAGCTTTTTTCTCCTATCTTTTTCAATCAAAACAGAGAAAGCTTTGAAAAAGTATACTCCTCTCTAGAAGACGAAGAGAGTAAGGATACTTTTCTTCGTATTCTAAACTATAGATATACAGGGTGTATTGATTATTTAGTTACGACCTATGAAAGAGAGAGTGAGAGCTGGAAGAGGGTAGTAAGAGAGGGTGATTCTTTTCTAGACCTAGGCTCTTATAATGGTGATACTATTCTTCGTTTTCTTTCCCTAGTTGAGAATAGAGGAAGAATAATTGGTGTAGAGAGTGACGAAAAAAACTATAGAAAAGCAAAAGAAAGATTAGAAAAAATAGAGAATATCGAGTTAATTAATGCTTTTATCTCAGACGAAGAGGGCCTAGAAAAAATAATTAGTGGAAAAGGAAGAGGAAGTAGAAGGTCAGAGGAAGGAAAAAGCGTAAAAAGGATAAGTGTTGATTCTCTTCTCAATGGTGAAGAAATATCACTAATAAAATTTGATGTAGAAGGAGAAGAAGAGAAGGCAATAAGAGGCGCAAAAAATACAATTGAAAAGTATAAGCCACGGTTAATACTAAGCGCTTATCATAGGGCTGAAGATTTTTTCTCTCTATTTTTTCTTTTAAAGGAATATAATCCTCATTATAGGTTTTACTTGAGAAGTACGCTTGCGCTACCTGCTTGGGATGTAAATTTTTATGTAGTCTAATAGCGAATAAAGTATTATATTACCACTGAGGTAAATATGATTAAGCATGCTATTAAAAATGGTGAAATAATTGAAGAAAAGGATGCTTTGGTTAATGTTTTAGATCCTGCCTTTCAATCTAATTATTCTGTTTATGAAGCACTTCGTGTAATTAATGGTCACATTATTAAGCTTGATGACCACATTAAGAGACTAGAAGAGAGTGGAATAATCATTGGTTTACCTATCCCTCCTCTGGACTGGGAGAAGCTTATCAACACTCTCTTAGAGTGCGATAAAATAAAGGATGCAACACTACGTATTGTCTATTTTGGAAGTAAGCAGAGGCTATTTTACATCACTTGGTCAAAGCTTCTTACATATCCTGATTCCTATTATCTAAATGGTGTTGATACTATCCTTTACTTTGGTGAGCGTTTTTTGCCCCAAGCAAAAACAAGTAACCTCCTTGTCTCCTATCTAGCAAGAAAAAAAGCAGAAGAAAGTGGTGCTTTTGAAGCATTACTAATTGATAGAAAGGATAGAATACTAGAAGGAAGCAGAAGTAATTTTTATGCAGTTAAGAATGACACTCTCTATACTTCTCCCGATAATCTTGTTTTGGATGGAATAACTCGAAATAGTGTTATAAGAGCATTTGAAGAAGAAGGCTTTTCTATTATTTATGAGCCGCCTCTTGTTAAGGATATTACCACTTTCGATACGCTATTAATATCTTCTACTAGTATGGGTGCTATGATGATCAAGAGCGTTAATGGACGAGAAGTAAAAAAAGATTATAGCCTTGTATCTCGTATTAATAAAAGCGTTAGAGAATGGGAAGAGAATAATGCTTAGTGTTTCATCACTCTCTTTTTCATATCTTGATTACACAACTAATGGAAAAGAAAAAATAATTTCGTCGCTCTCTTTATCACTTAAGGAAAGGGAGAGCATTCTAATTCTTGGTGAGCCAGAGAGCGGTAAGACGACGCTTTCTTTACTTCTTTCCTCTCTCCTTATACCAGAGGACGGAAGTATTATTATAGACGGTAAAGAGAAGGAAGAAGAGAAGAATAAGCTTATTTCTCTTGTTCCACAAAATACAGATAGCTTTATTTTGATGCCAATAGTAGAGGATGAGGTTGCTTTCCCACTAGAAAATTTAGCTATAGAAGGAGAAGAAATAGCGAAGCGGGTTGAAAGTGAACTAAAAAACTGGGGACTATGGGATAAAAAAGAAAGATCTACAGCTCATTTAAGTGGTGGAGAAAAAAGAAGACTTAGTATCGCTACAGCCCTAGTTAAGAGACCTAGATATATAATATATGATGAGGCCTTTGATGACTTAGATTCTTTTTGGAGAGAAAGACTAAGGGAGAGAATAAAAGAGAAAAAAGAAGCTTCTATTGTTTTTCATTCACGCTATTTACCTCTCTTTGATAATACATTTGATAGAATATATACTCTCTCAGGTAATACTCTTACTCCTTATATTGGTAAAAAAGAGAGAATAGAAAGAATAAAATTTTTAAATAATGGGGAGAGTAATTTATTAGAAGTAGAGAACTTGAAGTTCTCATATCCTAATTTTCAATTGAAGGTTGACTCTTTTTCTCTTAAGTCTGGCTCTGTTACAACGCTACTAGGTCTCAATGGCAGTGGTAAAACAACATTTTCTCGACTCTTATGTGGCTTAGAAGAAAGAGAAGGAGGAGTTATAAGATATAACTCTACGATAGTAGATTCTTCTTTTCTAAGAAGAAGAGTTGGTTATGTTTTCCAAAATCCTGATTGGCAGATATTTCTACCGACTGTAAAGGACGAGATAGAATTCGGCTTGAGGAGGAAAAGGATAGATAAAAGGGAAAGAGAGAGAATAGTAAAGGAAGCTTGTTATCTATTTTCTTTAAATGAGGATAAGATTGCTTCTCTTATGGGATTTGGTGAGAGAAAGAGACTACAATGTGCTATCTATTATGTGTTGAATAGACCAATATATATTCTAGACGAAATTGATAGTGCTCTCTCTTATAAGGAAGTAGAAAAAGTACTATCACTAATGGCTGAGAAGAATGCAGCAATATTAGTAATAACACACGACATTGATTTAGCTAAGCTTATTAGTGACAAAGTATATATAGCAGAAGAAGGAAGAGTATATGAGAAACAGAATATACTCTAATTTTGATTTAAGAGCAAAAATTATATTTACTCTTCTTATGACAGTTTTAGTTTTTTTAATAACTAAGACGACTTCGCTAATCCTACTTTCTGTTTTAATTCTCATATTTTCATTATTTGAGGTTGGAATAAAGGGCGTAAAAAGGAGTATAAGCTTAATACTTTTAATAATTATTATTATGACTCTTCTTATTCCATTAGAAGCGAGAGGAGGAGAGCCACTAGTTGTTTTTGATGACATTGTTATAGTAACTAAAGAGGGCTTCTTGTTGTATTTAGAAAGAGTTAATCGTTTTTTCTTTCTCTCTTTTCTCTATTCATTGCTCCTCACTACATCGCATTTTTATGATCTTATTCCAGCCCTTCGTTTCTTTCACTTTCCTTATTCTTTTATTCTTACTATTAGTCTATCCCTACGTTTTATTCCCTCCTTGTCGAGAACATTTTACTCTGTAAGAGATAGTCAAAGCTTGAGAATGAGTGAATGTGATAAAAGAGATAGGATACCACTTTTATCAACCTTAACAAGTGTACTTGTCATAGCACTTAAGAGTATTACAACAACTAGTCAAGCATTAAAGAGCAGAGGTGTAGGAGGCGAGAAAAATCCAACCTCCTACAGAAAGCTAAAAAATGTTAGAGAAGTGTTGGCGCACTTTATTTTTAGTGCTATTATCCCACTTATTCTTTTTATTCTTCTTTATTAGGAGGAAAAAAATGGACAAGTCAAAAAGAATCGCAATCCTTTCTGTCTCAATTGCAATTGTTGCAGTCTTTACTTTTGTTGTAAAAATACCAACTCCCGGTGGTGGTTATCTTAATGCTGGGGATGTTGCAATTTTCTTCATCTCCTTTACATTTGGTCCCATCTCTGCCTTTGTCGCTGCTTCCTTTGGTGCAATGATTGCAGATGTACTATCTGGATACGCACAGTGGGCGCCAATCTCATTTGTTGTTCATGGCTTAGAGGGCTTACTAGTAGCGCTTATTCTAAAAACAAAAAAAGACGAGGTGATAACTAAGAAGAAAAGAATAATAAAAGAAATATTTAGCTCCTTTGTTGGAATTTTGGTAGTTAGTGGTGGATACTTTCTTCTTTCGTCCTTTTTTATCTATGGCTTTGCTACTGCTTTAGTCGAAGTTCCAATGAATATAGCGCAAAGTGCAATAGGCGCCATTCTTGGCTTAGCTTTAAGTAAGAGTGTAAGAAAAGCGTATCCAGTTATAAGTAATCTTTCCTTCTAATTAATAGACTACGTCGTCAAAAGGAAAAGAAGAAAAAACATCCTTTC
The DNA here is from genome assembly GCA_964563815.1 of uncultured Spirochaetaceae bacterium. Lineage (GTDB taxonomy): Bacteria > Spirochaetota > Spirochaetia > Sphaerochaetales > Sphaerochaetaceae > Ornithospirochaeta. The sequence goes on from CAZLYD010000002.1 coordinate 55,837, forward strand.
CTGTGTACTTTATTGCCTTTATCTTTCCTTTATAATAGTCAAAAACTGCACTACTCATTGCTTCCATTTCAACTTCTCCTGGATATGAATAGATAGGAGCGATAAAGGAGCAATGAGAAGTAAGGTATTCTACAACCTCTTCCTTTCTTACTAAGCCACCAGTGAGAAGAATAGCATCAACCTTACCATTTAACACTACAGCCATTTCGCCAATTGCTTTTGCTGTTTGGTAAAGCATGCTATTAAAGACTAGCTTAGCTCTCTCGTCGCCTTCTTTAACTAAGCTAAGTATTTTATCTGTGTCGTTTGTTCCAAAGTGAGAGACGAAGCCACCAGAGCGAGAACAGAGTGATTTTAAATCTTGTATTGTGTGTCCCTTCTCTAGGTATCTGCAAATAGCCAAAACAGGAATCGAACCAATTCTAGTTGGAGTAAATGGTCCGTCTCCTCCAGCGCCCTCATTGCAGTCAATCATCCTTCCGTTTTTATGGGCAGCAACTGTAATTCCGCCATCGATATGAGCACAAATAAAGGAAGACTGAGAAATGGGAATGTTATATTTCTTTCTATGAAGAGCACAGATAGCTTTTTGGTTTAAGGCATGGGATTGTGCGTGTCTATATAATCCCTTTATTCCTGTGATACGAGCTTCATCAATTAGCTCATCCATATTTGTCGGATTAATAGTGAAGGAAGGTATATTATATTCTTTAGATAGTACATAGGCACACATTACTCCAAGCTTTGCTGGATGATCCGAACCTCCAACCTCGTTAAAAGTATCATGGTAGAGTGCTTCGTCTACAATAGTAAGATAGGAGGATTGAGTGTGGGCACTTCCTCCTCTTCCAATTATTGCATCGCAGTCTTCAATTTTGTATCCATTCTCGCTAAGGGCAGAGAGAATAGTATCTAAGCGCATTTGCACCTGATCGTTTACTGTCTTGTATGATAGTAGAAGCGGGGCATCATGCTTAAAGGAACGAGTAAAGAGCTCCTTCTCGTCTTCAAATAAGCTTACTTTAGTAGAGGTTGAACCAGGATTAATGACTAATACTTTCATTTCTTTGTTTTAACACAGTAAGAAAAAAAGAAGAACAGGAAAACAAGATTTCTTCTTTTTCTTAAATGCTATTCTCTTAAAAAGGATAGACGTATATTATAAGATTTCGGAGAAAACATGATTAAAAACATTATTTTTGATATGGGTAATGTCCTTATCTCATGGAGAGGCCCTATTGTTATGGATTATTTTGGCATAACAGATGAAAAGGAAAGGGAAGTTTTAAATAGAGAAGTATTTACATCTCTTGAGTGGCCAATGCTTGATTGGGGCTTAGTTACAGAAGAAGAATTAGAAAAGGTCTTTCAAAAGAGAGTTCCAAAGGAATACTGGGAGCATATCCATAAAATACTATGGTGGTATGATATGATAATTCCAATTGAAGGAATGGAGAGTCTAATAAGGGAACTCAAAGAGAAGGGATACGGAATATATTTACTTTCAAATACTAGTAAGACTACAGCAAAGTATTTTAATCGTATTCCTTCTAGTCAGTATTTTGATGGAATTGTTTTATCTGGAGAAGAAAAGACTCTAAAGCCTCTTCCTGAATTTTACGAAATTCTTCTTTCTCGTTACTCTCTTAAGGCTGAAGAATGCTTATTTGTAGATGATCTACCAATTAATTGTGCTTCTGCTCGGGTAGTTGGTATGGACAGTATCGTATTTAGAGGAAGTGCTAAAGAAGTTAGAGAGTATATAGAAGAAAAGAATAGAAAATGAAGATAAGAGCTTTCAAAAGAAAGCTCTTATCTTTTACCCCATATCTCATTATCTAAACCGTGTATCCAATTAGATTTCTTTAAATAGATAACAAATATAATAGAAGAAATAGACCAAGTTAGAGGATAAGCAACATATACTAGGTCGATTGTGTGAGATATAGAAAGCGCAATAGTTATGTAGGTTACTCGTAAAAGACACCAGACTGATAGCATTACAATCATTGGAATCTTTGCTTTTCCTGCTCCTCTAAGGACTCCAGAGATAGCATGAGAGAGTGCAAGAAGGAAGAAGAATAAAGACTCTATATGACTTTGCTTAACGCCTATTTGAACTACACTTGGGTCAGAGTTAAACAAGCTAATTAAAAATGGAGAGAAAACGAAGACAATGACTCCAATTATTTCTGCAAGTAAAAGACATGTTACTATTCCGAATTTTGCACTTTCTTTAGCTCTAGAGTAGTTTTTTGCTCCTAAATTTTGGCTGACGGAGGTAGATAGAGCCATCGAAAATGAAGTAATTGGGATAAAAGCAAAGCCTTCAATTTTCGCATACGAACCACTACCAGCAACGGCAGTAGATGAGAAGGTGTTAATATTAGATTGCACAACAAGGTTTGCTATAGCGATAACTGAGTTTTGAATACCAGATGGAAGACCGTATCTTATAATCTCCTTTAATAGTGGAATGTCGAAAGCGATTTCCTTAACATTTACCTTATAGATGTCATTACTCTTTATTAAACGCCTAATAGATAAGAAGAAGGATAGTGCTTGACCAATTGTAGTTGCTAGAGCAGCTCCACCGACGCCAGTATGTAGGACTTTAATGAAAAATAGGTCAAGAATAATATTTGTAATACTTGAAATAATAAGGTATTCAAGAGGATGAGTTGAATCTCCTGTTGCATTCATTATACCCATTGTAATGTTGTACATTACGCAGAATATTATTCCTATTGAGTAAATTCGGAAGTAAGTAACACTACCACTCATTATGTCTACGGGAGTTTTCATCCACCTTAGTATTATTGGAGTAAATAATATTCCAAAGATAGTAAGAATGAGACCACTAACAAGGCCAAAGGCAATATCTGTATGAATTGCTTTTTTTACTTTGTCATACTCCTTAGCTCCTATATATTTTGAAATAACAACTCCTGCTCCTGTTGCTAATCCATTAAAGAAGCCAGTCATCATGAAAATAAGAGAACCTGAAGATGATACACTTGCAAGAGCCTGTGCACCTAGAGTGTTGCCTACAATCAGGGAATCTGCAGCATTGTATAGCTGCTGGAAAAGGTTTCCAAGAAAGAGGGGCATAGCAAAAAAAATAATCTCTTTTTTGAGATTGCCTTTTGTAAAATCGATAGCACTTCTTTTAGACATATGTTGATGTTCTCACTCTCTTCTTTTTTATTCAACCACTTTACTCCTAATATTAGAACAAAAGAAATCTATTGCTCTCTTTGGAAAAGCGAAAGAAAATAAAACAATGGAAAACACACTTTATAATAGATATGTAGAGATATTAAAGGAAGAATTAATACCATCATTTGGGTGCACAGAGCCAATTAGTATAGCATATGCTTCTTCTCTTGCTTTCTCTCTTCTCGATGAAATGCCTAAGAGAGTAAGCATATCGGCTAGTGCTAATATAATTAAGAATGCAAAAAGTGTAATTGTTCCTAATACCGGAGGAGAGAAGGGAATAGAGAAGGCTGCTATAGCTGGTATTGTCTCCTCTCACCCCGAAGCAAAGCTTGAAGTGCTTTCTTTTATAAAGGAAGACGATATTCCACAGATAAAGGAACTCTCAAATACTCTAGATATTTCAGTTAAAAAAAGTGAACGAGATTATCTTTTTTCAATAATCATTGAGATGTCAAATGATAAGGAAAGGTCGATTTGCGAAATAGCAGGTAAGCACACTAATGTTATAAAACTTGGAAAAAATGGTCAGCTTTCTATCAATAAGGATTATAGGGAAGAGAAGGAACAAAAGGAGAGCGAATTATCAATTAAGGGTATAGTTGAATTTGCTAATACAGTTAATATTGGTGACATTGAGGAGACTATTGAGAGGCAGATAAAATATAACCAAGAGATAGCAGAAGAAGGGCTAAGAAATAAAGCCGGAGCAAATATTGGAGCTATCATTCTCTCTTCCTCTCCCATGTGTGTAAGAACAAAAGCTAAAGCGTATCCTGCTGCTGCATCGGATGCGAGAATGAATGGTTCTAATAGACCTGTTATTATTAATTCTGGTTCTGGTAACCAAGGTTTAACTGTTTCTCTTCCACTAATTGAATATGCAAAAGAAAAAAATAGCACTAAGGAAGAATTAATTAGAGCTCTTAGTGTATCTAATCTTGTTGCTATACATTTAAAGAGAGGAATAGGCTGTTTATCTGCCTATTGCGGTGCTACCACTGCTTCAATTGGAGCTGCCTCAGGTATCTGTTATCTCTATGGTGGAAGAGAAGATGAAATATCACATACTGTAGCTAATGGACTAGCTATTGCTAGTGGTATGATTTGTGATGGAGCAAAGGCTAGCTGTGCAGCAAAGATAGCAATAGCCTTAGATGCGGCTCTTCTTGGACTCGAGATGGTGAAAGCTGGATCGGAATTTCATGGTGGAGAAGGCATTATCGTCAAAGGTGTTGAAAATACAATTAATAACATTTCTTCTCTAGCTCGAGAAGGAATGAAGGAAACTGATTCTACAATAATTAGACTTATGACTGATAATTAAAAAAGCTTCAAAAAAGTATCAACATTACGTAAAAGTTCACTTAAAAAATATTGAAAATTTTAAATTACATGATTTAGCCTATAGTAAGTTTTATTTGGAGAAATGATAAAATGTATACGACAAAGGAACTATATGAGGTAAATCATTCATTAGCTAGTTCATATCTTTTTTCCTTCACCTATCCTTATGAAGCCTTAGATGGAATAAAGGATTTAATTTTGTCTCTTGGTGAAAAAATAGGAGAAGACTATTTAGAAGTAAAGGAAAATGTTTGGATTCATAAAAGCGCTATAGTTGCTCCTTCTGCTTTTATAGCGGGGCCTACAATAATTGGAGAAGGAACAGAGATAAGGCATTCTGCCTTTATTAGAGGCTCTGTATTAATTGGAAAAGGATGTGTTATTGGTAACTCTGTAGAGCTTAAGAATGTAATAATCTCTGATTCTGTTCAAGTTCCACACTTTAACTATTGTGGGGACTCTATTCTTGGTTATAAGGCCCATATGGGTGCAGGAAGCTTAACTAGCAACGTTAAGTCAGACAAAACACTTGTTACAATTAAGGATTATGATGGCTCAAGGGTCGAAACAAAGAGAAAAAAAGTTGGTGCATTCATCGGTGATTACAGTGAGATAGGATGTAATACAGTCCTTAATCCAGGAACTATAATAGGAAGAAATTGCATTATATATCCCGGACAAAGTGTTAGAGGAATTGTTCCTTCTTATTCTATATATAAAAGCGCTAATAGTATTGTAAAAAGGGAGGATAGATAATGCCTAAATATTTTGGTACAGATGGCTTTAGAGGTGAAGCAAATGTTGAATTGACATTTAATCATGCATATAGAATAGGAAGATATTTAGGTTGGTTCTATTCTCATAATAGAGGGCCACATCAAGCGAAGATACTTGTTGGAAAGGATACGAGATTGAGCTGCTATATGCTTGAATATGCTCTTCTATCAGGGATCGCAGCAAGTGGCTGTGATGCTTATAATATGCACGTAACAACAACACCAAGTGTCTCATTCATTACTCGAACTCAGTTCTTCGATTGCGGTATTATGATTAGTGCTTCCCATAATCCATATTTTGAAAATGGAATAAAGCTTTTTTCTTCTTTGGGTGAAAAAATGGACGACAAATTTTTGTCATCCGTTGAAGAATATATGGATAGAAGTGAAGACGAGGAAGACATTCCTTTAGCAACAAAAGAAAGAATAGGAAAGGTGATAGATTATCTAGATGCTAGGATTATCTATTCAGGCTTCTTATCTCAAGTAGTCTCAACTTCTCTTTCTTCTCTTTCTGTTCTTCTTGATACAGCTAATGGTTCTTCTTATATGCTTGCTCCAACTGTATTTAAAAGACTAGGTGCTAAATGTGATGTAATAAATAATGCTCCTGATGGTACAAATATTAATAAGGAGGCTGGTTCAACCCATATAAAAAAACTTATAGAAAAGGTGAAAGGTGGTAATTATTGCGCTGGCTTTGCATATGACGGAGACGGAGATAGATGCATAGCTGTAGATAAAACAGGAGCCATCATTAATGGGGATAAGATATTATATATCTATGCTCAGTACTTAAAAGAGAAAGGAGAATTAGAGACAGGTGAAGTTGTTGCAACTGTTATGTCTAATATGGGGCTAATAAAAGCATTAGAGAAGAAGGCTATAAGAGTTGTACAAACTGATGTTGGTGATAGATTTGTCCACGAATATATGCTTGAACATAATAGCGAAATAGGTGGAGAACAATCGGGGCATATTATTTTTTCAAAACTCCTTAACACAGGTGATGGTATTCTTACTTCTTTAGTACTAAGTCAGATAATGGTTGAAAAGGGTAAAACATTACTTGAATTATGTGAAGATTTTGTTGACTATCCACAGGTTCTTGTTAATGTGATAGTAAGTGATAAAGAAATGGTTCTAAACGATAATGAACTAAAAGAGACTATCAAAAAAGTAGAAGGTGCGCTATCTGGTGATGGTAGAGTCCTCGTAAGAAAGAGTGGAACTGAACCTGTTATTAGAGTAATGAGCGAGGCTTCTTCTTTGAAAAAGGCTGAAAAAAGTGTTGAAATTATCGTCGAGAAGATGAGAGAGCTTGGCTATTATAAAGGAGTAAGGCAATGAATATTTTAATTACAGGTGGAACTGGATATATTGGCTCCCATACTGCTATTGAGTTAATTAATAGTGGGCACAGTGTCGTTATTGTAGATAATCTAGAAAATTCAAGTATAAATGTTTTACCACGATTAGAAAAAATCGTAGGGAAAAGGATTCCTTTTTACCAGGTTGATATTAGAGATAGAGAGAAGCTCGGAAAGGTCTTTGATGAAAACAAGTTTGATGCATGTATTCATTTTGCAGGCTTAAAGGCTGTTGGAGAATCTGTTCTCAAGCCATGGGAATACTATGAAAACAATATATATGGGACTCTAGTTTTAGTTGATGAAATGAGAAAGCATGGAGTAAAGAACATTATCTTTTCATCTTCTGCAACAGTCTATGGTAATCCTAAAGAGATTCCTATTAGTGAAGATTGTCCAAAAGGAAAATGTACTAATCCATATGGTCAGACAAAGAGTATGCTGGAAGAGATATTAACAGATCTCTATACTGCAGATATTAAGAATAAGGTCGAAAAACCATGGAATGTAGTACTACTAAGGTATTTTAATCCTATTGGGGCACATAAGAGTGGAACAATTGGTGAGTATCCTAAGGGAAGACCAAATAACCTAATGCCCTTCATTACACAGGTTGCAGTTAAGAAAATAGATCATCTTTCAGTATTTGGTGATGATTATGATACTCCAGATGGAACAGGAGTAAGAGACTATATACATGTAGTAGATTTAGCTAAGGGACATGTAAAAGCATTAAAAGCTATAGAGGAAAACAAAGGTGTTAGTATTTATAACCTTGGAACAGGTGTTGGATATTCTGTTTTAGATATAATAAAGACTTTTGAATTAGCTAATGGTATTAAGATTCCATATGTAGTGGAGAAAAGGCGAGAAGGTGATGTTCCCTCTATTTTCGCTAATGCAGAAAAAGCATATAAAGAATTAGGATGGAAAGCAGAGCTTAACTTGTTTGATATGTGCCGTGATTCTTGGAATTGGCAAAAGAATAATCCTAATGGATACGATGAATAAGGAAAAAGGGATGATAAAAATCATCCCCTTATCTTTTAATATCCGTATTTCTTTCTCTTTGCTAGAACAAAAGAGAAGGAGAAAATGAAAGCTAAGGCTTCAGCAATTACGTTAGCATCCCATATTCCTTCTAGCCCCAATATTAGTGGAACAGTTATGACTAAAACACTTTGGAATAATAGTGATCTGCAAAATGATATTAGAGCAGATATCACTCCATTGTTGAGTGCTGTAAACATAGAGGATGCAAAGATACTAAAACCGCAGAAAAGGAATGAGTAAGCAAAGATTTTAAAAGCATGAGTTGTAAAGCTCATTAGCTCTTTATCATAGCTAACAAAGATATATGAAAGAGGAGATGCTAAGATTTGTGATAAGAAAAGCATAAGAATTGAGAAAATCAAGACTATTGTAAAGCTCTTTTTTATTACACTTTTAAGCTCAACTCTATCATTCTTGCCGTAGTTGTATCCAATAATTGGTGCAACACCTACCGAGTAACCAATAAAGATTGCCTGGAAGAATAGAGCTATATACATTATTACTCCATATGCAGCAATACCATTTTCTCCACCAAGCTTCAGCAATTGGTAATTATATAGCGTACTAATAATAGAGGAAGAAACATTACTCATAAATTCACTAGAGCCATTTGAGCATGTTTTAGTTAAGTCCTTAATTTTCATTTTAGGTTTTCTTATTCTAAGAGGCGAATCATTCTTTCTTAAAAAGAAGATAAGAGGAATAGCACCTCCTACGACCTGTGAGAGGGAAGTAGCGACAGCACCTCCAAAGATACCCCAAGGAACAACAGCGATTAATAAGTAATCAAAAACAATATTTGTTAAACCAGCCAATACTGTAACAACTAAGCCCATTTTAGGTTTTCCAGCAGTTACACATAAGCATTGGAATTCATATTGAAGAATGTAAAAAGGAAGTGTTGTAAGAAGAACTCTTCCGTATATTACAGTCTCTGTTAATAATTCTCCTCTTGCTCCCATAATAATGGCTATCTTCTCCATTAAAGCAAAGCCAATTATAGCTAGAAAAATACCAAGTCCGACTCCTGTAAGAATAACTAGAGAGAATGTATTATTTGCTTCAGCATCTCTTCCTTCTCCCATATATTTTGAAATTAGAGCACTTCCACCTGTTCCGAACATAAAACCAAGGCTACCAAGAACCATTACAACAGGGTAAGCAAAGTTGACTGCAGCAAGACTAGTCTTACCTGCAAAATTAGATACGAAGAATCCATCGACGATGATATAAAGAGAAGTAAATATCATCATAATGATAGATGGAAAAGTAAAAGTAAGTAGTTTTTTATAGTTAAAATTATCCGATATGTTGATTTGCATATTGACTCCAGATGATAAAAAATTAGATATTGCTATTTTTCTCTTCATCCGGTGGATCAAAAAAATCAGAAGAATTAAAGAATTTCTTTTTTTCTTTTAAGCTTTCTTTAAAGATGCCTAATGCTTTTATAAAAGATAAGCAGAGCTCTGGTTCTATACTCTTTAATATTTCATCCTCTGCTTTTATCAAAAGATCAACACTATTCTGTGCTCTTTCCTTTCCTTTTTCTGTAAGAAAGATAGTTTTGTTGTTGCCGTTACTTTTTTCTAGGTAAAGTAGTCCTTCTTTTTCCATTTTTCGCAGTGCAGAGTTAATTGTCTGTTTACTCTTTCCTGCATAGCGACAGATATCACGAAGAGGGGAAGAGCCCCCATAATACGAAAGAAGATATAAAATATTAAGCTCACTGTCGTTAAGATTAAACATTAAGCCTATTTCATGATATAGAGAATCTAATTCCCAACTGTTTATATTAAATTGCCTTAAAATTTCTGAAGATAGAATACTACTCATATTAAGTCCGATTTCGTACCTTAACTATTAAGTCCGATTTCGTACTTTTTGTCAATATGCTTTCTTTTTTTGATTTCTTGAAAAAAAATCTACAGGTTTTATGTAAAAGTTGCATATAATTGTAAGAAGGACTAAGGAGAAAGAGATGAAACTTATTGTTTGTAAAGATTATCAAGAAATGAGTTTGAAGGCAGCTTTAATTATTAAAGATTTGATTATTAGTAAGCCAAACTGTATTTTAGGCTTAGCAACAGGAAGTACTCCTGTTGGAACATATAAAGAGCTTTGTAATATGTATGAAAGAGGTGAAATCTCTTTTAAAGAAGTAAAGAGTGTAAACCTTGATGAGTACTATCCAATAAAAAGTGATAATGACCAAAGCTATAGATACTTTATGAATCATAATCTTTTTGACAATGTCGATATTAATAAAGAGAATACTCATGTTCCTTCCGGTGAAGCATTAGATCCAGAAAAGGAATGCTTAGATTATGAAAAAATGTTAGAGAATCTGGGAAGTGCTGATTTACAGTTACTTGGTATTGGAAGAAATGGTCACATTGGTTTTAATGAGCCTTCATCCTTTTTATATCCTAAAACTCACAAAACAGATTTAACAGAGGATACTATTCTTGCTAATAGTCGTTTCTTCTCTTCTATAGATGAAGTTCCAAAATTGGCTCTAACAATGGGTATCGGAACAATATTAAGTGCAAAGAAAATATTAATACTTGCTAGTGGAAAAGAAAAAAAAGAAGCAGTTAAAAGAATGCTAAGTAATGTTATTGATACAATGTGTCCAGCAACTCTTCTTTCTCTTCATAAGGATGTTACTGTTATTTGTACTGAAGATGTATTGGCTTAAGACTAGTCTTACTTTTAGTTAATAGGTCATATGTAAGCTGGGATAAAATGAAGATTACAAACGTTAATATAGTCTTAGAGGATAGAGTTCTAAATAATTCTACTATTGTTATTGAGAATGGATTAATCCTAGACGTAAGAGAAGGAATTGAGAGAGATAGTGACATTGTCCTAAATGGTGAATATCTTGCTCCAGGTGTTGTGGATTTACATGTTCATGGTTCTGGTGGATATGATTTTATGGATGGAGAAGAGAGTGATATTTATTTAGCTGGAAAGTCTTTAGCTCGCTTTGGTACTACAACATGCTTAGCTACAACTCTCACTTCCTCAGACGAAGAATTATTCTCTTTTCTTAAAAACCTATCTTCTTATAAAAGAAATAGAAAAAAAGGCGAATGTAGAATTCCTGGCTCACATTTGGAGGGTCCTTATTTCAATATGGAAAGTAAGGGGGCTCAAGATCCTAGATATATACGTAATCCTGAAAAAGCACATTACAATAAGATTTTAGATAATAGCGATGGTAATATTTTAAGGTGGTCTGTGGCACCAGAGCTAGATGGAGCAATGTCTTTTATTAAAGATATTTCTTCGCTAGGCATAATCGTTTCAGGTGGCCATACAAAGGCAGATTTTGAGACAATAGAAAGAGCTGTAGAAAATGGTATGACAATGCTTACTCATTATTATTCAGCTATGTCTAGTATGATTAAAAAGGGTTCATGGAAGGTATTAGGTGCTACTGAAGCGGGGCTCTTTTTTGATTCTCTTACTGTTGAGCTTATTTCTGATGGTTGTCATCTACCAGCCTCTTTATTGAAATTCATTTTTAAGCTTAAGAATCTAAATAATATTATTGCTATCTCCGATAGTATGAGGGGTGCTGGTTTTACCTCTGGTAAATCAATACTTGGTCCTAAAAATAATGGAACACCTGTTGTAATAGAAGATGGTGTTGCACTTTTAGAAGATAGATCCTGCTTTGCTGGTTCTATAGCAACAGGTATAAGAATTATTAAAACATTAGCTACTCTAACAGATTTAACGCTTCCTGAGGTTTTTCATGTTACTTCGCTTAATCCAGCTCGTCTTATTAAAATGGATAATGAGATAGGCTCTATAGAAAAGGGCAAAAGAGCTGATTTTGTTATTTTTGATAAGGAATATAATATACACAGTGTATATATAGATGGTTTAAAGGTTTAAAAAGCGAGAAGAGTATAATTTTGAGATTGTTTTTAAATAATAAAAAAATGATAATACAAAATATGCTCATGTTTGATGAAATAAAAAAGCACTTGTTGCTTTTTCTTCTATATATTTCTTTTTTCACCTTTGGTATCTTTGCCGATCCTCTTTTTACATCCTCTCCTGGTGCTGTAGGAACAGCACCCATGAATTTAGCTAGAGGAATGCTTCCAATTTCCTTTGAAGTTCAAAAAAAAGGTAAGGTTGGTTTAATTGAAGGAGAAGAGAAGGCTAATATTAGTCTTAATTTTGATTATTCTCTCTCTTATGTCACAGAGTACAACCAATATGATTTAGAGAATGGTACTCCATATTGGAAGAGTAGTATTTCTTCACTATATGGTACGAGAGAGTACTTCAATCCAACAGCAAGCTTCACTTTTACTTTAAGTCAACCTATCGACCTCTTAACATATTCATTTTCTTTCTCTTCTCGTTTTTCTTATCCTCAAGAAGGATTAGAGAACGCATCAAAACCAAATTCTTTTACTTTTGTAGATAGCTTTGGTAACAAAAAGTTCTTAGATAAAGATAAAGTATATGCTTATCCATGGTACTATGGAGAGAGAACGAATCTTACAAATTATATTACGCTGTCTTTTACAAAAAACTACATAATTGATGGCTTTGATGCTTTTTATATTTCACTTTCTGGGGAATTGGGCCCTAAATGGCTACTGAATAATATTTCTAATGGTGGTATTACCTTGTCTGATTATTACAGACTTTCTTCTACCGTCTATCAATATAAAAGGCTCGTGAATAAAAAGCAGCAATCTAATCTTCGATGGCTACAAATTGGTTTTTACCACTATAATACCCTCTCTTATACTTTTGGTGATATTTCTCCACAGAATAAGATTAACTCCTACAGAATGAGGGGCTATCTTTCAGATACAACAACCTTACAGATAAATGGACCGGAAGTGATTGATTCTGGAACAGCTATCGTACTTTCTTTTTCTTTATATAATACTTTGTATTTTGGTGGTGTTCAGAATGAGAGGACGAATAGTGTAATGGGTATTTCATATTCCTCTCGCTTTGCTTCTTCTTTCACACTATCTATGTTTGGTTTTATGCGTTTTTCTTATAGTACTTCTTACTACCTACTCGCTGCTTTTGATACAACAACTGGCTGGAGAGGAAGTGGTGAAGTAGCATTTTCATTTATCTTATAGGGGGAGGTTTATATGAAAAAAAGACTTTTAATTATTTCTTTATTGTTATTTGTAATTCTTTTTTCTTCCTTCTCTGTTTCTTTTTCTCATAGTGTCTTTGATCTTGATACAGATGCTCGTTTTTCAGGCTCCTTTTTCCCTATTTCTGGAAAGCTTAATTATTCAACAGAAATTATTGAAATATTACCTTCCTATCCACTAAGTCTTTCTCTAACCTTTAATACTGGCTTAAAGCATAGAGCGTTAATACAGAATCCGGATACTGGAGAATATTTAGATAAATCTCAATATTCTAGTGAGGGTGCAAATAGCTATCAAGTTCAATATATCTATATGGTTTTGGACCTTAATCAAGCACTCTTTAAGGTTAATTATTTAGACTCAGATATTCTTCGTATTCGTTTTGGTATAGAAGCTAACTTTGAGGGTGCATACGAAAGAATTGGTTATATGACAAAAGAGGGGGAGGAAGAGTCAACTTTCTATAACTCTGATTTTACTCCTCGCTATACTAGTTTTGATAAAGTAAGAGAGTTAAGGGGCGTAAGAGGTATTAATTCTGGATATAGACAGCTAACACATACTGGCTTAATGGCTGAAATCTCATTTAATTACGCTGAGGAGACAAGAATGAAGAAGAATGGAATATGGGGTGATTTATCACTACATTATCTTCCTTCCTTTTTCCCTCTTCATGATAGCATGGGTTCCTCTTACTTTGCTATTAAGGCTAATGGTGGACTTAGCTTAAATTTATTAGAAGTAAAGCAGTTTTCAATAAAAAAGGATAGTGAGGTGCTGGATATGTTCAGTCTCAATTTTGAAACTGAGCTTCATCTTAGAGGTGTATGGGGAAAATATATACCACAGTATGCTTTAGAATATGATATGTGGAATACTCACATAGCTAATACAGAGTATTTGATAGCAAATAAGACTAAGCTTGTTTTATTGGGGCCACAGATACTAGAAGATGTGTATCCTCTTTTCACTATATTTTCAGATATAGCATTCTCCTTTGGTCGTGTTGCTAATACTAGTTTTACTAATGCTTTGCTTAATGGAAGCATAGGGCTTGAAGCTACATTTAACCTCTTTGATACTCTTTATTTCTATGCGAGTGCTGGTTACGTCTACTCATCATCCTACGTCTACGATAAGGGTTTTAAATGGAGCATAGGAGCGAAGTTGGGATTATGAAAAAGATACTAATATTTATAACACTTATTTTAATTACGCTTTCTTCTCTATTTGCTATATATCTTCCAGAGCTTGAAGAGACAGATAGAATATCCACTTACTATCGTTTTGGTGCTTCTTTTGGCTTAATTAATGAAGGAATATATTCTCTTCCTGTTAGAAGTAATGCCAATGGTACTACTTCACTTTATCCTGGTCTTTCTCTATCATCTGATTTTTATAAAAATGATACAAAGACTAATATTGGATTATCTTTATCCTTTGATATTTCCTATCCTATTTTGAGTAGTAAGTATACTAATGGAATTAAAGAGAGTGTAAAGAACAATAATCTTTCCCTCTTTCTTTCCTTTGGCCCTGTCGTTAGATTTGTTCCTTCTTTCTATTTTGATGTTTCTTTTGCTCTTAGAGCTTATCTAGCTACATTAGATTATTTCAAAAGTGGAGTAGCCTTTGGCTTATCTATTGAACCAAGAGTAGACTATTTTCTATATGACTATCTATTTGTTTCTTTCTCTATTAATACCTCTGCTTCTGCCTTTAAGATAGGTAGTGATAGTGATGTTATTGATGAAAGCTATTCCTCTTTGGCCACAAAAGCTATTTTTGCTCTTGGATATAAAATAGGAGATAAACGAAGATGAAAAAGCTTTTAGTAGTAATTCTTTTGTTTGTTATTTTTTCCTTCTCTCTTTTTGCTCGCCCTCAATTCTTTTTAGGATGTAATTTAGATTGGGGAAGAATGTATCCAAGTGAGGAAGAGGATAATATATTGAGAGATGAAGGCCTTTCTAATCGCTATTATGATTCAATGGTATATAATACTGATGAAAAAGAATTAGAGTTTATTTCTAATCTCACTCCATCTCTTTCTCTTACATATATTCCATTTGCATCCTTCGGACTTGGCATTAAGCTAAGTGCTGGTTATGGCTTTATAACTGGACGAGGAATAAATGGAGATACTTATTCCTATTATAATAATAGCTGGGATAATATTTATTCTTTTTCTACTGATAATCTTCTCCTTCTTTCTGCTGGCCTTAGCTATATCCATCTTATCGATAGTGATAGGTATATCTCACTAGGTGGATTTGCTGGCTTTGAATATAGAGCATATACCTTGTTGAAGAATAAGGGTGGAGATGACTACTTTTCAATTAAAGAGAAGCTTTTATCATTCTCTATCTCTCTCTTAGAGCGTTACGATGGGTTTTATTTCGCTCTTGATGCAAGAGCACTCAAGGATGCTTCTACTCTTTTTTCTTCTTCTGGATTCTCATATAGTATAACTGCATCTATTGGTGTTGTTTTTACTATTCTTAATGAAAACCAATTTATGAATTGAATATGATTATTTTTGATACTTTAACTAAACTTGAAAACTATTCGCGTATTATTCCACACATGTCTTCCATTATTAACGTAATGGATCATTCTAAGCCTTACGATGATGAAGTAGGTGAGTACAATATAGATGATGATACTAAATATATAGTTTCTGCTCATCTATCTTCTCCTGCTGGTTTTTTTTCAGAAGCGCAAAAAGGAAAGCTAGTCTTGGAGATTTGCCTAGAAGGCGATGAATTAGTTAATGTAGATGGTTCTGTTTTTCATCTCTCTCCCGGTACTTTTCTTCTTTACCAGGGAGAGAGTATAGTTAAACGTGGGCTTTCTTATTTGGATACTGTTGCTTTTAAAACTGTTCGCTTTATTCTTTAATTAAAGAATTGAGTGAAGAGCAAAATCATAGATTACTATTCTGTTATCTTCTTGATAGCTTGTATCAAGAAGAAGCGGAATGAATGCTCTTACAGCCTGTCCAACTCTTGTATGAGTGACTGCACTTTGAATACCATTATCTAGCTCTATAACACTCACTTCTTTATAGTAGTCAGCGTCTATTATTTCTAATTCTTCTGTTTCATATTCAAGTAGATATACATTATAGTCCATAACTACTCTGTCATATTGAGTTGGATAATTACCTAAGCTCTCATCTTCTCCGATAATGAGCATTTGAACTCCATTCTCTAAAATGATTATTCCTTCTTCACTTTTATTTCTTTCGAAGAATTCTTTAGCTTTGTCTTCATTTTCAGAGCTTTGTTTTTCTAAAGAAAGATAATACTCTTGGTTTAAATAAGAAATGTAATTATTTATTGCACCTTCGATTTCAGATGGAGTAAATAGACGAGTAGAAGAGTAAAAAGAAGACAAAGAGCCATAAATAAATGGAACTATTTCAATATCTATTTCTTCACTCATTAAATCTCTCATTACCATAAATCCGTAGATATATGAAAAAAGAGAGGCTCTTTCTGAAGGAATAGGTAGAGAAGTAATGTCCTCAAGATACTCTGGCATTTCTCCTTTTTCTATAACAATCTCTTCTTCATAGAATGCAATAACATATTCATTAATAAAGCTTTGCATCTCTACTAGAGGAATGAAACGTGGAGAGTTGTAGTCTAAGAAAGCATCATAAAGTCCTAATGCATAATAGGAAGGTACAAAGCCGATATTAGTTAGTATTAATTCGTCTGTTTCTCTTAGTGCAAATGAGTAACTAAAGGAAGAGAAGAGATCACTTTTATCAAAGAGTGAAAGCAATGTTTTCTTTTCATTTTCTAACGATATTATTTCTTCTTCTGGCTCTTCCTCTATTATTACTTCCTCAATTTCTTCTTTTATAGCTATAGAACCTTCAATTATTACTTCTTCTTCCTTATTAATTGGTTTTTCTTCAGGAGCTTCTATTTGATCTTCCTTTTCTATTATTGTCTCTTCTTGTGCTACTTCTTCCTTCTTTTCTTCCTCTTTTATTTCTGTATCTATATTATTCTCGACAGAAGAAGGCAGGAGTATTTCACTAATTGCACTTTCTTTGTCTATTGCTTCAATATTACTTTCAATAAAGCTATTTTCTGTTGTTGAACAAGAAAAGAGAAGTAAAACTAATAAAAATGAAAAAAAGAGAACAAATCTATTCATAACAACCTCTATAAAATATCCTCCTTAGTTTAGCACAAAGGAGGATAATATAAGTGTGGTTTTTTTATTAAGCCTTATTTTTTAATAAATCTCTAATCTCTGTTAGAAGGATAGTTTCTTTACTCTCAACTTTTACTTCCTCTTTTTTCTCTTCTACCTTTTTCTTTGCTTTTTCTTCTGCTTCTCTTCTTTCTTTAATCTTATTTATTGATTTAACAATAATGAAAAGAACGAAAGCAGTAATGAGAAATTGGAGGATATTCTGTATTAATTGGCCATAACGAATAGCAACCTCACCATTTTCTTCTGTTGCTTTTATAAGAACAAGTCTTAGATCTTTAAAATCAATTTTTCCAACTAATAGTCCGATAAGTGGATTAATTATATCTTGAACAACGGAATTAACGATAGAAGTAAAGGAGGCACCTATTACAACACCGATAGCCATGTCTATGACATTTCCTCTAATTATAAATTTTTTAAATTCTGCAAAAAAACCCTTAGCTTTATCTTTCATTTTTCTTCTCCAAATACTTTGAAAATCATAGTCGATTATAATGCTTTTGTTAATAAGGAGAAAAGAAGACACTTTTATGTAATCATTAATTTTTTGTCTGTTTTTCGTGCTAATTTATGTTACCGTTAGGTAGGTGAAGAGTTGCGTTTTTTTCATTCAACGAATAATAGAGTGTTTTTTATTAAAACGGCATAAGTTATTGTTGAATAATAAAACATAAAAAGGAGCTATTACACACACAATTAATGCTTCTTGTGCAACAGCCCCTATAAAAGAAAGATATATTATTTAATTTGCTGCGTTTTCAATTCCCTTGAGATATACACGGAAAACAAGTAATGACTGAGGAGGAATTGCACCCATATCTGTATTACCATAACCATAATCAGGGTGAATATAGATATAAGCTTCCTGTCCAATCTTCATGTTTGTGACGCCCTCAACAAAGCCTGGGATAAGGGAAGAAAGTGAGAATGTAACATCTGTTCCTGTATCAACCTGTGTTCCATCAAGTAAGAATAGGTCGTAATCAACAACTACAGAATCTGCTGTAGTAGGAGTAGCTCCGAGCACCTCGTCTTCGCTCGTTATTTCAAGGAGGTTACCACTTTCAAGAACTACGACACCTTCATTAGCTTTGTTTTGTGCTAAGAATTCTTCAGCTTTAGCAAGGTTAGCTTCGCTTACCTCCGCCAAATATGCTTCGTATTCTTCATCAAGGAAGTTTGCGTATGTTTCAATAGCACTATATACTTCGTCATCGTTTAAGCTTCTTGGGTCTGTATTATATAAAGCCTCTGCAGCGCCTTGCTTAAATTCTGGTGCCATAATATCGAGACCATTCATATAGTAGAGCTGTACTGTGTACATTACAGAGTATGAATATGAGAACTTATCAAGAAGAGAGGATGGAGTAGTGAGGTTGTCAAGGGTTTCCTGTGTAGCAAACTCGCCAACGCCTTCCTTTAAGCCAGCATTATAGAAGGATGTAATATATTCATCTACAGCTGTTTCCATATCTGCTGTACTAATTAAAAAGTTACCATCTAAGAATGCCATACCATCGTCGATACCCTTTAGCCAATATGCACCATTAATAGATACACCCTGACTAAGTAGAGTAGAAACCATATTATATGAATAAGCATAATTGAATGCTGAATACATATCGTTTTTATCAATTACTGCAAAAACAGGAGATGGGTTAACTACTACTTCTTCTACAAGAGGAACAGCAACCTCTTCAATCTTCTGTGTAATAGTATTTTCTCTTTCGAGTTCTTCTTTTGCGCCTGTAGCCATTAGTGGCAAAATAGAAATACAGATTACTGTTAAAACTAGAAAAAATCTTTTTAAATTCATGAAAAAAAGACTCCTTAAATATTTTTCATTTTAAATGTATAGCTTAACTAATCTATTTTCAACAAAACCAAGAATTTTACATTTGTATTTTTAGTGTAGTTCCTAGAAGGTCAACTATTGCCATAATCTTCTATTTCGACTATGCTAACTAGGTTAATTAACACTTTTTTTAAGGAGTACGACATGTCCAAAGCACATAGAGGAAGTGGCATTAGAGATCAGTTCAACAATGGTAGAGGCGAATGCCCAGTCTGTAAGAGAACTGCAGTTAAGTGCCTTTATGAAAGGGAAATTGATGGAGCTAAGGTAAAGGTTTGCAAAGAGTGCAACGCTAAGCTTGGTAAGTAAGTTTTCCATGAGTTTGTTTTTTAAAAAAATAAATTCTACCTTGAAACAAGAGTTGAGGATGCGCTTCTGTGCACCCTCTTTTTCTTTTTTTAATGGAGAAGTTTTTTCTTTTTCTTCTTTTGGAGAAGCAAGAGAGAATAAGGAAAAAATAAGAGATAAAATTGCAGTTATCCATCCGGGGCTTGATATGGTTTTAAATCCATCTTCTTGGGCGAATGCTTTATCTAGCTCTTTTTATCTTGTTATATGTCTGAAAAATGGAGAAGAAGGCTTAAAAGAATTTCTTTCTTCTTTAGATAGAATTGTTTTTTCTCCACTTGGAAGAACACTTACAGGTTATTCTCTTTGTTATGATGCTTTAGAAGCTTCAAGAGTTATTGAAAGTATTCAAAAAGAAAGTGAAAGAGAAGTAATTACGATAGATAATACAAAAAGTGAGGCATAGGTGCTAAGTATGACAGGCTATGGACACGGCGAATATAGGTGTCCAGAATATTTAATAGATGTTGAAATAAAGAGCTATAACAATCGCTTTTTAGATATTTCTCATTCAATTAATCCGCTTCTTTCTAGCTATGAGGAATATATAGATAAAGAAATAAAGAATGTATGTAGAAGAGGGCATATTGATGTAAGTGTTAGACTTAAGACTCTCAAGAGCTTTCTTTCAATAAGCGTTGATGAAAATCTAGTGAGAGAATATAAAAATGCTTTTGATATAATTGAAAGGATAACAGCTTCATCATCTCCTACCTCCTTCAATTATGCTCAGCTTGATGGAGTTATTTCTTCTGATTCAACTACTGATGCTTCTCTTTATTCCTTTGGCCTAACTTCTGCTCTAGAAATGGCACTTTCTTCTCTTAGGGAAGCAAAGAAGAGAGAGGGGGAAGCAACAAAGAAGGATTTAGAGAAGCTGATTAGTAAGTTTGATAGCTCATTGTCTGTTATTCTCTCGAGACGAGAGAAAATGGAGGAATACTTCAAGTCAGTGCTTTTAGAAAAATATGATGCTCTTTTGGGGGAAAAAGGAAGCGATGACCCTCGTTTCTTAAGTGAAGTTGCTGCTTTACTTGTTAAGTATTCAATTAATGAAGAATGTTCACGCCTTAGAACACATATTGATAGATTCAATGCTTTACTTAATACAGAAGAAGCTGTTGGAAAAGAGATAGATTTTCTTTGCCAAGAGATGAATAGAGAGATTAATACAACAAGTAGCAAGAGTCAGATGGTTGAAATCAATCTAGAGGTTGTAAAAATGAAGGATGCATTAGAAGATATAAGAGAACAAGTGAGGAATGTAGAGTGAGAATTGCTATTTCAAGTAAAAGTGGCTGCGGAAACACAACTGTTTCTACACTTCTAAGTAAAAAGCTTGGTTATCCTATGGTTAATTTTACCTTTAGACAGATGGCAGATGAGCGTGGTATTGATTTTTGGGATTTTTGTAAAATGGCTGAAGATGATTACGATATAGATAGAGAGCTTGATAGAAGACAAGTTGAAATGGCCATGGAAAAAGAGGATTGTATCCTTGCTTCTCGCTTAGCAATTTGGATGCTGAAAAAAGCAGATTTAAAAGTATATTTGACAGCTAGTGCAGAAAATAGAGCAAAGAGAATACAGAAAAGAGAAGGTGGTAGTTACCAAGATCGATACAATGAAACTGTTGGCAGAGATTCAAAGGATAGCAATAGATATAAAATAGTTTATGGTATTGATAATTCTAAACCAGAAGAAGTTGCAGATTTAGTTATTAATACAGATAATCTCACTCCAGAAGAAATTGTAAAAAAAATCCTTGATAAAGTAGCCTCAATTAATTTATAAATAGTAATTACTACTAATAAGGATAGAAAATGAGCAATAAGGATAATAAGAATATAGTAAGAAGGGAAACAAAACAAAAAGCCTTGGTTTTAAAAACAGTTAGAAGCCACCTTGATCATCCTACTGCAGATTCTATCTATACAGATGTTAGAAAGATTGATGGAAAGGTAAGTAAAGGAACTGTATATAGAAATCTTAATGAGTTAACACGACTTGGTCTTGTTAATCATATTAAGGTACCAGGTGCTGGCCCAGATAGATTTGATTTAAGAACAGATTTTCATTATCACATAATCTGCACTAAATGTGAGAAGGTTGAAGATGTTCAGCTTGATTATGAAAAAGATAAAGATGAAGCAGCAGGAAAAAATACTGGTTTTGCTGTATTGCGTCATAGAACTGTCTTTGAGGGAATCTGCCCAGAGTGTATGGAAAAAGAGAAAGAAAGTGTATAGCTATTGCACCAATTCTTCTTTTTTCTTATTATTAAAGGACTGTTTAAAAATAGGAGATTTTGGCCTTGAGTATTCCACTTGATAAACTAATTGATAAAGAAACTAACGTATATGAAATGACTTGTGTAGCCATCAAGGAAGCAGCCATTTATAGCTCCACAGATAAGAGAGACGAAATTGAGAAAGAAGGAAACAAAATTGTTTCTGTAGTCTTGGAACGTGCTCTTAATGATGAAATTGCTTACGAAGGCGGAGAAAAGTCAAATTAAGAGAAACAAAGCTATTGTTCTTTTTGGTCCTACAGCTGTTGGAAAAACAGATTTAACACTATCTCTCTTTTCAAAAAATTGTGAGATTATTAATGCTGATTCTGTTCAAGTTTATAAGGGACTAGATATTTCTTCTGCAAAGCCAGATAAAAGAACACAAGAACTAATTCCCCATCATTTAGTTGATATTAGAGAACCCTGGGAGCAGTTTACTTCCGGGGATTTCTGTAATGAAGCAGAACGACTGATAGAAGAAATAAATGAAAGAGGAAGGGTTCCTCTTTTAAGTGGCGGAACAGCATATTACTTTAAGCAACTTTGTTATGGTAAAAGTGAAGCGCCTGCTTCAGATCCTGTTATAAGAGAAAAGGTAAAGAAACTAATAGAAGAAAATGGCACGTCTTGGGCAAGAAAGGAATTAGAGAGAGTTGATCCACTTTCATACGCTCGTATAAATGAAAATGATATATATCGTATATCACGAGCCTTAGAGGTATACTATCAGGTGAAGCTTCCTCTTTCATCCTTTACTCTTTCTTCTCTTCCTCGCACTGATATTGATTTTGTTTATATTGGACTCTATAGACCCTTTGAAGAACTCAAAACGAGAATAAAGAATAGGGTTGATATTATGTTTGATATGGGTGCTAGAGAAGAAATTTCTATGTTGTTGAGCCTTGGAGCAAAAAAAGAGTGGCCTAGTATGCAGGCAATCGGGTACAAGGAATGGTTTGAAGCACTCGAGAGTGGTGAGTACTCAATTTCGCTTTTAAAAGAGAGAATTGTTAATGCTTCAATTAAGTATGCTAAAAGACAAATGACCTTTTTTAAGTCATTTGAAAAAGTAAAATGGTTCGAAGCAGAGGATACTACCTCCATTAAGGAGGAAGTAGAGAACACATTATCTATTTATTTATAATCAACATATATTACTTCTTCTAGCTTTTCATTACTTAGTACAGAAGAAGAGCATTCCCACCAACCCCTTTTGTTCCAAACAAAGGTGAAATCTTCGTCGATAGAATAGATAAATAATCTGAATTTATTCTCTTTTTCTTCGTAAGTTTCTTCATCAATTTCATTTATGGCATATGGAGTATACCAAATTAATTTTGCTTTATACTCTTCATTTCCTTTATCGATTATATCGCTAATGATAGCACCATAAATAATTGAATCCTTGTCGATTGGCTCTCTCCCATTTTCAATCCAGGTTGGAGCACTTGTAACTGGTGTAATTGATTCATATGCCTTCCTTGTTTGGGAAAGAACGTAGAGTGTTGTTACGTCATATGACTGAGCACTACTCTTTTTAAAGCCCTCATCAAGGTTTGATGCGTCTAGTTCGTTTTGGCAATCAATTAAGTGTTCTATTATTCCGACAGGTGTTAAATCTTTTGTTACTGGTGGCTTGAATGTTTGATAAAGATAGTTACCAACAAGGTATAGAAAGATTGATGAAACGAAGGCTATTACAAATATCGTCACGCCTTTGTGCCTTAGAAAGGATAAGAAAGCAGCCTTCTTTTCTTTCTTTCTAAATAGTGAATTATATAGAGTGGAGTTTTCACTATTTGTCACATCATATACTCTGTCACTTTCCTTCCTATTTGGGTAGGAATAATTAATGCTTTGAGATAAATTAAGAAAGTAGCTTAAATTATTTTGGCACTCCCTGTTACCACATATTTTACGTTGACTACTTACTTTCATATTTAAAAGTTTTGTTATAAAAGACAATAGCTCTGTTTCAATATTATTATCGTAAATTTGAAGTGGTATTTCTTTAAATCCAGATTCTCTAACTTCTCGCTTTTCATATGGAAATACACCACTTATTGAATAGTATAATAGCTCAGCCATCTCCATTATTAGAGTAAAGCCTTTTTCTGTATCTGGTTTAACAAGGTATCTAATGTCTTTATCTTTTTCATCTGTTGTACGAGAAAGAGAAATTATATTAGCGCAATCAGGAGGAAGAAGAACTATATTATTTCCTCCTTCTATATATATTCTATATAGAGGGAAAATGCCATTTTCTAAATCTAAGAAGGCTTTATTTCTTGTTTGTAGGCCTAGTGCTATTTTCCTTATTAGAGAAAGACTCTTAGAGCGATATTTTGTAGAAAGAGTTGTAATACTTTCTAGTTCAGTATCTGGAAAAAGAATGTATTGACCTGTCGTATCTTTTGTTATTCCTAGCCATGGGAAGGGATAGATATCATTATCTGTAATCCTTATGCCGTCCTGTCTTGTATTTTGCATTATGTGCTGAGGAATACTATATTCATCAGGTCCAAATCTTAAAGCATTATAGCTATTATTTCCAATTACTATTCTTTTAAACTCTTCCATTTTCATTTCCATAAGAGGGCATGAGAAGTTCTACATTCTCTTTCCTCTTTTTTTTCAAAAATCCAAGGTCCTTTAATTACTCTATTAACACTATCGATGATACCTCCACCACAAAGAAAAATTTGGTGTTTATTGATTAAATCAAGGATAGGCTTTTCTTCTTTTAGTGCATTAATGGCTCTCTCTTCTTTTTCTTTCATCTCTTCAATTGTTGCACAATTATCTGAAAGATTTGTGGAGATTATTAGAAGAGTTTTAGTATCTAATATCTTTTTTAGAAAGGAGGAAAATTCCTTGCTTTCTTTGCTATTTGTAATATCTGTGTAGATAATAGCGTATTTAGAATTAGTTAGCTTTTCTATAAATGGAATATAAAGCTCACTGCTACTCTCTTCTTCTCTATAGTATTCTGCTTCTTTTAGCCCTATCTTAAACATTCTTTCTGTTATCATTTCTTTTCCTTCAAAAAAGAAATAATCCTGATCCATTTTTATTCTGTGGTTGTGAAGAGGTAGAAGTATTATTATTTTTTCTATTTTTTCGCTTATATGGCTAAAGCCCTGATTAATAAGAGATGCTGATAGACTTAATTCAAAATGTGGAAGAATTAAGACTTTTGCTTCATCTTGTTTATCTTTTTTCTCTATCAAGCTTGAAAGCTTTTCTTCTTCCTTTGGGTACATAATTCCTTCATGGTACTTAATCGCCATAGTTGTCTTCCTTCCTACCATTAAGTATAAGCTTTAGTCTTTCTTCGTCCATTTCAACTCTCAAGTTTTTTTCATGCATTGGTAAAATTAGGCCGGTTTTACCATTTTTAATTCTCTTTAGGTTCTTTACTTGAGTGTAAAAGATATCTGCTTTGTTATTTTTTCTTGCCTTAGAATAGTGTATTGCTAAATTTGCAGCATCAAGTAATACCGGAAGGGGAACAGTCTTATTGAGCTGAGACTTAATAATTACATAGCCACCTGAGAAATCTCTGATATGTAGCCAGTAATCAGAGCCACGAGTATATAAACGAAGAATTTTCTCGTTTTCCTTTGCATTTCTTCCAACTATTATATCCCAACCATTACTCTTAAGATGAATGCCACATTTGTGTTCTTTTAGATTGCCTTTATCTAGTGAAGAGACTTCAATCTCTTTTCTCAACCTTTCTAGATTTGTTTCTTCTGAGAGGAGAAAAGAGTAGTACAGCTCTCTTTCCTTTAGTCTTTTTTCATTCTTCTCAATTTCATTTAATGCAAGAGCGTGCGTTGTTTTATCTTTTTTATATCGTTCATAAAGCTTAGTTAGGTTTTCTTGTGCACTTAAATTCTTTTCTAGTGAAATTGTAATTGTTCCACCATTTTCCCAATCCTGAAGTGTGATGGAATCCATACCTTTTTTTACTAAATAAAGAGAAGAAGAGAGTAGATCTGCTGCTTTTTGTATTTCTATATAAAACTCAGTACTTTTTGCTCGTTCTTTCTGTTTTCGAATACTCTCTCGTATCTCTTCTAGCTCTCTATTTCTTTTTTCTTCAATTTGTTTAATATAGAGCTCTCTTCTTTTACTTTCATCGCTATTGCTCTCTTCTTTATCAATAGCACGATTGAATGAAGAATCATTGTATTCTCTAACAGTAAATACTCTCTCTCCTTCATTTTCTCTTTCTTCAATAAGAAGTGTCTCTCCTTTACTTTCATGACGTTGTGGTCTGCGATATAGTAGCTCTAATATTCTGTTGTTATTATCAAAGATGATAATGTTTGCACCAGGACCAGAGTATAAACGAAAGAGAATATGAAGTTCTTCTTCGCTACTTTTCAAATCCAAAATAAATGCTCTATCAAAAGGCAATTGACGAAAACTACATATCTTTTTTCCAACTATATGAGCCTTTAGATATTGAGTGAAACGCTGGTTAGTTTTGCTTTTTTTCCTTATTCTATCTGTCATGCATACTCTAGAATGCTCTGTTGCTATTTCTGTATACATGAGCCAAGCTTTTTCTTCCTTATTAAAGAGAGATAGAGTAAAAGAATGAACATTGTGCTCTGTCACCTTTTGAATAAAACTATCCTTTAGTGGCATTTCACTTAGTATTAATTCTAGTTCTTTCCAGTTAATTGACATCTATTCGTCCCTTAGTGCTTTATCAATTTCACATAGTAGATAAAAAGAACCACAAGCAACAATTGATTCGTTGTCCTTTGTTTTTTCTAAAGCATTCTCAATTACTTTTTTGTGATCTAGTTCAATTGTAATATCTAAGAGAGGATAAAGAGAAGAAAAGAAAGAATAAATTTTCTCTGGCTCTGATTTTTTCCATTTGCCAGTACTAGTAACAATAATGTGCTTAAAATGAGGGAAAAGCTCCTTTCCCATATTCTTCCAATCTTTATCGAGAGCAGTAGAGAAAATCAAAGTTGAAAGTGCTTCTTCTTCACTTATGAGTGTTTTTATTAAAAAAGAAGAGGATAGAGGAGTGTGGGAACCATCAAGAATTAAAGTAATATTTCTTTCTAGCTTTCTTTTTTCCATCCTTCCAGGAAGATTTAGAAAAGACGAAGAGAAGAGAAGAGAAGAATCGAATAAAAGTAGAGAATCAAGGATTGTATAAGCGTATAGAGCATCTAAAAGACGAATATCTGTTTTAGATAATTCAGTTTTCATCCTTAGCTTTTTGTATAGAACGTTTCCATCTTCTATTTTTACTTCCTCCATTATTGAAGAGGGATCAACAATAGTTAGAGAAGAATTTAACTCTTTAGCTTTATTAATAAAGACATCTATAACTTCTTTATCTTGTTTTAACAAAAAGGATGGAGTCTCTTTTTTTATGATTCCACTTTTTTCCTTTGCTATTTCAGTAATAGTATTTCCAAGTATTGATACGTGCTCCATTTCTATTGTCGTAATAACAGAAGCGATTGGAGTAATAATATTTGTTGCGTCGAGTCTTCCACCCATTCCTGTTTCAATTACAGCATATTCACATCCCGTTAACTTAAATAGAAGAAAAGCAAAGGTAGTATATAGCTCGAATGTTGTTGCGTCTCTTGGCCCAAGAGAGGAGGGAAAGCTAAAGGATGAAAGAGAAGACGAGAGAATAGAGAGTGCATTGAGGTATTCTTCGTCACTAAAAAAGTGAGAAGAAAGAGTAAAACGCTCTCTTATATCGTAAACATGGGGAGAAAGAAATAGTCCGGTTTTATATTTTTGTGATAAGAATAATGAAAGAAAAGATGCCGTTGTTCCCTTACCTTTACTTCCTGCAATATGTATAGCCTTAAACGATTCTTGAGGATTTCCTAAATGCTTTAAAAGTAGAGCCATTCTCTCTACTCTATTTTCTCTTAATAGTGGAGATGATGAAGGAGTCGTTGTTGAAAAAAAAGCTTCTAACGTATCAATAATAGATGACATGTGGTTAATAATAATGGTTTTTTGATAAAAATAGTATGGTTAAAAATACCTACTAGTTGACAAATAGTAATTATAGGGGGCAAAATATTATTGTTAACTTTACAAAGTTGAAAATTTTGTCAATAAAAAGGGTTTTATATGGCTACATTGAAAAAAAAGTATTTCAAGACTAATGTCGATAATTTTTTCAGTTATAAAGGCAAAATGTATAAAGGCGAATGGCCAACTATAAGAGAAGGCTTTGAAATATCTCTTTCTCGCTTTCCTTCTAATAATTGTTTTTTATCCTTTCATCCGAAAAGAGAGGTTTTTACCTATAGTGAAGTTAACGAAATAGTTAGAAATATAGCATATTGTCTTATTGAGAATGGAATCAAGAAGGGTGACCATGTTGCTGTTTCTGGAAAAAATAGTCCTCAGTGGGCTATTGTATATTTAGCCATTACATTCTCTGGCGCAATTATCGTTCCACTAGATTACGCTCTTCATCCAGATGAAATGACAAGAATACTTGAATTTGGTGATGTTAAAGCATTATTTATGGATGATGAAAAGATTGATCTAGTTGATCCCACTTCTTCCTTTATTAAAAATAGATTTTCTTTAGAGAGTAGTGATAAATATCAGTATTGTCTTTCTCTAAAGGGTAAGGAGTGTGAGTTACCACAGGCTAGCTGTGATGAATGTGCTGCTATTCTCTTTACTAGTGGAACAACTGGTAATCCTAAGGGTGTAATGCTTAGTCACAAATCTATTGTTGCTTCAACCTTGAATTCTCAAAGATTATTTGATGTTTATGATCATGATGTATTCTATGCTATTCTTCCAATTCATCATGCTTATACAATGACAGCAGTATTTATGGAAACAATCTTTACTGGTGCTAGCTGTGTTTTCGGAAAGAAGCTAATTACTCCAATAATGCTAAAAGAGCTTAAGGAAGGAGGGGTAACTAAGTTTATTGCAGTTCCAATTCTTTTTAATAAACTCTTATCTGGTATAATGAAAGGCGTTGAAAAGCAAGGAAAGCTTAAGAGCTCATTAATTCATTTTTTAATGGGCCTATCAGGATTTTGTAAGAAGGCTTTTAATATTAATATTGGCAAAAAAATGTTTTCTGATTTGCTTTTAAAGAAGGTATCACTTGATAAAGTTGATCTGTGTATTAGTGGAGCCGGTCCTCTTCCCTCGTCAACATTTAAGGCCTTTAATGAAATTGGATTAAACTTTGTTCAGGGGTATGGTTTAACAGAGACTGCACCTATTATTAATATAAATCCAGCAGAAGCATATATAGAGGAAAGTGTTGGTATTCCACTAGAAGGAATGGAAGAAAAAATTATTGATCCTGATGAAGATGGTAATGGCCTTATATATGTAAGGGGACCACAAGTAATGCTTGGATACTACAAAAATGAAGAAGCAACTAAAGAGGTTCTTTCTAGTGATGGATGGCTTAATACTGGAGACGTAGGACATATTGATAAAAATGGATATCTATATCTTACGGGAAGAGCTAAGTCTGTTATTGTAACTGAAGGCGGAAAAAATGTTTTCCCCGAAGAGATAGAAGATAAATTCCAGCTCTTTGAAGAGATTAATCAGCTTTGTATCATTCCTTATGTCATTAATAAGGAAATGAAAACAGAAGGAATCAGAATAGTTATTTATCCTTCTCCTGTATTACTTAAAGAAAAGAGCATGGATGAAGTAACAAAAAGAATGGAAGAGATTGTTGCTTTAGTTAATAGAAATCTACAGAGCTATAAAAAGATTACAATGATTACTGTTGTAGATAGTCCACTACCTATGACAAGTACTAATAAGGTAAAAAGATTTGAAGTTGTAAAACTCTTTAAAGATAAATAATTCTTTTTTCTATCCCAATCTATCTTGTTGGGATATTTTTTTGCTTTTATCTTAAATTAAGCATTATTTTTAAATAATGGCTTATATAAGCACTTTTATGCCATTATTAATAAAAAAATACCTTTAAAGGTATTATAAAATACAACTATAAGGCGAATAGTTAACATCAACCATGCCCAAAAACCAAAATTACTAATGTTTATTTTTACAAAAAGTAGAAAAATGACAATATAAAAAAGGGAACATAAAATGAAAACAAAAGATAACTTTACACCTTGGAATGTACTTGATGACTATAGAGGTAAGATATTTGATTCTGAATGGCCTACGCTTTCTCAGCTATTTACTATTACTACGCTTCGTTTTCCAAATCGTCCATGTTGGCAGGAATTCTCTCCATCTAATTTAACACTTACATACAAGGAAGCTGAAGAAAAAATAAAAGAAGTTCAATCTTGGATTCTATCCCTAGGTGTTAAAAAGGGAGATAAAATTATTGTTAGTGGTAAAAATAGTGTTTCTTGGGCTGTTGCTTATATGGCAGTCTTATATAGTGGCTGTACTGTTGTACCATTAGACAATTCACTTCATGATGAAGACTTTATAAAGATTGCAGCTTTCTCAGATTCTGTTGTCTTAATTTGTGATAATGATAGATTAAAAAAGGTATCACAGTCTCTTCCAATGCTTGGCTATGCCTCTTTGGAGAATGGTGGCGAATACCCTAATGTTCTCTCTTTATCCTCTCCATATAAAGAAGGCTTTACTACGGAAAGCTCAGATTTAGCAGCTATCCTTTTTACTAGTGGTACTACTGGAACCCCTAAGGGTGTTATGCTTACACATGAAAATCTCGTTTCAGATATTTTTAATGCTCAGGCTAACATGAATATATATGCAACTGATGTTTTCTATGCAATCCTTCCAATTCATCATGCATATACAATGCTTGCTGTTTTCTTAGAAAGCCTTAGCCAAGGTGCTAATGTTGTTTTCGGAAAAAAACTTGTTGTTACTCAAATGCTAAGAGAGCTTAAAGAAGGTCATGTCACAATGTTTCTGGGTGTACCTATGCTCTTTAATAAGCTCTATGCTGGTATTATTAATGGTGTTAAGAAAAAAGGAAAACTGACATACTCTTTGATTAGATGTCTTATGAGTATTTCTGGTTTCTTAAAGAAAAGATTGGGCCTTAATGTTGGAAAGAGGATGTTTAAATTCCTTTTGAAGAAGGTCTCTCTTGATACTAACAGAATATGTATCTGTGGTGGTGGTCCACTCCCAAAGGAAACCTTCAAGGGCTTCAATGAGTTAGGTATTGATTTTGTTCAAGGCTATGGTTTAACAGAAACAAGCCCTATCACACACCTAAACCCAATTTATGCTTTCAAGGAAGAAAGCGTTGGAAAGTATATCGCTGCTACAGAATGTAAAATCGTTTCTCCAGATAGTGAAGGTAATGGTTTAATCTATATCCGTGGACCTCAAGTAATGAAGGGGTACTATAAGAATGAAGAAGCAACAAAGGAAATACTGGACGAAGAGAAGTGGCTTAATACTGGGGATGTTGGTCATATCGATAAAGAGGGGTACTTATATTTAACAGGAAGAGCTAAATCTATCATCGTAACAGATGGTGGAAAGAATGTTTTCCCAGAGGAAATTGAAGATAAGTTCCAGCTATATGATGAGATAGAACAGATTTGTATTATTGGCTATCTTATAGATAAGAGCTTAAAGGTAGAAGGTGTAAGAGCTGTTGTATACCCATCAAAATCTCTTAGAGATACTAATGATGCTAAGAAAATAGAAGATAGAGTTAATGAGATTATAAGTGAAGTAAATACTAGTCTTCAGAGTTACAAGAAAATAACAATGGTTACTGTTGTAGATGAAGCTTTAGAGATGACAAGTACAAAGAAAATAAAGCGTTTTGCTGTTAAGCAAAAGTATGATATCGATTAAAAGTAGGAGAGAGCTCTCTCTCTTACTTTTATTTATTAGCTTGAACACAAAGAGTACTTTGATTAGAATTGAATTATGGAATTAAAGAGTTATCAAAGAGCCTTCCTTCGCTCACATGCACAGCAGCTTGATCCTGTTGTATATGTAGGTAAGGATGGTTTTACTGAGAATGTTGCTAAAGCTTTAGATGCTGCTTTAACTTGTCACGAGCTTGTTAAAGTTAGATTTGCCAATAATAAGGATGAGATAAGAGAAATCTCAAGTAAATTGGAGGAAGCAACAAATAGTACTATTGTTGCAATAACTGGTTTCACTACTGTTTTCTTTAGACAAGATAGTAAGAGTGAAGATAGAATTTATAGAATCTAAAGGTGGTTTTTTAATCACCTTTTTTATTGCACATTAAAGCTATGTGTAGCTTTTTTTTAATGAGAATAGTATGGAATGAAGCTTACTATATCTATTGAGGTATACTATCTTCCTTCATTAATTAAAAATAGAAAATTGAGTTATATCTTTGTTTAAATAAAGATTTTTCTCTTTGTTCTTAATAAAAAAAGAGGCATGATTACATGCCTCAATTCTTTAGTTCTTTTCTAAGAAAAGTGTTTTTGTTGTTGCATCACAAACTTCACTTGGTCCATAGTATTGAATTGCACCAGGAATTGAATAGCAAGTTTCAACAGCCCATTTTTCTCTCTGAGACTCAAAATACTTAAATGGCTTTCCCTCTAATTCAACTAGTGCTTTCTTAATTACAGGCTTATCAAGACCATGACGACGTTCAATATTCATCATCTTAGTTATTGGCATACCACCTGCAATCCAATCGATACTTGGTTTAGAAAGATTTCTAATAGATGAAAGGTAGCCTGTGCAACCATTAGAAATAAGCATAAATGCGTTATAACCAAGACTATAGCAATAGTCTGCATCGAAGTTGGAAGGGAAAGCACAACGACCTTCGTAGCCAAAGAAATGATGAAGAGGGTTGAATTTGCCTTTGTATGTTCCGTTTTCTTTTCTTCTCTCTAGTTCATCACTAACAATAGATGATATAAGCTTTTCAGATTCAATTTTTGAAACCTGAACGTTACCATGAGGATCACGATCTGCCATCATCTGCATTCTAATTTCACTTGGAAGAATCATGAAGACAGAGAGTGATGAAGGTGTAAGATACTTTTTCATGAAGGAAATTTTATCTTCATTTGTTTTTGCATTATTAAACTCTTCTTCGTGAGAAGCAAGAAGATCATTTATCTCGGAAATAAGTGCTTTTACTTCTGGAACGAATTCAACAAGTCCTTCTGGAATAATACAGATACCAAAGTTCATGCCATTATTTGCTCTTTTTTCTACGCTATCAGCAATATAGGAAGCGATAGATGAGAGAGACATCTTCTTTTTCTCAATTTCTTCAGAAATAAGACAAATATTAGGCTGAGTTTGAAGGGCACATTCGAGAGCAATATGGGAAGCACTGCGACCCATTACCTTAATAAAATGCCAATACTTTTTAGCTGAATTAGCATCTCGCTCTAGGTTTCCAATTAACTCTGAATATGTTTTTGTTGCTGTATCAAAGCCAAAGGAAGCTTCAATATCTTCATTTTTTAGGTCTCCATCTATTGTCTTAGGACAACCAATAACCTGTACAGGAACGCTATGAGAAGAAAAGTATTCTGCTAATACTGCGGCGTTTGTGTTAGAGTCGTCTCCACCAATAATGACAATAGCGTTGATTTTGTGCTTTGAGCATACTTCCTTTGCTTTCTCAAACTGTTCAACGGTTTCAAGTTTAGTTCTTCCAGAGCCAATTATATCAAAACCGCCAGTATTTCTATACTCGGCAATATATTCATCTGTAAAGAGGATAGTTTTGTCATCTGTTAATCCACTAGGACCACCTAAAAAGCCAATTAGATTGCTTTCCTTATTAGCTTTTTTTAATGCATCATATAAGCCTGAAATAACATTGTGACCACCTGGGGCCTGTCCACCAGAAAGAATAACACCAACATTAATGGCATTTTCTTTTGCTGTGCTTTCACCTTCTGTAAAGAGTATTTCTCTTTGACCAAAGGTAGAAGGAAAAAGTGCTTTAATTTTGTCACTGTCAGAAGCACTTGTTGTTGCTTCTCCCATAACAGCTTTGATCTTTTTAATATCAGCTGTGAGAATCCTTGGAAGCTTTGGCTGGTATTCATAACGAGCTTTCTGCAAACTTGAAATTTCCATTGTTTTTCTCCTTAACTTTTATTGTATAAAAAAGTAGAGAATAATTCTATTCTAAATGAGTGGTAGAAATATCTTTCTTCTAATAATTACCTTTTCTTTCTATAATAAAAATATGTTTAATATTTATGTTGATGCTGATTCTTTTCCTAAAGCATTATTAGATATAGTTTTAAGACGAATTATTAAAGAATATGATTATATAAAAGAAGCTTACTTTATCTCAGATAGGGTTATTAGTGAGGTTCGAAACACCAGTGAAAGGCATACAGCGCTATTAAGAGAGAATAAAAAAGATATTTTAGAAAAAAATGAACTAAGAAAAATAAAGAGTAATATTAAGTATGAGGTAGTAGAAAAGGGGGAAAATAGTGCAGATGATAGGATTGTTGAATTAGCACATACTCCTTCTTTTGCGATTACGCATGATGTTCCTCTTTCTTTTCGTCTCTGCGAGAAGGGACTAAAAGTATTAGATGATAGGGGACATATATATACCTCTGATAATATTAGAGAAAGACTTGGAATAAGAAACGTAAATACAACACTTAGAGAATGGGGAATAATGAGTGAAAAAACAAAAAGTATGAAGGATCGAGATATACTACATTTTTCACAATCTTTTGATGCTCTAATTGAAGAGTACAAAAGAATAAAGAATGACAATAATTAAAGAATTATTGTTTAAGGAGTATGAAGAAAAGAATAGTAGTAAGAAATGCTCCGCTTTATTACAAGAATAATTCTCCTTACTATACTGTATATGACATCTCGTATCCTTCTAGGTTACTCTCTTGTGATATTTTTATAACTAGAAGTAGCCTTCTTTTCTCTCTAATCTCTGATATTAAAGAGATTAGAAAGCTTAATGAAAAGAGTAGGGTTGTAGTTATTAGTGAAAAGCATCAAGAAAATATAATCTCTTCACTTTTTCCTTTTGTTGAGTTTGTTAGAGGAGATAATTATTCATTATCTGATATTATTGAAGCTAAATGTACTTTTAGGATAGAGAATGAACTAAGTCCACTATCAAAGAGAGAAGAGAGCTTATTCCTTCCTCTCTCTTATGCTTTAAGTGATAAAGAGATTGCTTCATTCCTTAATCTTAGTGTTAGAACGGTAGTTAGAACAAAAAGAAGAATTGTTGAAAAAAGAGGCCTTATTTCTTCTAGTCAGCTACCTGTTTTTTCTTTAGCAAAGACACTTTTAGATGAATAAAAAAGGTGGCATAAGGCCACCCCGGATTAATATTCACAATATCCAACAGCTCTTGGATAAGGAATGACATCTCTAATGTTTTCAACACCAGTAACGTATCTAACAGCTCTTTCAAAGCCAAGACCGAAACCAGCGTGAGGCGCAGAACCATATTTACGGAGATTCATGTACCACCAATAAGAGGATGGATCCATATTTAGCTCTTTCATTCTTCTTTCTAATTTTTCATAATCTGCTTCTCTTTCACTTCCTCCAATAATTTCACCCAATCTTGGAGCAAGAATATCCATACCTCTTACTGTCTTACCATCATCATTCTGCTTCATATAGAATGATTTAATCTCCTTTGGATAGTCAGTAACGATGACAGGACGCTTAGCTATAACCTCTGTTAAATATCTTTCATGCTCTGAGGCAATATCAGAACCCCACTCAACAGGGAATTCAAACTTATCATTGTGCTTTGTAAGATGGTTAATTGCTTCAGTGTATGTCATATGCTCAAAAGGAGTATTGATTACGCCTTCTAGCGTTTCAACTAAGCCTTTTAATACAAACTTTTCAAAGAATTCCATATCCTCACTATTTTTTTCAAGAACAGCTGAGAAGATATATTTCAAGAAGCTTTCAGCAACTTCCATATCACAATTAAGGTCACAGAATGCCATCTCTGGTTCAATCATCCAAAATTCAGCTAAGTGACGAGAGGTGTTGGATTCCTCTGCACGGAATGTTGGACCAAAGGTATAGATATTTTTCATTGCCATAGCATATGTTTCACCTTCAAGCTGACCTGAAACAGTTAAATTAGCAATTTTTCCAAAGAAGTCCTTTGAATAATCAACGCTGCCATCTTCTTTTTTAGGAACGTTTTCAAGATCAAGAGTTGTAACTTGAAATTGCTCTCCAGCTCCTTCGCAGTCACTTGCTGTAATAAGAGGAGTGTTAACGTAGATAAATCCATTGTCCTGGAAGAACTTATGTACTGCAAAGGCCATAGTATTTCTTACTCTTGTTACAGCACCAAATAGGTTAGTTCTTGGTCTTAAATAAGCTTGTTCTCTTAAGAATTCAACAGTGTGTCTTTTCTTTTGGAGTGGATAGTCATTAGGGCATTGTCCAACAAGCTCCAAAGACTCTACGCTCATTTCTACCTTTTGGTTTCCGCCTAAAGACTCAACGATTTTACCTTTAGCAGAGACTGCAGCACCAGTTGATATAGAATCGAGGAGATTATTATTAAGAAAAGATTCCTTATCAATAACAAGTTGCAATCCTTTTAAAGAGGATCCGTCATTTAGCTCTAAGAAACATACATTTTTGCTGTCTCTTTTTGTTCTTACCCAACCCTCAGCAACAACAATTTCGTCACTTGGGTCTCTCATAAGAAGTGATTTGATTCTTTCTTGCATAATAATTCTCCTATATTTATCATCAAATCTTCTTTTATTTTACGATAATGGTCAATCTAGCTTTAATGAATCGGTTTATTATTTTTCTCTTCTTTCTTTTTTCTCTTAATTTTTCTTGCTAGACAAAAGAAAGTAAAAAGGTTACTAGTACTTCTTGAAGTGTAAGGAAAATAGAGAAATGGTTCATTATGTAGTATTAACAACAGGTAGTTGCGGTAATTGTTATATTTTTTATGATGAAGAAACATCAATTGTTATTGATTGTGGTATTACATATAAAAAACTTAATGAAGAGATGAGCTTTCATTCAATCCCTTCCTCTTCTCTTTCTGCTATGTTCCTTACTCATCTCCATCCGGATCATGCAAAGGGAGTGGGTGTCTTTCAAAGAAAAACAGGACTTCCTGTTTTTGTAAGTAAAACTTGTTTCTTTAGTGGTAAAGCTGAGATGGAAAGATTAAAAATGGAGAAAGATAAGACTCACTATTTTGAATGGAATGAAGAAGTGAAGGTTGGTTCCTTTACTATTATTCCTTTTCAAACCTTCCATGATTCACCTGGTTCTTCTGGCTATTATATTAAAACAAAGGATGGAGATTTTTTTCTCCTTACAGATACAGGTGAAGTTCCTTCTTCTGCTTTTGATTATGCTTATAGTAGTCGCGTTAAATTCATCGAATCGAACTATGATGAGAATATGTTAGAGTGTGGAATATATCCAAAATGGTTAAAGGATAGAGTAAAAGGAAAATACGGACACTTAAGTAATACTAGTGCAATAGAGCTAGCAAAGAATAGCTCAAAATTTGGTGACCAGGTTTACTTTATTCATGTTTCTGAAAATAATAATGAAACATCAATAATTAATTCTTTGATTAAAAAAAGAATCCCTTCTGGCATCTTTTGTAAAGCCTGCGAACGAGGCGAGATGTTTGAGGGATTCTTATACTCTGATTAAATAATTATTCTTCAAGCTTTCCTTTAACTAGAACAATTGGTAGGCTTATTGCGAGGCCTAGAACAGCAGGAGCGATCCAACTAAGTCCCAAATCAGAGAATGGCAATATTTTTCCTAAAAATGTGATTATTAAGGAAACAAGCTTGGTATCCTTAATAGAAGAAGGAAGCGCAAATAAAAAGTCATGCAATGAGCTAAATAGAGTTAATCCTATTACAAGGTTATAAACTAACCTATTTCCTTTAAAGAATTTTTCAAAAAGAGCTAATAGAATTAACGTAATTGCTATTGGATATAGGAACATCAAAACTGGTAGTGAAAGTGAAATAATGCTATTTAAACCAACATTTGATATAGCAAAAGAAAAGAAGGATAGTATTATTACCCATGCTTTATAGCTAGGACCCTTTTTGAAAAGAGTAGAGAAAGTTTCTGCGCAGCTTGTTATTAGACCAATACTAGTTTTTAAGCAAGCTAGCGTTACAGTAAGTGCTAAAACTATAAATCCTGCTCCACCTAGGTAGTGATGAGCAATTTCAGCTAGTGCTATTCCGCCATTTTCACTTGCTTCAAATAGACCTCTGCTCTGTGTACCAACTATTGTTGTTGCAAAATATATCAAAGCCATCAAAGCACAGCTAAAAACACCAGAAAGAATAGTATTTTTTGCTACATCATCACTGTCATTAATTCCAAGTCCTTTTATAACAGTGACAACAACTATTCCAAAAGCAAGGGAAGCTAAAGCATCCATTGTGTTGTAACCTTCCAAGAAGCCTTTAAAGAATGGATTCTGTTGGTATTGTACATCAATAGGAACATCTTTTATTGAAATAGATGGATTGAGAAGAGCAACAATAACAAGTATAGCTAAAAAGAGTAAAAAACAAGGATTAAGGATTTTTCCTACATATGTAAGAATCTTTCCCGGAAAAAGAGAAAAATAGAGAGCAAGAGCAAAGAAAACTGTTGAGAAAAAAAGCAGAAATAATGTTTCATTGCTACTGGTAGGGAGAATATGGCTAATTCCAACTGTAAAGGATGTTGTTGCACAACGAGGAATTGCAAAGAAAGGCCCAATCGTAAGATATAAAGCACAAGTAAAAAGAAGAGCAAAAGTTTTGTTTACTTTCAACCCCAAATCATATAAGCCATTACTACGGCTACTACCAAGAGCTGCAACACCTAATAGTGGTAGTCCAACACCTGTAACACAAAAACCAATAATAGCAGGAATTACAGCTTTACCAGCCAACTGTCCCATATGGACAGGAAAAATTAAGTTGCCGGCACCAAAGAATAGCCCGAATAACATACTAGCTACATAGACATACTCAGAGAAACTAAGTTTTTTCTTCATTTTAACTCCCTTATCATTATTTTTTTTCCAATAATAAACAAAGTAAAAAAGAAAAGTAAAGCAAAATCAATAAAAACAGTAATTATTGTAGTTATATTGATTAATTAAGTAAATTTTTTGCTTTATTTTCATGAAAAGGTAAATAAAAAAACCAGAATTTGAAAAACAAACTCTGGCTTTTTAGCAAGGACAGGACTCGGACCTGTGACCGACCGGATATGAGCCGGTTGCTCTACCAACTGAGCTACCTTGCCGCGACTAGAAAACAATATACTTTTTCTTTTCCTTGGTCAATAGCTTTATCGTATTTTCTTTAAGTAGACATGTTCTTATAGCTTTTATATAATTGTCTCTATCTTTATTTTTGGGGAAAAATATGGAAGAAGTTCAGGAACAAGAAATAGATTTAATGAAGCTCTTTAAAGCCTTACTTCAAAAATGGTGGTTAATTATACTTGTTACAATTGTCTTTGCTCTCATAACTATTTGCTATACAGTTTTTTTCGTGGAGCCTGAGTACGAAGCAGTATCTAAGTTATATGTCTACAATCAAACAGGAGCTAACCAAAATCTTTCTACTGCTGATATTAGTTTATCAAAGACTCTTGTTAACACATATATTGTAATACTTGAATCAGATTCGGTTTTAGGCCAAGTTTGCGATACTATTTCTCAATACCAAGGTCAAAGTGGCTTTGAGTATCTTGGTTCTGAAGAATATACACCTACAAGATTGAAGAAGATGATTAGTGCTTCTTCTATCAATAATACTGAATCATTTCAAATTGTAGTTAAAGCTAATGATCCATATAGTGCTAAGTTTATTAATGATGCAATTCTATTCTTCCTTCCAGAGCAGATTATTCGTGTTGTAAAAGCGGGTGCGGTAGAGATAATCGACACAGCACGTATAGCGACAGAGCCTTCTAGTCCAAGTTTGCAAAAGAATGTTTTAATTGGTGCATTTTTGGGCTTTGTCCTTGTTTGTGGTGTAATTGCTCTTCTTTCCATTCTTGATACTCGTATTAGAACAGAGGAAGACTTAACAGATAACTTTAAAGATATTCCTATTATTGGAGCAATTCCTTCTTTTACTCTTCAAAGTAGTAATGTAACGCTTAATAGTGCTAAAGAAGCGGAAGAAGATAGTGACGATTATGAGGACGATTAAGAATGGAAAAGTATTATAAAATAGATAAAAATGAAATATTAAATTTGATAAATAATTCTTCACCTTTTTCTGTTATTGAAGCATATAAGACACTAAGGGTTAATATTCAATTCGTATGCCCACATGATGGATGTAAGGTTATTTGTATAACATCATCTGTCGCTCATGCTGGTAAGACAACAACAACTCTCAATCTTGCATATACTTTTTCTCAAAATAAGCAAAAGGTTCTTGTTATTGATTCAGATCTACGAGCTAGTCATATTACTCGAGATTTGAACTTAGTAGAGAGAAAGGGATTATCTACTATACTATCATCTTCTGAATGTAAGCTGAGTAATGTTGTACAGAGGGTTGATGATTATTTAGATATTATTGTTGCTGGTAAGAATCCACCTAATCCATCAGAGCTTCTTGGCTCAGAAAGAATGGCTCACTTAATCGAAGAAGCGAAAAAGAATTATGACTACATCCTTATTGATAGCGCTCCTGTTTCTGTCGTTTCAGATGCTTTAGTTTTTAAGGATTATATCGATGGCTACGTTTTAGTGGTTCGAAGTGGTTATTCTACTCAAAAGCTAATTAAGCTTGCAGTTAATTCTATAGAAAAAATTGGTGGAAAGGTTTTAGGTTTCATCCTTAATGGCGTAAAAATTAAAGATTCAATCTATGGTAGTTATGGTCACTATGGCCAATATGATAAGAATAGATAATCATAAGTTTTTTAGTCCTTTTTGGAATCTATAAGCTAGTTCTTGTCCTATTATTGAAATAATAGGGGCTAATGATAGAAATCAAAGGTAAACTTAATACTGCTATTTGTTATGCAAAGATTCTAGGCGATAATGCTAT
This sequence comes from uncultured Spirochaetaceae bacterium, assembly GCA_964563815.1. Taxonomy (GTDB): domain Bacteria; phylum Spirochaetota; class Spirochaetia; order Sphaerochaetales; family Sphaerochaetaceae; genus Ornithospirochaeta. The sequence goes on from CAZLYD010000002.1 coordinate 96,524, forward strand.
TGAGCAGATTAGGAGAATGTGTGACCATGATTTTTCTGTAGGCTCTAAAATCCGAATCATGCCTGATGTACATACTTGAAAAGGTTGTACAATTGAAGCAACAATGACAATTGTAGACAAAGTAGTTCCAAATATTGTCGGTGTCGATATTGGCTGCGTATGCACCCAGTAGAATTGGGTAATAACGATATCGATTTTGAGAATGTGTGAAGAATAATTACCCTTTTGTAGAATTGTGTGAGTTTCAATTATCAATAATGTGAAGTTTTGTTACGATTTTCTTTATTTGTTTTTTTACTCATTTTATTTAAATTCTTTGTCCTGTATATTCCAGTTGAGGTAATAAAAATGAAGTATTTTTTAATATTGATTGTTGCTATTCTTATTCTTTTTCCTTCTTGTTCTACTAAGCAAAAGGATAATGAGGAGTACTCTTTTGATAGAAGAGAACAGTTTTTTACTCCTAGAAATGAAATGAATTTTAGTCACTTTAATACACTAGGAGAAGAAATTGGTTTTTCTTCAACTCTTAATTATGAGGAATATAGTAAAGGCTTAGATAATTACATAAGAGAGAATAGAGAAAAATGTAGTGTTCTCGATTTGTCTAAAATAGAAGAATTGGATAATGAATACTACAAAGCAAAAGTAGACGATGCTATTACAATTGAAATAAAGAGGCCAATTGAGCTTGAAATAGCAGGTATTAGTGATAAAGCAATTTTAATTAAGAGTGATTATGATTACACATTAGTATTAAATAACGTTGAGCTTTCTTGTATTAATAATTCTCCACTAACACTTAAGGGAGAAGGCTGCGTTGATTTGGTTTTAAAAGGAAATTCAAAAATTAGCGATACTATCGAAAATGAAAAGAAGGGTGCTATTGTTTCTAAGAGTAATATTGTACTCAGTGGTGATGGCTCTCTTTTAGTTGAGGGGAATAAAAAGCACGCAATAAAGAGCGATGGATATTTAAGAATTATTTCCGGTAATTTAGTTGTTAGAGTTAATACAGAAGCTGAAGGAAATGCTCTTTCTATCGATAGAGCATATATCCAGGATGGTGGTAATATCAGTATTTATGCACAAGGAAGTGTATATGGAGAAGAGAGTAAGGGTCTTAAGGTTAATGGCGTAGAAGAAGAAAATGCTATGGGCCAAATTATTATAAATGGTGGCTATTTATATATCGAAAGTGTTGGAAAAGCAATGAGCGCTGGATGGAAAATAAGCGAAGATGCAACAACAGAGACAATAGAGGATGATCCTAGTCCAGACTTAATAATTAATGGAGGAGTAGTAAGAGTAAAAACTACAGGAATACCATATGAAGTAAGTGACGAAGAATCTCTTTCTCCTGAAGGTCTTGAAGCGAAGGGTTCGTTAGTTATAAATGGTGGTATTGTTGAAGTTGAAGCAACAGATGATGGTCTTAACGCTGGTAAGGAAATAATTATTAATGGTGGCTATATTTACTCATATTCAAGAGCAGCAGACGCTATTGATAGTAATGGAGAATTAGCTATTAATGGTGGTATAATTGTTGCACTTGGTGGTTTTGTTCCAGAAACTGGTCTTGATTGTGACAATGATTCAAATTTCATATTTACAGGTGGAACTGTAGTTTCCTTTGGTGGAGCAAATAATAATACTCCTCGTAATGAAAAAACTACATCATACTCACTTTCTTTTTCTTCCTCTTCTTCTTTTGCTATTCTAGATGGAGATACTACTTTGTTCTCGTTTACTCTTCCAAATAATTATGTTGGAAAAAATTGTGTTGAAGTTCTTTCTTCATCTTTTAAGGATGGTGAAGAATATAGAGTAGTTGAGATTAATGACATTGCTTCTAATTCTAGCTTTAATGGTCTTTCTTTTGATTCTTCCTTTACCTTTGTCAGTGAGATTGGAACATATACTATTACGGACTTTGTAAATGGTGATGTTTTTACTATGAATGGCGGCTTTAATAGGGGCACGATGATGATGCAAAACCCTATGCCAATGCCAGAGGGTATGATGCCACCAGAAATGCCACAAAGCGTTATGCCGATACCTGAGGGGATGACACCTCCAGGTGGAATGAATCCACCAGAGATGCCACAAGGTAGAAGGTAAAGAGATTACTTAGTTAAGTGAGAAGTATAATAGAACTGGTTGATGATCAGAGTAGGCAAAGCTTGTGTCGATTACGATGCTCTTTGCCTTTATGTTATCTGAAATAATAAAGCCATCAACTATTGTTGTATAATTGATACCTACTATGTATGGTGTATCACAAGAACGGACAGAAGGAACTAAAAAGCCATTTTCTGGTTTTACTATTGAATAATGAAGAGGGAGATCTTCATTGTTAAGGATACTAACCCAATCAGGAGTTTCTTGCATTGATGGAAAACATGATATGTACTCTTCACCTAGTGCGTGATTGAAATCTCCTCCTACTATTACATAGTTTCCTTTTTTGTATTCTTCCATTAAAAAAAGGGAGAGTAATTCTAATTGCTCCTTTCTTATAGCTCCACCCTTGTCATATGCAGACATATGGTTATTCACGATTACAAGCTCTTTTGTATTTTCTACTTTGTAACGAACTACAGAAAAACAACGATCAAGATCTGCAACTTTAGTTATAGAGGAAGTAACTGGATAGCTATATCTTGTAGCAGCTTCTATTTTGTATTTTGATAGAGTACTTAGACCTGCATTAACTATTCCATGTGGGTCATAAAGAGGAAGATTAAGCCAAGAAGAATGGAAATTTGAAGCAAATACTGAATTATAAGAGGAAAGAAGTGATTCATAATACTTTTTCATGTTAATGCGGTAGGAACGTGTAGCATCTGTATCAACTTCTTGTAAAAGGATGAAATCGGAGTTTATTTCTTTTAATATCCTTCCCATTCCAATTGTGTTATTTAAACAATCCTCTTCACTTATTCCTCTTCCATAGTAACCAACGCTTTCTTTTCCATCCTTAAATATTGCAGTATCCATGAAAAATGAATAAGAAGGTGAGTATGAAGCAAAGCCAATATTGTATGTGAGAGCTGTATATGTTTTTCCTCTTTCTACTAGTTCGGTCTGTTGATTAGAGACTTCCAAGCCTACGTTATCTGGAATTCTTGAATAAGAAAAGAGAACGTAAAGAGCATATATTATGATAATTAGTAATGCGTAGAGGGATATTAAGAGCAATGAAAATAGAACATTCTTTATTTTTTTATTCATAGTTGAAGTATAAACTTAAAAAGATTATAAAAGAAGGTCTTTTTAAGGTATGTAAAGATAGTTTAAACTACATTAGAGGAAATTATGGCAAAGAACAGATCTATTATTACAGTTGTTGGCAAGGATCAGGTTGGAATTATTGCTAAGGTTACTATGTATCTTGCTTCTGCTAACGTTAATATTGAAGACATTACTCAGTCCATTGTTGCAGGTTTTTTCAATATGATGATGATTGTTGATACTCAAAAAGCAGAAAAGGATTTTCTTGTTCTAAGTAAGGAACTTGAGGATTTGGGAAAAGAAATTGGAGTTATGATTAAGCTTCAAAGAGAAGATATCTTCGAAACTATGCAAAGAATATGATTAATATAAATGAAGTAATTGAAACCAATACAATGATAGAAAAAGAAAACTTAGATGTAAGAACAATTACTCTAGGTATTTCTCTTCTTGATTGCATTAGTGATAACCTTGACACTCTTTGTGATAATATCTATCAAAAGATTACAACTCTTGCTAAAGACCTAGTAAAGGTTGGTAATGAAATCGAGAAAGAGTATGCAATAGCTATTGTAAATAAGAGAATCTCAGTTACTCCTATCTCTCTTATCGGAGCAAGTAGTGCAAAAACAATTGATGATTATGTAAAAATAGCTAAAACACTAGATAAAGCTGCTAAAAAGGTTGGAGTTAACTTCCTTGGTGGTTATTCTGCCCTTGTTTCTAAAGGAATGACAAAGGCAGAAGAGACACTTATAAAGTCAATTCCTCTAGCTCTTTCTTCAACTGATAATGTTTGTGCATCCATCAATCTAGCTTCTACAAAGACTGGCATAAATATGGATGCTGTTGCATTGATGGGAAAAATAATAAAAGAAACAGCTTATTTAACAAAAGAAAGAGATAGTATAGGCTGTGCAAAGCTTGTTGTTTTTTGTAATGCTCCTGATGACAATCCTTTTATGGCTGGTGCTTTTCATGGAGTAACGGAAGCTGATTGTGTTATTAACGTTGGTGTCTCTGGTCCTGGCGTTATTAACAATGCTGTTAAAAAGGTGAAGGGTGAAAGCTTTGGTGTCCTTTGTGATACAATAAAAAAGACTGCATTTAAGGTTACAAGACTAGGTCAGCTTGTAGCACAAGAGGCATCCAAAAGACTAAATATCCCATATGGTATTGTGGATCTATCACTTGCACCAACTCCCGCAGTTGGAGATTCAATAGCAGAAATATTAGAGAATATGGGGCTTGAAAAGGTTGGAGCTCCTGGAACAACTCTAGCTTTAGCTCTTCTTAACGACCAAGTAAAGAAGGGTGGTATTATGGCATCTAGCTATGTTGGAGGGCTCTCTGGTGCTTTTATTCCTGTTAGTGAAGATAGAGAGATGATTGAAGCAGCAAGAGAGGGGGCAATTACAATTGAAAAACTAGAAGCCATGACATGTGTTTGCTCTGTTGGTCTCGATATGATTGCTATTTCTGGAGACACAACAGAGAGTACTATATCGGGAATAATCGCAGATGAAATGGCTATAGGTATGGTTAATCAGAAAACTACAGCTGTTAGAATAATACCTGTTATTGGAAAAGGAGTAGGTGAAGAAGCTAGCTTTGGAGGTTTACTTGGATACGCTCCAATAATGAGTGTAAATAATTATTCTAACGCAGAGTTTATCTCTCGTGGAGGCAGGGTTCCTGCTCCAGTTCATTCCTTTAAAAACTGATTTGGCTTATTGGGTTTAAGGAATTATATTTAAAGTGTTAGGAGTACTTTTATGGACGATAAATCTATCTTGAGTTCTGTTTCATTAAGAGAAAATCTTTTTCTAAAGAAAGTATATATGTGGATGGCTCTAGGCCTAGCTCTAACTGGTATAGTTGCATATGCTGTAGCAAATAGTGTTGCACTATTGAATTTCTTTTTTTCTAATTCTTTAGTTTTGCTTCTACTCTTTGTTGTTGAATTTGCTATTGTATTTGTTCTTTCTGGAAGAATTGAAAGACTAAAAACTGGAACTGCTATTACCTGCTTTTTTGCTTATTCTGCTATTAATGGTATAACTCTTTCTTCTCTTTTTGTTATTTATGCTGGAACAAATATTCTTGCCCTTTCATTCTTTGTTGCTGCTTTTGTATTTATTCTTGCTTCTCTTTATGGAGCTTTAACAAAGAAAAGCATAAAAGGATGGGGTGGCTGGCTTAGTATGTCACTACTAGCTTTGGTTGGGGTCTCTTTAGTTAACCTATTCCTTGGTTCCTCAAGACTAGATATGATTATTAGCTGTGTTGGTGTATTAGTCTTTACGCTTTTAACAGCATGGGATAGTCAGAAGATTATTGCACTTAATAGAGATTGTGGTGCATATATGACAAAGGAAGAAATGAATAAAATCAGTATTCTTGGTGCATTAGAGCTCTATTTGGATTTTATAAATATTCTTTTATATTTAATTAGAATTTTTAGCTATAGCCGTCGTGATAATTAAGCCTCTTTTTTCAAACGATGACCTCCTCGCTTTTTATAAAGAAGGAGGTCTTCCCACTGTTCCACTTAAAACTAGTAATAATGAAACATTGCTATCTCTTATCGCTGGAGAATATCCAGAGGTATTAGAGTGTGGTGGTCCTAATTACTGGGAAGGTGGAATTATTCATCGTTTAGATACTCCTACCTCTGGTATAGTATTAGCTAGTAGAAACCAAGAAACATATGACTATTTAACAAAGCTTCAGAAAGAAGACAAAATAGTAAAAAAATATAGAGCGCTTGTTTCTAAACAAAGCAATAAGCTCTCTTCATTTCCTCCTTTCCCTTATTCCTTTAATTCAAGAAAAATGATTATCACATCTTCCTTCCGTAGCTACGGAAAGAAGGGGGCTTCTGTTCGTCCGCTTCTTAATAGTGACACGAGAGAGTATAAAACAATTGTAGAAAAAGAGAGTGAAGATAGCTTTATATGTACAATAACAAGGGGATTTAGACACCAAATTCGATGTCACTTATCTTGGAGTGGATATCCAATAATTGGTGATTTACAATACGGAGGAAAGGAGAATGAAAAATTAATGCTAGAAGCAATAAGTATCTCCTTTCCATATAAGAATAGTACATTAACAATTGAAATTTAGTTTAAAAGGGAATTGAGCCATCTTCTGTTAGAGGGACAGTTTCCATTTCGTCTTCGTCACTCGTATTCACCTTTTCAATTTTTCTTTGAATGTCGGAAAGTGTTTTAGAGAGTTTTTGAGCAAGCTTATTTCCTTCTTCATAGAGTTTAACAGACTCCTCTAATCCTGTTTCAGGATTCTTTAATAATTCTGTGATTTCTTCCATTCTTTTTAAATCTGTTTCAAAGCTCATTGTTTTCTCCTATATTCGTTACCTTACTATTTAAATATCCATTGCTTAATCTAATATTAAGTGTTTCTCCTACTTTTGTATCATTAGTATTTTTAACAACCTTTCCTTCTCTATTTGTTACATAAGCAAAGCCTCTATCAAGGAGAGTAAGAGGAGACAACTCCTTTAATAGTATTTTTGTTTGGCTAAACTGATGTTTGCATTTTTCAAAGTGCATTGATAAAGAGTAGAAATACTCTTTTTTGTTCTCTTCTATACTTTTTTTCTTATCATTGATTATTTCAGGAAGGAAAGAAGATAAAAAAGATAATTCTCTTTCAATATGTGTTTTTTCTTTCTCTATTCTCTCCTTCATCAATTTTATTATCTCATCTTCAGTCATAGAGAGATTAAGAGAATAATCACTTATCTTTTTAGAAAGAGGGTAATATAGTCTCTCACTTTCTATTATCTTACTTTTGTATATAGCAACCTTCGTTTCGATATATGATGAAAGAAGCGTCTTAGATGGAAGAATAGACTTTATTTTATTAATTCTATTCTTCATTAAAAGATTCATTGTTTCTACACTTGTTTTAAAGCTTTCTCTTCTGCGAAATATAGCTTCTGTAGCCATCTCTGCAGCAATTGAAGGAGTTCCTGCTCTTTTATCTGCAACATAGTCTGCAATAGTCCAGTCCGTTTCGTGACCACAAGCACTGATAATTGGAATATGACTTGAGTAGATAGCTGTGATAACTTCATCTTCATTAAATGGCATTAGATCTTCCTTACTTCCACCACCTCTGCCAACAATTAGTACATCAACAGAATCAAAATTGTTAGCCTGTCTAATTCTAGAAGCAATTGTTACTTCTGCGCCTTTACCTTGAACAGCACAAGGAAAGAGGAGAATGTCTACATTGGGAGCTCTTCTTCTTGTTACATTAAGAATATCATGAAAAACTGCTCCTGTGCTGGATGTAACAACACCAATTCTCTTTATGTCTTTTGGTATTTCTTTCTTTTTATCTAAATCAAACCAACCAAGACTTTGGTAATATTGCTTCTTTTTTTCATATAAACGCTGTAATTCTCCGTCTCCTTCTTTTTTAATACTATTAACTATAAAGGAGAGCTTTCCTGTCTTTTCATAGATTGATATTCTACCGCCAGCAATGACTAAGTCACCATCCTTGAAGCTTTCATTTGTTCGTAGTGAGTTGAATAATATACAGGAGATGGAAGAGGAGCTATCTTTTAAGTCAAAATAGCTATGGCCTGTTTGCGATATTTTATAACCAGAGATTTCGCCCTTAACAAGAATTTGATAAAAACACTCATCAAGAGTATTCTTAATCAATTTATTGATGTCTGTAACAGAAAGTACTGTTGTTAAATCATCGTATGCCATATTTTTTTAGTATAAAATAAAGACAAGAAAAATTGAACTATAAAAAACTGCCTGATCAATCAGGCAGAAATAAAACGATTAATCCTTAGATTAGTCTTCAACGATAGCTTCCTGTGGACATACAGAAGCACATGTTCCACAACCTAGACAAGCGCCTTCGTCGATAACGTAGATAGGATCTCCTTCTGAAATTGCAGATACTGGGCATTCGCCAGCACATGTTCCACAAGCAACACAAGAATCTGTAATCTTATAAGCCATTGTATTCTCCTCTATAAAAGATTACTTTGAGTATAGGACACAAGATGAATTCGGTCAATTAAGATAATACTTTTTGATTCTTTATCATGCTTTCTATCTTTTATTATTTTTCTTCACTTTCTTGTATTCTTTCTTTAAAATCAAAAACTATGAAAAAACTAGTAATAGCAGAAAAGCCATCGGTTGGTAGAGAAATAGCAAAGACGCTAAAGTGTTTTGAGCGTGAACAAGGATTTGTTGAAGGTGATAAGTATATTGTAACATGGGCATTGGGACACCTAGTTGAACTTGCAGAGCCTCAACACTATAGTGAAAGATATAAAAGATGGTCTCTTAAAGACCTACCTATGCTACCTGAAAAATTAGATCAGGTTGTTATAAGTGATACAGAAGAGCAATTTAAAGTAATTGAGTCGTTATTAAAAAGAGATGATATTGAAAGTGTTGTAATAGCAACAGACGCAGGAAGAGAAGGCGAGCTTGTCGCTAGATGGATTTTAAAGCTTGCTCAGTATAGTGGTAAATGTGAACGACTTTGGATATCTTCTCAAACAGAAAAAGCTATTTTGGATGGTTTTAATAATCTTCAACCATCATCACTCTATGACAATTTATATTCAGCTGCAGAGTGTAGAGCGAATGCTGATTGGTATGTAGGTATGAATGTTACTAGAGCACTCACCACTTTTTATGATGCAAAGCTTTCATCTGGTCGTGTTCAGACTCCGACTCTTGCCTTAATAGTTAGAAGAGAAGAAGAGATAGAAAAGTTCCTCGGTTCTTTTTATTATTCATGTCGTGCCTCTTTTGGGCTTTTTTCTGCTTCATATTACCCTGAAGAAAATTCAATAAGATTCAATGACGAGAAAAAAGCAGAAGAACTCAGTCTTTATAAGGGAAGGGTTGGAAAGGTTGTAAAGGTCGAAAGAGAAGAAAAAAGAGAACATATTCCAGTTGGTTATGATTTAACAGAGCTACAGAGAGATGCAAATATTACTCTTGGTTTCTCTGCTAAAGAAACACTTGATACTCTTCAGCGTCTATATGAAGTACATAAGATTGTTACATATCCTAGAACTGATAGTAGCTGTATTACCCCAGATATAGTTCCAACATTAAAGGATAGAATTAAAGCCTTAGAAAATACTATTTTCTCTAGACAGGTAGATGAATACCTAGAGAATGGTTTCATCTCTGATAACCCACGTTTCGTTGATGAAGCTGAAGTAAGTGACCACCATGCAATCATTCCTACAGAAGAAAAGGTAAGAGTAGAAAAGCTTAGTGAAAATGAGAGAAAGCTGTGGCAGCTGATAGCTCTAAGATTTTTGGAGGTTCTCGGTAAGGACTACATTTATGAAACAACTACAGTTTCTATAAGTGTTGATGGTGATATTTTTAAAGCAAGGATAGTTGTCCCAAAGCAAAAGGGATATAGAGGTGTAAGTGAAAGCTGTGGACTTAAGTCTGCTACGATCTCTACGCTTTCTGATGATGATGGTTTAGCTTTATTATCTATTAAGGAGATGGATGAAGTAACTGTAGAGAGTATTAGGGTTAAAAAGACTAGTACAACTCCACCAGAAAGATATACAGATGCAACGCTTCTTTCTGCTATGGAGCATGCGGGAAGATTTGTTGATGATAAGAGCTTAAAAAGTAATCTATCTTCAGGTCTTGGTACTCCTGCAACTAGAGCAGATATGATTGAGAAGCTTATCCAAAATAGATACATCGAGAGAGATGGAAAGTATTTTGTAGCAACAAGTAAGGGTAGAGAAGTAGTTCGTCTTTCTCCTCTTGTTTTGCGTTCTCCAGAGCTCACAGGAGAATGGGAGGGTAGGCTTGAAAAGATAAGTAAGGGTAAGGAAAGTGCCGAAGTCTTTATTAGTGATATAAAGAAGATGGCTAGTGAACTGGTTAAAGAAGTAGAAAAATCTACTTTAGTATTTGAACCTAAATTTAAGGATGGAAAGAAATGCCCATACTGTGGCGGTGAGATGATGAGGAGCGAAGATAGTGACGGCTCTATTCATTATATCTGTCAGCGCCTTAGCTGTAGCTACGAGGAAAAAGAAGTAAGAGAAAAAATAGCCTCTTCAACTTCTTCGAAAAAGAGCTTTAATACTTTACCTAATGGTAAAATAAGAGTTGTCATTAATAAGAGTCCTGTTAAAACACCTCAAGTATATGAAAAACGAATTGAAGTTGTTCGAGAGAGCAAACTCAGATATAGAGGAGTTGATAATAAGAGAGTAAAAGACACATCTTTTTCTTCTCATTTTAATACTTCCTCTTCTGGTGGAACTATGGCAGATTTCTTCCTTTTATCGAAACAAAGAGAAGAGGAAAGAAGGAATAGGAAGAAAAAATAAATGGTTATTCATGGTATACAAAAGTTAACACTTGTTGATTTTCCGCACTTTACCTCCTGTATTCTTTTTTCAGGAGGGTGTAATTTTCGCTGTCCCTTTTGTCATAATAGTTCTTTAGTCCTTGCTCCTTCTTCTCAGCCAGTAATAGAGGAGAATGAAATTTTCTCTTTTTTAAAGAAAAGAAAGAAAATGCTTGAGGGTGTTGTCATTACAGGTGGTGAGCCAACTTTAAATAGTGATTTAATACCCTTTATGGAAAAAATAAAAGATCTTGGATACAAGGTTAAGCTTGATACAAATGGCTATAGGCCTAATGTTTTACAAAGTGCTATTGAAAAGCATGTTGTTGATTACGTTGCCATGGATATTAAGACTAGTCTTGATGAGTATCCTCTTCTTACTGGAAAAAAGGACATTGATACTGACTTAATTAAAGAGAGTATATCCATACTTTTAAAGGAAGAAGTTGATTACGAATTTAGAACTACAGTTGTTAATGAACTACACAATGAAAAAAATTTTGAAAAAATTGGAAAAATTGTTGAAGGAGCAAAAAGCTATTACTTACAAACCTTTATAGATAAGGGAAATACAATAGAAAAAGGACTTACTTCTCCCAGTCTAGAGACACTTGAAAGCTATAAGGAAATACTTAATTCTTATATAGAAAATGTATCAATAAGAGATAGGTAGATACGCTACATATAGCGTATGTCAAAAAGCCACACACTTTTTGTAGTATTTTCACTCTTGTAAAGTAAATTTTCTTATGCTATCTTTTCCATACCGAATATGGGAGGTAAAGGATGTATTCTGTTGTTAAGCGTGATGGGAAAGAAGTTGGATTTGATATTAAAAAGATAACATATGCTATAGAGAAGGCTTTTTCATCAATTAATAAAGAGTATGATGAAAATGTTGTTGATTTTATCGCTCTTAAGGTAACTTCTGATTTTTCATCAAAGGTTAATAATCAAAAGATAAGTGTTGAAGATATTCAAGATTCTGTAGAACGTGTTCTTTCTATTTCTGGATACGAGGATGTCGCTAAGAGCTATATTCTCTATCGTAAGCAGAGAGAAAGAATTAGAAATATGAAGTCTGCAACTCTTGATTACAAGAGTGTTGTAGATAATTATTTAAGACTTAATGACTGGAGAGTAAAAGAGAATAGTACAGTTACTTACTCTGTCGGTGGTCTTATCCTTTCCAACTCTGGAGCTATTACTGCTAACTATTGGCTTAGTGAAATATATGATGAAGAAATTGCTAATGCTCATCGTAATTGTGATTTCCATATTCATGATTTGTCTATGCTTACAGGATACTGTGCTGGTTGGTCTATTAAGCAGCTTATTCAAGAGGGTCTAGGTGGACTTACAGGTAAAATTACATCTGCTCCAGCTAAGCATTTAGCTACTCTCTGTAACCAGATGGTTAATTTCTTAGGTATCCTCCAGAACGAGTGGGCAGGAGCTCAAGCATTCTCTTCATTTGATACTTACCTTGCTCCATTTGTTAAATCAGACAATCTTACCTTTGAGCAGGTAAAAAAGAGCATTGAAAGCTTTGTTTATGGCGTTAATACTCCTTCTAGATGGGGTACTCAGGCTCCTTTCTCAAACATTACTCTTGATTGGGTATGTCCGGAGGATATGAGAAATGTTCCTGCAATAGTTGGTGGAAAAGAGATGGATTTCACCTATGGTGATTGCCAGAAGGAAATAGATATGGTTAACAGAGCCTTCATTGAAGTTATGATTGAAGGTGATAGTGCCGGTCGTGGCTTCCAGTATCCTATTCCAACATACTCAATTACAAAGGATTTTGATTGGTCTGAAAGTGAGAATAATAAATTATTGTTCACTATGACAGCTAAATATGGTACTCCTTATTTCTCAAATTATATCAATAGTGATATGAACCCTAGTGATGTAAGAAGTATGTGTTGTCGTCTTCGCTTAGACCTTAGAGAGCTAAGAAAGAAAACTGGTGGTTTCTTCGGTTCTGGAGAGTCTACAGGAAGTGTAGGTGTTGTTACAATTAACATGCCTCGCTTAGCATATTTATCAAAGGACAAGGAAGATTTCTATAAGAGACTTGATAAGCTTATGGATATCGCAGCAAGAAGCTTGAAGGTTAAGAGAACAGTTATCTCCAAATTCTTAGAAGAGGGCTTATATCCATATACAAAGAGATATCTTGGTTCATTCGATAATCATTTCTCAACAATTGGTTTAACAGGTATGAATGAAGCTTGCTTAAACGCTAGTTGGTTAAGATGCAATATTGCTGACGAAAAGGGTCAAGCATTTGCAGTAGAGTGTCTTAATCATATGAGAGAAAGACTTAGTGATTATCAGGAAGAATATGGAGATTTATATAATCTTGAAGCTACACCTGCCGAGTCTACTGCATATCGCTTTGCTCGTCATGATGTTGAGCAATTCCCTGATATTATCACAGCTAGCAGTGATGATAAGAGACCTTATTATACAAATTCATCTCATCTTCCAGTTAATTTCACAGATGATGTATTTGAAGCTCTCGATATCCAGGACAAGCTTCAGACATTATATACTTCTGGAACTGTTTTCCACACCTTCCTTGGTGAAAAGCTACCAGATTGGAAGGCAGCAGCAACCTTAGTGAGAAAGATTGCAGAGAACTATGAGATTCCTTATTACACTCTCAGTCCTACTTATTCAGTATGTCAGGACCATGGATATATTTCTGGTGAAGTATATGAGTGTCCAGTATGTAAGAAGAGGACAGAGGTTTATTCTAGAATCACTGGTTATTATCGTCCTGTGCAGAATTGGAATGAAGGAAAGAGTGAAGAGTTTAAGGAAAGAAAGGTTTATGATATTCCTTCTTCACGCCTTACTCACACTGGTCCTGTTAAGGTAGTAGCAAAGAATGAAGAGAATACAATCGAAAGAAGTGAAACAAACCTTTTGTTTACAACTAAAACCTGTCCTAATTGTAGATTAGCTAAGGCTGCTTTAGATAAAAAAGGTATTAGCTATACTATAATTGATGCAGAAGAGAATCCTGAGCTTTGTAAAAAGTATGGCGTAATGCAAGCTCCAACACTTATTGCCTTTACAAAGGAAGGAAATGTAAAGCTTAGCGATGCTTCTAGTATTAGAAGCTTTGCTCAAAACGCTTAATACTAAGTAGATATAGAAAAATAAAATGGACTGTATTCATTTGTTTACAGTCCATTTTTAATAATAGATAATACTTAATTCATCTTAATCTCTATAGGATTTTCAATATCTCTTAAGTATATAACATAGCCTTCTATATTCTTATCTGGATAGATTTTCTTAATAGCATTCATATAGTACTTTAATTGATTAGAATGACTTGTAGGGTAAGATATTGAATCTGTTTTATAATCAATGATTCGAACTGTATTTTCATCTATTGATAACAAATCGATCTTTCCTTCTACTATTCTACCGTTATCAAAAACAAGAAAGGCCTTTTCTGGTGAGAGATTGGTATTTTTAATCAAGGAATAAAAGGATGAAGATAGGAATTCATCTCTTAGCTTTTTAGCCTGTTCAATTAAAACATTTCTCTCTTTGTCTAAAGGAAAGAATGAGGATAAATCTGATTCTTCACCTTTAATACTATCTTCAAGAAGAGTATGTGTAAGCGTACCGAAAGAAGCGATGCGCTCTTCTCTAAGCTCTTTTCTTTTTTCTTCTTTCTCATTTTCGTCAATTCCGATTAATAGATAGTCATCAATGCTCGATAAAATATTATCAGAAGGGTAGAGCGGAAGCTTCTTACCATCTTCTTTTGTTATTTTTGTTGAATCTACTAGAATTGATGAGTTAATTGACTCTTCTTCAATTAGAGTTGTTACACCAATCTTCTTTATTTCTTCCTTAATATTGCGTTCTAAGGGCTTTTCGTACCATTTGTTCCAATTGTTTTCCTTTCTTATTGTTCTGTTTACTTCAAAGAACTCATAGACTTCAACTGGTTCAAACTCAACCCTTTCGATATCCAAGCTATCAGAAGAATTTATACCCTTCATTAAATAATCAATCATTTTGTTGTTCTTTGCGCTATCAAAAGTTCCTCTAGGCAAAATTGAAGAGAAAATTAGATGGTTTTCTGCTCTTGTTGCAGCAACATAAAGCATTCTCTTTGTTTCTGCATTTTCAATTTTTGTTTCACTAATTTTCTTTAATTTAGCATAAGGATTAACAATGCCATCTTTAGTTTTGAAAAATGGAAGAATAGGAAGTTCTGTTTCTTTTTCCTTTGTTGTTTCCATTTTTTCATTTCCCCTTCCGGCCGCCATATTTGCAACAATAACAATTGGATATTCCAATCCTTTAGATTTATGGATTGTCTGGATCGTAATACCGCTTTTAACTTCATCTTGAATAGATAAATCCTTGAAAGAAGAGTCAGAACCTAGATTTTCTCTTATTCTATCTACAAAGCTAACAATACCTCTATTTTGTTCATCATAAGTATTAGCCAAAGCATATAGATATTCATAGTGCTCTTTGTAGATATAATTACTAGGTAATGATTCTACATATAAACGATATCCTTTTTCGTTATAGAGATAATCAATAACGTTGGCTATTTTTCCTTTTTTTACTATCTCTTTTACTTCACTAATTAGCTTTTCTGCTTCGTCTACTTTTTTCTCACCTTCCTCAGTGGTTTTTAGATTTAAGTTTTCATTTAGATTTCTAATTGCGTTTTCAATATCGTTATCACTCATATTGATAAAAGGAGATCTCAAAAGGGAAGCGTAAGAAATCGGGTCATTAGCTTTATCATAAATAATAAGCTGTAAAATTGAATAAAAATCATAGAAGAGAGCATCCCTTGTTAAGCTCTTATTCTCTGATACGTTAAAAGAGAGACCAAATTTTCTTAATGCTCTTTCAAAGTCGCTTTGGTTGGATGCGCTACGTAATAGAATTGCAATATCTTCTAGCTTTGGATCTCTTCTCTTACCTTTAGATGAAACTTGATATTTTTCTTTTTCTTCGCCAAGTATCTTATTCTTTATAAATGAAGCAACAGCATAAGCCTCTGCTTGTACCTTTGAAGCGTAAATAGCTTCAGGATTTTCTTCTTCTGCTTCCTTTATTTTTTCATCTTTCATACATAAGAATTTTATTTCAGAGGAACGAATTCTATTATTACTACTTTCAAGAGGTGTATAAACAGCCTCATAGCCCTCTTCTTCATTGGCTTCATCTGGACGTGGCATAATAGAAGAAGAAAAAAGATTGTTAATTTTGTTTATTAGACTCTCTTCACTTCTGAAATTTCTTGTTAAAGAAAGTACAGCTTCTTCTCCAAAATCTCTACTGATATTTTTAAAAACAGATACATCTGCACCACGGAAACGATAGATTGATTGCTTTTCGTCTCCAACCATAAAGATTTTAGTTTTATCTATATCATTAATAGTTGGATAATCATTTTCAGTAAAGCTATCTTTACTAGCTAATAGATATATAAGTCTTTTATTATCCTCATTGTTATCCTGGAATTCATCGACCATTATCTTTTTAAATCTTTCGCAATACTGTTTTCTAAGAGAGTTATTAGTTTTTAATATGTCGATAGATAAAAGTAATACGTCATGAAATGATAATAATCCACTTTCTCTCTTATGCATAAATGCTTCTTTTTCCATTCTATAAAGAAGTGAAGCATAAGTAGAAAGAATAGGATAATTGTCATCAGAAAGGAATGGAAAAGCAAATTGATAATAGAATTGTATCTGTTCTCTTATTTTTTCTAATTGGAATTTAACAACCTGTAAAGCTCTTTTTCGTAGATCTATTTTTTCTTCAAAAATAGTATTCTTAGTGATAGCGTCCTTTAGTCTGTTTACAAGGAAAACAGCTTCTTGAGCAGGAAGGTTATCATTATTTTCAGTAATAAAATTATCTATAAGTAAAATTAATTTGTCTTTTTCTTTTAAGGCTTCTTTTTTTAGAGCATCTTTTATTCTTGAGTTGTAGGAATCAATAAACTCCTTTTCGTTGTTTTTTAGAGGAGTTGTAATATTAAAATAATTGTTATATATATCGATATAAGCATTAATTATTGTATCAAGAGATTTTTTTTCTAATAAAGCTTTAATACCTTCGTCTTCTTCATTACATTTTTCTTCAATTATTTTACGCATTTTAGAGCGAACGAAGTTTTCACTATCAAGACTATCTTCAACTTTAAAATTAGGTGCAAAACCATATCTAATGCAATCTGAACGAAGAATCTTTGCACAAAAACTATCTGTGGTGCAAATTTCTGCATTAGTAAATCTCTTTATTTCATCTTCTTCTATTAAGCCTTCTTGATATGCTTTATTAAGGATAGTATAAATTTTTCCACGCATGGATGCTGTAGCATCCTTTGTGAAGGTCATAGTGAGTATTTCATCACTATGTATACCATCCATGACTAATCTAAGAAAACGGTAGCTGAGTACTGTTGTTTTACCACTACCTGCACCTGCAGGAATAATAAACTTCTCGTCAGATAAAACAGCTTCTCTCTGTTTAGAATCTAGAGATGAAATATTAAAACCATTATTAGCACAAAATTCTATAAATCTATCTTCTTTTTCTTTAGTCATTTCTTACCTCATCCATTCTAACGTTAAACTGTTCTCTACATAGGCCCTTGTATTCACAATTCATACATCCTTTTTCGCTATATTTAGGAGTAAAGGAGCCAGAATCAAGATTGTTTTGTATCATTTTTAATCTCTTTTCTGCATTGCTATATACCAACTCAATGTCATATTCTTTGTTTTTTTCATCTAATAATGGAGACCATACAAAGAAGTATTTATCACTCTCAAATGAATAAAAGGCTGCACAAATTATTGAACCATTGGCGAAGTTTTCTTCTTCCATTTTTTCTACTTCTCCTTTTTCAAGGAGCATAGAATATAGAACTAATTGAAGACTAACATCGTCAATGCTTTTATTAGAATAGTCATTTGAACCGTTCTTTTTCCAATCAATAATAAGATATTTTCCTTCTTCATTTTTGAATAAAGAATCAATACGTCCTTTGATTGTAATATTTTTTATTAGAGGATAGTCTGCTACCTCTAATTCATTTCCTAAGAGCTTCATATCTCCACAAGCACTTATATCCTTATTAATAAGCTTATTAAAGTTGAATTTCTCAAATAAGTAGTATTTGATAGCTTTTGATTTTATCTTTTTGCTATTCTTTAATTTTACTTTGAATTTTTCTTTTAGATTGGGAACGGAAATAAGAGTAAGAGATCTTGAGTTATCTAATTCTTCTTGAACAGCTTCATGCAGAATATTTCCAATCTCTGTTGCATCATCAAGGATAGTATCAAAATCTTTCCTTCTTAGTTTTAGTCTAAAGGATGCATATCCTTTATATGGGCATTCGTCAAATTTTTTTGCATTTGAAACGCTCATTTCAAGCTTTTCTTCAGTAAATTGTTCTACTTCAACGTCATTTTTTCTTCCTCTAAGAATATTATTTTTTGCATTAAAATAACTTAAGCTCTGAAAAAGCGTTGGAGACAATAGAGGCTCCTTTCCTTCATGCCACATTTTTCTTTCTTCACTATATTGGTCGCTTTCAATTATTTCTATTTTTTTGACATTTGTGAGAAAGAATGGTGGAAGAAGGCGAGCTCCATCAAAACCAAGAGTTGAACCGCTAACTATTAGCTCGTCTTGGAATGATTGGATAGAATATACAGAAAGAAGTGAAGAAGTTAGATCTGTTTTATCATCATTAATAAATGGCGCACTAGTAATAGAGAGTGTTGTTGATTTGTCATCTAGTCCAATTAAATAATGCTTTTTAGCTATTATTCCGCAACTAGAAGGATAAGAATATACTTTTATTCCTTCCTTGTTTTCTGTCTTTTCAACATAGCTAGATTGCTCAATAAGAGAAAGAAAGACAAGGAAAGAGTCCTTGATTTCTTCTTTTCCCATTTTCTCGAGAATATCTACAAGTGTTCCAAAGATTTTATTTGTATTTCTGTCCCAAGAAGAATCAAAGAAATTATCTCTAAAGTCATTAATTGCATTTATCATGACATTTGGTCTAGTTGATACGATTATTTTTTTAGTTGCATTAATTAGTTTTTCTAAATATGAAAATTGCTCATTCTTCAATACTTCCTTCCAATTCTCAATTCCGCCATCCTTAAGTATTCTCCTCTCTATTGCTCTTGAGATAATATCGCGTAGCTGTTGTCTATCCTTGAAAGGATATGTTGGATCTAAAAATAGTTCCTTAGTTTCTTTTAGTGAATAATCTGAATTGTACCAGTTATAAAGAGAAGAGAAGAATCTACTTTCGCTGTAGGATGAAAGAGGAGTAGTAGATGTAAAAAGAAGAGGAATATCTTTGAGCTTACTTTCTCTTTCTAAGAATGGTCTATAAGTATTTAGAGAAGAGGAAGTAATAGCTATATCACTATAGCTACAAGTCTCTAAATCCTTATAAATCTTTCTAAAGAGAGCTTTTATTTCTGAAATGGAGTTTTTATAAGATAGTATTTGAGGTGTTGCAACCTTTGGGACCGAAAGTGAATCAACTAAACCCTTATTAACTATTTCCATTGCCCACTTGTTATTAAATGTCTCAGGGAATATAAAAACATATTTCCCTTTTTCTATTTTTTCGATTTCCGGAGTAAGGAAATTTTTTTCATATAAATTGTTTTTTTCTAAATACTCATCATAAATAGGCTTAATAATCTTGATGTCATCTAATGCTTTCTTTTCAATACCTTCTGTGTTTGAAAAGAATGGAAGAAGAGAAGAAAGAGATGAAGCATAAGATATGAGACTTTCTTTGTGTAAAGGCGAAGCAAAATAAGAAAGCCTATCAATATTGGAGGAGAGAAAAGAGTAACTAAATGTCATTCTTTCTTCCTTTCTTATCTGTTTTTTATCGCCTGTGTTAAGTAATGATAAATAGAAGTTATCGAAGCTTATACACCTATCTTTAAAGACAACCGTGTTCTCATTAGCAATTAAAAAAGAGCTGAGAACATTTCTAGCAACAACTTCTGATGTAAATACTAATGTTTTATTTCCTAAAAGTAATTTAAAAATTTGATTTTTCATATTCTTATAATAGCTTATTTTTCATATTTTTTTTGATATTTAAAAGAAATGCAAATATACCCTTAGTTTCTAGAATTTTAGCTGCTTATTTATGAGCATTAGACGATTTTTTTATCCAAATTATTATATTGTTCTCTATCATACTTTGAAAATATCAAGAACACATATTTAATGCAAACATTGATTAGATTTAAATTAATTTTATTCCTTTCATAATACTTCATCCAATACATTTTTTAAGTTTAAAATATGAGAAATTATTTCGTATCCTTTTTGATCATATTTAAACTATTCTTCATTTTCATTATTTACATACCATATTTCAGAACCATCAAAAACCTCTACATTAATCAAGTTTCCGTTTTCATCATATTTACACTTACGTGTTGTTTTTGTCTCTCCTGTAACCAACTACATATATAATAGAACAAGAAATGTGGCATTTTATTCTTGTCTGAAAAATTAAAAAAATATTAAGCTATTATAGTAGAACAGAGGGAGGAAATGATGAGACTTTTACATACTTCTGATTGGCACCTTGGTTCATCTTTAAACAATAATTCTAGAAAAGATGAAATGGAAGCTTTCTTTGCTTTTTTAAGAAAAACAATTATTGATAGGAAAATCGACACTTTGATTATTGCTGGAGACATCTACGATACAATGAATCCGAATAATGAAGCGGAGACAATGTATTATTCTTTTCTCGCCTCAATTCTCGATACTCCTTGTAGTGATATAATAGTAATAGCTGGCAATCATGATTCACCATCAAAGCTGGTTTCATCGTCTCCAATATTAAAGAAATTACATGTTCACGTATTTAGTTCTGTTAAAGATTTAGAGCCTTTAGTTCTCGAAAATAAAGCAATTATTCTTCCTGTCTCCTTTCCACGAGATCAAGAGATAAGATCAATTAAAGAGGGTGAAAGTATTAACGATAGTGAAGATAGAGTAAAAAAGAATATAGCTTCTCTTTATTCATCTTTAGTTGAGAAAGCTAAAAAGCTAAATGAAAATCTTCCTCTTATTGCTACAGGACATTTAGCAGTTGAAAATGCTCTTTTAGGAGAAGAAAAGAAAAATGATCTATATATTGGAGGCTTAGGAGTAGTCTCTTCTTCAATCTTTTCTCCTCTCATTTCTTATACTGCTCTTGGTCATATTCATAAGCCTCAAGGCTTGAATAGTAATAATACTATTAGATACTCAGGTTCTCCTATTCCAATGAGCTTTGGAGAGGTTGGATATAAGAAAACAGTAACATATGTAGAAATAGAAGAGAAAGTTAAAGTTGAAGAGATAGAGATTCCTCTCTTTCGTAATCTCTATTCCTTAAAAGGTGAAGTTAAGGAAATAAAAGAATCCTTAATAAAGATGAAAACTGAAAAAAAGGAAGGTTGGATATCTATTTGTCTTGATGGCGAAGGCCGATCACCTCTTTTTTTCGACGAAATAGAGGATATTGTCAAAGATACAAACCTAAAAGTATTGATGGTTAAAGATTTATCAATAAAAAGGAAGATAGAAGAAAAAGAAAAAGTAGATGTAAGCCTAAATAAAGTTAGTGAAGTGGATGTCTTTAAAATGCTTCTAAATGAAAAGAATATTGAAGAAGACAAAGACGATTTAATTGAGCTATTTGAAGCAGTTGTAAATGAATTAAGGATTGAAGAGAATGAAAATTGAAAGTGTAGAATTTGAAAACTTAAACTGTCTTAGTGGTAAACATAGAATTGATTTCACAGATGAAAGAATCCAAGATAGTGGAATTTTCCTTATCTGGGGTGATACAGGAAGTGGAAAATCAACAATACTAGATGCAATCTTTCTTGCTTTATATGGTAAGACTCCACGTTTCACTAATATTTCTCAAAGTGAAAATGGAATTATGACAAAAGGAAAATCCTATTGTCGTAGTAGTGTAGTTTTCTCTACTAATGGAAAGCGTTATCAGTCTAGTTGGGAGCAGAGACGTGCTAGAAATAATAGTAATGGAAACCTACAACAGGTAAATGTTTCTCTTTCTGTATTAGATAAAGGCTTGGAGAATAATGTAATTGCTTCACAGAAAAAACAGTGGGATGCTGAAATAGTGAAGATTACTGGTCTTGATTGGGAGAAGTTTAGTAGGACTGTAATTCTTTCTCAAGGGAAGTTTGCTGCTTTTCTTTCTGCAGGATACAACGAAAAAGCTGATATCCTTGAGCGTTTAACACAAACATCATTCTATTCTGATATTTCAAAAAGAGTTTTTGAAAAAACAAAAGATAAAGAAAAAGAAATGGATTTATGCAAGGCTGCAATAAAAAATATTGTTATTCTAAGGAAAGAAGAGAGACAAAAGCTTTTAGATGAGATAAAAGAGAACGAAGATAAGATTAAAATATTTGATAGTGAATTAAAAATAATCGAAGATGCCTCTCTCTTTGATGAACTATCAGCTGAACTAAACAATAAAAAAGACGAAAGAGAGAGAAAAAGTAATGAGAAGCTTAGATTAGATATTGAATTAAAGTCTCTTGAAAGTGAAAAAAACAAAAAAGCAGAAGAGAAAGAGAATAAAGAAAAAAAATTAAATGAAGCTGCGATAAAGGATGTAGAAATAAGTAGCATAAGAGCTTCTCTAAGAGAAAAAGAAGAAGAGAGAAGAAGAAAAGAGTTTGATTGTAATAAGAGTAAAAAAGAAAAGTCAGAAAAAGAAAGCTTATTAAATAAATATAGATTAGATAAGAAAATAATAGATGAATATTTAATTACTAGTAAAATTGATAACGATATTGATTCACTTCTTCCTTTACTTAAAGACCGAGAAAAACAAATAAATGAAACTACAAATAAGAATAAGGAAAAGAAGGATGAAATAAATAATACAGAAGGTAAGATAAAAGAAAACGAAGAAAAACTAAAAGAATTAAATAATGATAGAAACATATGTGAGGATAGAATTAGTAAGCTAGAAAATGAAATAAAGAAGAAAGAAAACGATAAAAATAGCTATCCTGCTAAAGATTCTATAACAGAAGAATTACAAAGAATTAAATATGAAAAGAAATACATAGATAATATTTTTAGCTATGAAGAACAAAGAAAAAGACTTTCATCTAACCAACCTTGTCCGCTGTGTGGTTCAATGCATCATCCATTTGTAGAAGAAAAAAGTATTGAAGAGCAGGAGATAGAGCGAAAGCAAAAAGAAAATAAAATAAAAGAATTAGAGGAAAAATTAGCTAGGATAGAAAAACTAGATGAAGAACTAGAGAAATTAAATAACGCCCTCACAATCAAAAAAGAGAATCTAAATGCTTTAAATAACAAAACTAACCAACTTAATTTTAAAAATAATATTTTAGCTGAAAGCTTAAATAAGCTTAAAAATGAACAGATTGAATTAGAAGAAAAAATTAAGAGTTTGACAGATGGGTATAATTCTACGACTGGTAAGTTTGGAACTAATAATCTAATTGAACTACAGAATAGAAGTAATAGATACAAAGAAAATAAAGAAAAAGCTCTTAAACTGAGTAATGATATCGAAAGACTTAATAGTGATATTCAGCACTTTTCTGATTCAATAAAAAGTAATGAAGCTGAGCTAGATGGAATAAGTAATGAGATAAACGAAAAAAGTAATCAAATAAAAGAAAAGCTAGAAGAAAGAAAAGAACTATTTGATGGAGATATTGAAAAAGAACGAAATAGGCTAAAAAGTGAGATGGATAATCTAGCTAAGCGATATGAAGAAAAAAAGGATGAAGTATTACAAGTTAAATATGATAAATCTTCTTTAGATAGTAGAATTGAAGAATTAGAAGAAAAAATTAAAGAGCTTGAAAAGAATGATAATAAATATCTAAAAAAGAATGAAGAAGAGAAATCGAATGCTAAAAAAGACCTTGAAGAGAGGAAGAAAAAGTGCGATGAAATTCGCATTAAGAATAAAGTTAGAATACAACAAGATGATGACTATATTAAGCATGCTAGTGAAGAACAAAAGAAATTAGAGGAAAAGGAAGAAGCTTATAAAAAGTGGGATAGACTAAATAAATTAATAGGTTCTTCTAAGGGCGATAGATTTAAAAAATATGCGCAGCGTTATACTTTTCACGAACTTGTTATAAGAGCAAACAAAAACTTGAAAGATTTTTCTGATAGATTTGTTCTTTATGAATCAGATTTTGATATTAATGATGAAAAAAGTGATCCATTTGCATTGAATGTTATGGATTATACTACTGACGAAATACGACCAGTAGCTGGACTCTCTGGTGGTGAGAGCTTCATAGTAAGCTTAGCCCTTGCATTAGGACTAAGCTCTATGAATTCAACTTCCTTGAATATCCAATCATTCTTTTTAGATGAAGGCTTTGGCACTCTTGATCCTCAATACTTAGAGAGAGCTATTGAGGCTTTAGGAAAGATAAGGGAGAACGGTAAGGAGATAGGAATAATATCTCATGTCGAAGCACTAAAAGATGCTATTAGTGAAGTTATTACCGTTAATGATGGACTCCTCAATGGTCCCGGTACCTCCAATTAATTTAGGGAGAAACCGAAACCAAATTGAGAACCATGCTTCCAATACATATTCAATAGTGGGAATCTTCCATTAAGGTAGAAGATTTCCACACTTGTATTGATGTTCGTTCCTTTGAGTGTTAGTCCTAGTCTTAATTCATAAGATAATTCCATCTTATTACTATCATCGCTTGGATCTAAAGTGTGATTAGTCTTTCCGTTCTCATAGAGAGTAGGGAGGAAAGAAAAGAAGACCTCTCCCTTACTAAAAGGCATAGTAAGTGTTAACTCTCCATAGTATGTTAGAGCATTATAGCCTTCGCCATAATCTCCTCTTGCTTCATATGAGGAAGGATCTCTTTCACTATTAGTTTTTCCTCCACTAATTATCCAATCAGGCCTGTGAACAAATGGCTCCATATAGCTTTCTTTTTGAGGGATAATTAAACCAATGGCTCCCTTTATGTATGGGAATTCTTCATCATAGTATCCTAATGTTAATTCATAGGAATCTAAGACTATTGCTGTCATTTGCGCTCTAATTAGTTCTGGCTTTCTATTGTATAGTGAAGTTAAAACCTCGTCTCCAATGTGACCAGAGAAATGTCTAATGCCACCTCTTAGGAGTATCTTATCTAATACTTTCGCTTCTGCTCCCATAACGTAGACGCCATCAAAGCCTAATAAATCATTTCCTCTTAGTAAGTAAAAAACTGACGATAGGTGAGCACTAAGGGTTAAATCAAATTCTACAAAGGGAGAGAAAGAAAACCTAAATAGAGAGGTTGAACCACCTGTTTGTAAATGTAGAAATAAGGAATCCTTATCCTTGTTATAATTAAGAAACTCTTCGTAGTATTCTCCCGGAACCCCACTTTCATTTTTATCAAATCTAATGTAATTACCTTCAAAGTTAGAATCAGCCACCTTTAGTGCTTCTAAGCGAGAGTGAGATGATAGAAGATCTGATGAAAAGGAAGAGAAGAATGGTTTATTTGGACCAAGCGAGAATGAAAAAGAAGCAAAAAGTGATGTTGCTATTATTAAACAAATTAAAGTAGATAATATTTTTTTCATAGAAAATCCTTTAGAAGTTTAGTCCAACACCAATAGAAAGGTATTCTGTGTGTTTAAACCAATAGTTGAGTAGAGGAACTCTACCATTATGGTAGGAGACTTCAATTACAAATTCAGGTCTTCCTTCGCTTTCTAAAAATCCAATACCAAAAGCAAGGTTATGTTCTATATCCCATTTGCCATTTTCATCATAAGTGGCAGTTGTAATATTAATCATGCCATCTTGGTGGAATCTAACATCATAAGCACCATATACACGAATTTCTTCATTTATAGGGTAAGAAAGAAGAAGATTAAGTCCTAATCTCCAAGCCTTGTAGCTATCTGGATAGTTGTGGTTATTTCTACCATCTTTTCCTTCTTGGTTCCAAATGTGACCACTTGTATTACCTTTTTCAGGTGATTCTTCGCTACTTGGCTTTGATGTAAAAGCAGGAACATGGCTAGCAGGCCTTATCCATGCTTTTCTTTCTGGAAGCTCTGCTTCGGCTCCAATTGTGAGGAATGGGAGAACATTTAGATTTACTCCCACGTAATAGCTATTGTTTCTTGTATATTCTGTTAAGCCTGTATAATCGAGTGGAGATGAATAACGATCTCTAAAATCATTTAGTATTTCGTCTCCCCAGTGTCCTGAGAAGTGATGGATGCCAAGTCTAAATATAGCTGTGTCAAAGATACTAAGATTTATACCCCCCCCCGTATTGGCCATCGAAGCCTAACGCATCTACGCCGCCATAAGCACCAAATAGAGTATTAATACCGCCATGAATATAGCCTTCAAGCTTTACAGCATCTTTATATTCAAATCTTAAAAGAGCAATATCTGCAGCACTTTTCATGTACCAGAACTTAGTATTATGAGCACTAGCATCTTTAAAAGGAAGCTCAACATATCCTTCACTACTACCTGTAGTTACCAATACGCTATTAACTGCGTATTTTTCATCTTTTGGACTTATGTTCATTGCAAATCTAATATTGTTAGCAAAGCTTTGTGCTGGGTTTTCTTTATATAAAGGTGATATTGGTGCAATTGTGAAAGTAAGGTCATCATTAAAAAAGCTATACTCAGCAAAAAGAGAAAAACAAGTAATAAGTGTTAACAAAATAGCTATTATTTTTTTCATTAAAATTCCCCTATCAGTGGTAAAATTAAAAAAATTATATCACTTTTTATCTTTCAATAAAGGTATTTGAAATGAAAGCTTTGTGTTTTGGAGAAATATTATGGGATATTAATGGCGTAGAAAAAACAATAGGAGGTGCTCCTTTTAATTGTTCTTACTTTTTATCTAGTTTGGGTGATAGTGCTACTTTGATAAGTGCGCTTGGTTCTGATAAAAATGGAAAAGAAGCAAGAGAAGCAATTGAAGAAAAGGGTGTTTCCACTACATATATTAATAGTAATGATAAAGAAACAGGATATGCATTAGTTGGTCTAAAAGATGCTAATGCCTCTTATTGCTTTAATGATGATTCTAGCTGGGACAATATAACAATAAGTGAAGAGCAACTAAAAGCTATAGAAAAAGAGGAATATGATGTATTTGTTTTTGGAACACTATCGCAAAGAAGTTTTGTTTCTCGAAATACACTAATGAAGCTTTTGGAAAGAGTAAAAACAAAGGAAATCTTTTTTGATCTTAACTTGCGCCTTAATTATTATAGTAAGGAATTATTGGATTATTGCTTTAAAAAATCATCAATAATTAAAATAAATGAAGAGGAAGAAAAAGTTACGAAAGAGCTCTTTTGTTTAAGAGAGATAAGAGAGATGCTCTATCTTTATAATAATATAAGGATGATAATTCTTACTTTAGGGAAAGAAGGCGCTCTATTACTTACAAAGGAAGAAGAATATAGAACAAAAAGTGAAAAAGTAAAAGCTATCGATACTATTGGTGCTGGAGATTCATTTTCATCTACCTTTCTTCACTTTTATTTGAATGGGGAAACAATAGTAAAAAGTATGAATAATGCAGCTATTGTTTCTTCTTTTGTTGTTCAAAATAAGGGAGCAACGCCTAAATTAACTGAAGAAATAAGAAAAAGAATTAATTTATAAGATGATTTCTATAGCTAAAAATATAAACAAAAGTTTTTATTTTTGTTATCACTATACTAAATAAAGAGTTACGAGAAAAATGGAAAAATATTTTAAAAATAATTAAAAACCCTCTTCACATTTTAAAAGAAAACATGTAATGTATCCTAGTCGCGTCAA
>CAZLYD010000003.1:0-88380 GCA_964563815.1 uncultured Spirochaetaceae bacterium
TGATAAACAAGGGACTTTTTCTTTTTTGCAGTTAAATAAAGAGAAAATCGTTGTAATTACTTTAAATACAAGTAAATATTATAATCTATCAGTTATTTTCTATATGCCTTGTTTTTATTACGTTAATACTTCTTTATGAGGAACTTTCTATTGATTAATGGCGTTTTTTTGGGATCGTTTTCAATCTGTACGGAATGTAATAGAAAATAATTAAAAGAGTTTAAAAGCTGTTATTAATTTTTAATACTATAAATATTTATTGGATTGAGTATTGGGGTAGTTGCTGCGGAATTAGTACAAATAATTATTTTAGGTAGTTGAAACTAACTTTATGTTAAATTATCTTATTAATGGAGGCTAAAAAATGTACGAAACAATAGTTACTATTGATGGAATGGTGTGTTCTATGTGTACTGCCCATGTTAATGAGTGTATTAGAAACAGCTTTGATGTTAAAAAAGTAAAGGCAACTTTAAATGGTGGTGGAAGAACTGTAATAGTTAGTGAAGCTCCATTAGACAAGAAAAAGCTTGAAGAAAAAATAGAGAGTCTTGGATATAAATTAACAAGCTTTACTGTGCAAGAATACAAGAAGAAAACTTTATTCGGTATTTTTAAGTAGGCCTAGCTTAACTACTTCAATACATATAGATAAATATATATAATTCTCTCTGTTTGTGCGGGAATCTCTAGTGAGATTCTCGTCTTTTTGAGGAAATTATGGTTGCAATTTTATTAATCCCTTTTCTTGGAACATTACTTGGTTCTGGAATGGTCTTCTTTATGAAGAATTCTATATCTCCAAAGGTAGAAAAGACTCTATTAGGTTTTGCTGGTGGAGTTATGACAGCTGCGTCTGTTTGGTCATTATTAATACCATCCTTAACGCTAAGTGAGGGACGAAGATTAAGCTGGCTTCCTGCCTGTCTTGGTTTTTTATTGGGAATATTCTTTCTTCTCAGTCTCGACTCTTTAATTCCTCATCTACACATTCATAGTGATAAAAAAGAGGGTGTTAGTAAGAGAAGTCTTAGTAGAACAATTATGCTCGTCTTTGCTGTTACACTACATAATATTCCAGAGGGAATGACAGTAGGTATTACCTTTGCAGGTGCAAATAGTGGCTCTACTGTAATTAGTCTTGCTTCTACTATTACTCTCGCTATTGGTATCGCAATTCAAAATTTCCCAGAAGGTGCAATTATTTCAATGCCATTAGCTGCCGATGGCAATGGCAAATTTAAAGCATTTTTATATGGAGCTATGTCTGGAATAGTAGAGCCGATTGCTGCTTTCTTGACTATGATTCTTGCTTCCCTCATTTCTCCGCTTCTCCCATATCTTCTGTCTTTTGCTGCAGGAGCTATGATTTATGTAGTCGTTGAAGAATTAATTCCTTCTGGCCAGGATGGAGAACACTCTAATGCATCAACAATTGGCTTTGCTATAGGTTTTGCTCTTATGATGGTTCTTGATGTTGCACTAGGTTAATTAAGTAGATACCTTACTATTTTTTTGTTACGATAAGGGAATGAGAAAACATTTAGAAAAAGCTGTTTTATTTCTTTTCTTACTACTATTAATTGTTTCATGTTCAACCTCTTCTAGCTTTGATATTCATTCTCAGTTGCAAGAGGAGTTCTTAACTGGGCCATATGAAATGGCAACAATTCTTGCTACAGGAAATAAAGAAAGTAGCAAGCCGGAAGGGAAAATAATTGAATGGAAAGGAAAAGGGGATGAGTATAGAATAGAGGTCTCTTCCTCTTTTGGTAAAAATGTATATTACAGTAATGAAAACTCGCTTGTTCTTTCTAATCTTTATATAGGAGAAGACTACTTTTGGAGTGTTTATTCTTCTAATAATACGCTTATTGAAGAAGGTTCCTTTTCTACTACCCTACATGCTCCTCGTTTAATTGATTGCGATGGTGTTACTAACTTTCGTGATATCGGTGGTTGGGTGACAGAAGATGGTAGCTTTGTTAAACAGGGCTTAATATATAGGTCCGCTCGTTTTAATGAAAATGAATCAAGTGTTATGACTATTACAGAGCGGGGAAAAGAAACTGTTAAAGAGCTTGGAATAAGGAGTGAAATAGATCTACGTAAAACTAGTGATAATGAAAATGGTGGCTTAGCTGGTAGTGTACTAGGAGATAATGTTGCTTATTTCTCGATTCCAATGAAAACGGGTGGTAATTATTTAATTTTAAATATTGAAAAGCTTCCAGCACTCTTCGAAATATTGGCTGATTATAGTAATTATCCACTTGTCTATCATTGCTCTATAGGTACCGATAGAACTGGAATGGTCTCTTTTATTCTTAATGGATTATTAGGAGTAGGAGAAGAAGATTTATATAAAGATTATCTTTTCTCTAATTTTGCCCATATAGGTGCAATGAGAAACAAAAAAGCAATTAATAATTATATTGATTATATGGATCGCTATGCTGGCGATACGCTTTCAATGCGTATCAATGCCTTCTTATTAGATATTGGTGTTGACACATCTGATATATCTAGTTTTATTTCTATAATGAAGGAAAATAAAGATGAAGTACAGGCACAAGGTGCAGTATTATGAAACAGATAAGATGGGAATTACTCATCATTCAAACTATATAAGATGGATGGAAGAGGCTAGAGTTGAGTTTCTGTCTTCTATATCTTGGCCTTATACAAGATTAGAAGAAGAAAATATTATTTCTCCTGTTTTATCTATAGATATTAAGTATAATGCTCCCACAACCTTTTCTGATATTGTTATAATTGATGTTGGTATAAAATCACTTGGTTTTTCTAGAATGGCAGTTAGCTATATTATGAAAAAAGAGGATGGAACTTTAGTCTCTCAAGCTTCTTCTGAGCATGGGTTTTTGAATAGAGAAGGAAAGCCTGTTAATATTAAAAGAGATTATCCCCTTTTTTATGAAAAGCTTTCTTCATTTCTTGAGAAGAGTGAAAATATAGTAAGGTAAAAAGATGAAAGATGGTTTTGTAAAGGTTGGCACAGTTTCACCAATATTGAAGGTAGGTAATCCTCTTTTTAATAGTGAAGTAATTATAAGGTTTATAAAACAGGCTGCAAAAGAAAGAGTCAAAGTTCTAGTTTTCCCAGAGCTTTCTATTACAGGATATACTTGTGGCGACCTGTTTTTTCAACGCACTCTTCTTAAAAGTGCATCTATTGCTCTATCTAAAATAGTTGAGAGTACTAAAAACTACGATACATTAGTCTTTGTTGGTTATCCTTTAGAATATGGAGGAAAGCTCTTTAATACTGCAGCTGCAATACAAAGAGGAAAGATACTAGCTTTCATTGCAAAGAAAAACCTTCCAACTTACGCTGAGTTTTACGAAACAAGGTGGTTTACTCCTTGCTTAGATGAAAACATTATTCTTGAGACAGAATATGGTGATGTTGTATTTGGTAATAAAATCATCCTTGAAGCAAATGCTCCATCTGCACTACGTATTGGAGCAGAAATATGTGAGGATTTGTGGGTAGCAGATCCACCTTCAACTCATCTTGCTCTCTCTGGCGCTACTCTTATTGTTAACCTAAGTGCTTCTGATGAACTTACAGGAAAAGAGGATTATAGAGTCTCTTTAGTTCAAGGTCAGAGTGCGAGAACTCTATCCGCTTATATCTATTGTGGTGCATCCGAAGGTGAATCCACCACTGATATGGTCTTCACTGGTGCTAATGTAATAGCCGAGGATGGTGTTGTTCTTCTTTCTCGCTCTTATAGTGTGAATGAATTAATAACAACTGAAATTGATGTCGATAGACTTGAGAATGAAAGAACAAAAAGAAATACATTCCCTCTTTCTACTAATGGATATACCTTTGTTAGCTTTGATTTAGATGAAGAAGAAACAGCTTTAACGCGAAATATTACTTCGCATCCTTTTATTCCAGAAAAAAAAGAAACAAGAGATAGACGATGCGAAAAGGTTCTCTTTTTGCAATCTTTGGGCCTTAAAAGAAGAATAGAACACACAGCTGTCTCCTCTTGTGTTATTGGTCTTTCCGGTGGCTTAGATAGTACTCTTGCGCTTCTGGTTACAGTTAGAGCCTTTGATGCTCTAAAGATCGATAGAAAGAATATTAAAGCTATTTCGATGCCTTGCTTTGGCACAACAAATAGAACAAAGAGCAATGCTGAAAAGCTAGCTACTGCACTTGGTGTTGATTACATAACTATTGATATTACTTCTAGTGTAAAGCAGCACTTTCTAGATATAGGACAGAGAGAGGATGATTATTCAACAACATATGAAAATGCTCAAGCACGTGAGAGGACTCAAGTTCTAATGGATTGGGCAAATAAAATAGGTGCACTTGTTGTTGGAACTGGTGATTTATCGGAATTGGCATTAGGCTGGGCTACATACAATGGTGACCATATGTCAATGTATGGTGTAAATGCAGGTGTTCCTAAAACACTTGTTAGAGCTCTTGTTGAATATGTTCGTGATAATACTAGTGGTGAGGCTTCCTCTGTTCTTTCAGATATTCTTCTCACACCTGTTTCACCGGAGCTACTTCCACCAAAGGCGGAGGAGATAAGCCAAGTTACAGAAGATTTAGTTGGACCATATAGCTTACATGACTTTTTTATCTATTGTATTGTTAGACAATCTTTTGGTGCTAAAAAGACCTTCAGATTAGCTCAATATGCATTTAAAGATGAATTTGATAGAGATACAATTTATAGGTGGTTAAAAACATTTATCAATAGATTCTTTAGCCAACAATTTAAGCGTAGCTGTCTTCCTGATGGTCCTAAGGTTGGAGCTGTAACACTATCTCCTAGGTCGGATTGGAGAATGCCTTCAGATGCAGATAGAAGTGTTTGGCTAAAAGAGCTTGATGAAGCGTACAATTTAAAGATATAAATAGTGGGGTGTAACCAAATTTAAATACAATTGTTTACTATTCTGTTGGAGAATCTAATGAAAAAAATATTTGTGTTATCTTTATTATTATTCTTTATTGTTCCTTCTTTTGTTTTTGCTTCATTTTTTCAAGTTGGGCCAACATATACTATAGAAACTCCACTTAATTTAGAAAGTGAAGAGATACTAAGGTTTGATGAATTAGAGTTTGATCAATATAAGCTAGGTCTTGATGTAAGAATGAATTTCTGGTACTTACAGCTCAAAGCTGGAGCAAAAGCAAATTTCACAGAAGAGCTACTTCTCTCTTCTTTTGATTTAGACGCAAGTGCTTCTCTTCGTGTTAGATTTTTATTCTTAGATTTATTCTTTGGTGCTGGCCTTGGTGCTACTTGCACAGAAGATGATAACAGCTGGCTTATTAATGGATATGACTATGATAAGTGGGAAGATATTTTAAATAGTAGTATGGTTTCCTACCGTGTTGGTGCTGCAATTAACATGGGTAGAGTATCTTTAACTCTTGATACTTCTCTTCCTCTAAACCAAAAAATTCAAGACTTATCTGTTAACCAGAATAAATCTGTACTTGAATCCCTAACACCAGATTTATCAAAGACAAAAACTACAGTAGGTTTATTATTTAACCTATTCTGAGGTATTAAATGTCAGAAAAAAATGTAAGTTTTTTCAAGGGTATTTTTACTGTAATTGTTTTTTCTATTCTTATCTTTGTTATTATTTTCTTCTTCTTTCCAAATATTTCGATGAAATATTTTTCTGTTGCTTTTGATGAAAAAGCTGCAATCGAAGATACTCTTGCTTTATCCCTTGATAATATCGAGGGGCTTACAAGTGAAGAGAAAGAGCAGTTTGAAGAATATCTTAAGAGTGACGAAGGTAAGTCTCTTGTTGATAAAATAGTTGAAACTTCATCTTCTGGCATCTCTAATATTCAGGATTTTCTCTCCTCTGGTGAAACAGAGAAATACATAGAGAAGCTTAAAACAACATTAAGTCCCGAAACATTTGAAAAAATATCGGGGTCTGTTGTAGATTCAATGAGGAAGCTTTTTAAATAAAATGGGTTTAGCGGTGTGATTTATCATTCCGCTTTTTTTATGTCTAATTAATCTCTTTTTGTATATAATATGGCTCTAGGAGTTGAACTATGACAGAGATTGGTCTTTTTAGCGAGGAAGATTTGGATCCAGATAAAATAGAAAAAGAAAGAGCAGAAATCGAAGAAGAAAGAAAAAAGAAAGCACAAGAGAAGAAAAAAGAAAGTGAAGAAGTACTTCCTTCCAGTGGTAAAATTCTCTTCCTTGTTGATGGATATTCAATTATATATAAAGGATTTTTTGCATATATAAATAAGCCCATATTAGATGGAGAAGGCAATAATATTAGTGCTTACTATGGCTTTTTCCAGATTTTATTTAGCATCCTTAAGAATAATGAGTTTGATGCACTAGCAGTTACAATGGATGAGAAAGAGCCTACATTTAGGCATATTATGTATCCTCAGTATAAGCAAAACAGAGATAAAACCTCAGAGGATTTACACAAAATGGTGGATCCTATTAAGAGCTCACTTAATAAAATTGGTATTCCTGTTCTTTCTAAAAGTGGATATGAAGCAGATGATGTTATGGCAAGTGTTGCAGATAAAGCAAAGAAAGAAGGTTGGAATGTTGTAATTGTCTCTGCAGATAAGGATTTATGTCAGCTTGTTGATGATAGAGTTCATATCCTTAGACCATCGAAGCCAAATGATAAAGAATACATCCTTTTAGATAGAAAGGCTGTCTATGAGAGCTACGGAGTATATCCAGAGCAGATTGTTGATTATCTTTCTCTCTTAGGTGATGCTTCTGATAATGTTCCGGGTGTTAAGGGGATCGGAAGTGTTACTGCGGTAAGACTCCTTAACGAGTATGTAACGCTCTCTGGTATTTATAGACACTTGGATTCTCTCAAAAATAGCGAAAGGAAAAAACTAGAAGAAGGAAAAGAGAGTGCAGAGCTCTCAAGGAGCCTGATTGTTCTTAGCTTAGATGCACTTCCTCCTTCATTTGATATTGAAAAGGCAACTGTTGATAATTTTTATATAGAAAGAATTATTGATGATTTCAAAAAGCTTAATATGAATCAAATGGCAGCTAGAGCAAAATCACTAGGAAAAACTATAGGGAAAAAAGAAGAGAAAAGCGAGAATGTAGTAATAGAAGAGGTACAGTCGAATCTTCCTTCTCAACTAGAGCATCTAACAAGGAGGGGAGAATATACTATTTTGAAAGAAAAAGAAGAGATATCTTCTATTCTTTCTACTCTCTCGTCTCTTTCTCTCTTCCTCCTTTTTGACGAAGAGGAAGCTTCTTCGCCTCTCTTAGGTTTCTCTTTTTCTTATTCAATTAACCAGGCTTACTATGTTCCTATCTCAGAAGAGGGAATAAGTGAAGAAGAATTTAGAGAGATATGGAGTATCTACTTTTCTACTGGAAAAATAAAGGTAGTAGCTCACTCTGCTAAATCAATGCTTCGTTATTTGTGGAATATGGGGTTAGATTGCACAGTAGAACGTGACACAATGATTGAAAGCTGGCTTATCTCCAGTAATGATGGTTCATTCGCTTTAGATAAGGCTGTAAGTAAATATCTATCAATCACTCTTTTAGATAAAAAAGACCTAGTTAAGAAGGAAAAGCTCTCTTCTCTTCCGCTTTCACTATTATCTCTTTATGCTTCACAGAGAGCTGATTATACATATCGAATGTCAACCTTTTTATTAGACAAAATACGAGAAAGGGGTTTAGAGAAGATATATAGAGAGATGGAGCTACCATTAATCAGAATACTAGCGAAGATGGAAAAGGAAGGCATATATCTCTCTAAAGAAAGGATGCAGGAGATAAAAGAAAAGACAGATAGTAAGGTTAGAGAATTAGAAGAGAGAATATATAGTGAGGCTGGATACAAGCTCAATATTAACTCGACAATGCAGCTATCAAAGCTCTTATATGAAGAGCGAGGTCTTGAGCACGGGAAGAAGACACAGCGGGGCTATAGTACTGATACAGAGACTCTTGAAAAAATAAAAAACAGTGGTGACCCAATTGTTTCTTATATTCTAGAATATCGTCAGTTGGCAAAACTAAAGAGTACTTATATCGATACGCTACCATCTCTTACTGATGATAAGGGCCGTATTCATACATCATTTTTACAAACGGGAACTGCTACAGGTCGTTTATCCTCCCGTAGTCCTAACCTACAAAATATTCCAGTAAGAACAGAAGAAGGCAGAATGATAAGAAGTGCCTTTGTTCCTGAAAATGGAAGAGCCTTTATAAGTGCAGATTACTCTCAAATTGAGCTTGTTGTTCTTTCTTGGTTATCTTCTGATTCAACCTTGATGGAAGCTTTTCGCTCTGGCTTAGATGTACATAAGCATACTGCTGCTATGATTTTCAATAAGAGTATTGATAGTGTTACAAGCACAGAAAGAAGAGTTGCTAAGACAATTAATTTTGGTATTATGTATGGAATGTCTGCATATAGATTATCAAATGAATTAGATATTACGCGAAGTGAAGCGACAGAATTTATCGCACGATATTTCCAACGCTATAGCAAGGTTCGTGAATTTGTTGAAAAAGTAAACAAAGAGGCAGAAGAGAAAGGATATGTTAAAACATATTGGGGACATGTAAGGGAGATTGTTGGTATTAATAGCTCTAATAAAACAGAGAGAGCTGGAGCTGAAAGAACAGCAGTCAATACAATCATTCAAGGTACTGCAGCTGAGATTATGAAGAAAGCGATGATAGATATTTCTTCAAAAATGGAAAAAAGAGAGCTCAAAAGTAAGATTCTCCTTCAGGTTCATGACGAATTAATCTTTGAAGTAGAAGAAGACGAAAAGGAAACGCTAAAGGCTTTAATAAGAGAGAGTATGGAAAATGTAGTTAAACTACCTGTTCCACTACATGTATCAATTGAAGATGGAATGAGTTGGGGAGATATGCACTGATGATAGTTGGACTAACTGGGCGAAGCTGTAGTGGTAAGGATTGTGTTGCTTCTCTTCTTGATGAGCGTTTTGTTGTTATTGATGAAGATAAAAAGGGGCATATTGCTTTGGAAAACAATAAAGAAGCACTTGTCAAAGCCTTTGGCAGCCAGATTCTTTTTCCAGACAACACTATCAACCGAAGAGCTCTCTCGAAAATTGTTTTTTCGTCTCCGTCTTCTCTCAAAGAGCTAAATTCTATTGTTCATCCTTGGATGGTAGAGGATACTCTAAAAGAGTGCAAGGAGATAGAAGAGAAGGGTAAAATAGCTGTTATAAATGCAGCAATACTAGAAGAAATGGGCTTTGTTAAGTTTTGTGATGAGATTGTTCTAGTCATTTCAGATTATGAGAAAAGACTGGAAAGAGCATTAAAAAGAGACAATATTGATACAATTTCTTTTCAAAATCGTACTAATAATCAAAAAAGTATAGGCCTTAGCCTCTTTTCTTCTGGTAAAAAAGTGTTCACAATACTTAATAATGAAGGTCTTGATGAGCTTTCTCGACAAGTCAAGGCTTACTGTGATAGACTTAAAGTAAGTGAGGATTAATATGAGTCGTAAATCCAATACAGTTTTACTTACCACAACAATTACTTTAACTGTTTTTGTTGCAGCATTGGTTCTGTTTTTTAATCCCAATATGGGGCTTGATAGCTATTCATCCCAAGTTCTTAATGAAGCTATCGAAAGACAGAATACACCTCTTATCAATGTTACTCAGCCTCTTGTAACAGACACGGAAGTAATAAGAGAAGAAGAGAAGATGGCTCAAAAGGTATCAGAGATACTTCAAAATGATGAGTCTTTTATTTCTAATGTTGGTGATAGTAGTGTTGGTTATATTGATTCTAGAATGGGAGAAATCGAAGAAAAGTACTCTCAAGATATGATAGATAGAATTAATAGTGTTGACCAAAAGAGAGAAGAAGCTGTCGCCTCTCTCTCTAGTAGAGTACTCTCTGACGAAGAAATAGTTAATCTTCTTTTGGAGGACGAAGCCTTTGTTACTAGCCTTGCTTCTCTTGTTGCAGATAAAACAGGCGTGAATGTAAGCTCAGAAGATATTGCTAGAAGCGTTGTCGATTCTGCTGTCTTTAAAGAATATTTAGATAGTCTTACTCCTACTAGTGTTGTCTCTATCCCTCTTCCTTTGTTCTCAGCAGATGCGAATTCTGAGTTGACTGAGAGTGAATATATTGCACTAAGAGAGAATAAAAGAAGCTACGAATTAGACAGAATGATGGACTTCTTAGGATATTAAAGGATTTAAATACGAATGGGCTTTTTCATATGATTAAGCCTTTTTTGTTAATAAAAATGAAAAATGAAAAATGAAGAATTATTATCTTTATTAGGTAAATTAGTTAGTTTTAATTCTATTAGTGGTAGTGAAAAACCACTTATTGATTTTCTAGATTCATATTTATCTAGATATAATATAGAGACAGAACGCTTAGATAGTGGAACTCTTTGTGCTCTTATTAAGGGAGATGAGGGTGGACCAACTATTGTTCTTGATGCTCATATAGATACTGTAGGTGTTGCTGATATAACAAAGTGGCATACAGATCCTTTCTCTCTTACACGGTCTAATAACAAGCTTTATGGTAGAGGTACTTCTGATATGAAGGGCGGAGCAGTAGCACTAATAAGTGCCGCGCTCTCTCTTCTGAATAGACCTTTTAAAGGGAAGGTTGTACTTGCCTTTGTTGTAGAAGAAGAACGATTTGAGGGAATTGCTTCTCGTGAGGTTAGTCAAAAATATAATCCTGATTATGTCATTATTGCTGAGTCTACAGCTGGTAGATTAAATATTGGTCAGCGAGGAAGATGCGAAATAAAGCTTGAAGCATATGGTAAAAGCTGTCATTCTTCGAATCCTGATGAAGGTGAGAATGCAATTTTTAATGCTTTTGATGCTATCTCTGCTATTAAAGAGATGAAGAGCCCAACGCATCCAAAGCTTGGTAAAGGAATTTGTGTTCTTACTGATATTATCTCTTCTCCATATCCAGGAAGCAGTGTTTTACCTGAAAAGTGTATTGCGACCTTCGATAGAAGAACACTGGTGGGAGAGAGTGAAGAAAGCGTAATAGATCCAATTAATAAAGAGCTCGAAGAGAAGGGCATTAACGCAAAAGCATATATTGCACAGGGAGAGACAAAGAGTTATACAAATTTAGTTCTTTCTGCTCGTCGCTTTTTCCCGTCTTGGCTATTAGATGAAAATGAAGAGATAGTAAAAAAGGCTATTCGTGGGTTAAAGAGTGTTGGACTATTTACAGAGCTTGGTTGTTATTCCTTTTGTACTAATGGTAGCCACTATTGTGGCGAAAAGGGCATTCCTACAATTGGTTATGGACCGGGCGAAGAAAAGAACGCACATATAGTTGATGAATACATAGAAGAAGAGAGCTTATACAAGAGTGCAGAAGGAATGAGAGCAATACTCTTTAGCCTTCTGGATATTGTCTAATTTCTCCCTCTAGTGTTTCTATTTTCCAAATATTGTTCTCTTTTCCTTTAATGTATGAGCCACAAATAGGTACCTTTCCTCCGCCGGAGGGGAGGTCCATCGTGTATTGAGGCATGGCTAAGCCAGATAGCCTTTTCCTCATTTCTCTCTCTATCTCGATTCCCTTTTCTAGGCTTACTCTAAGATGTGCTGTTCCTTGAACTAAATCTCCTTGAAAGAGGTAATATGGCTTTATTCTATTAAAAAGAAGCTTGTTGCATAGCTCTACCTGTTCCTCTACACTATCATTTACACCCTTTAATAGAACACATTGGTTCATCATTGGAATGCCAAGCTTAACAAAGCATCTTATTTTTTCTATTGCTTCCTCGCTTATTTCTAGCGCATGATTAAATTGAGTGAGTAGGTAGAATGGAGCGCCGTAATTTACCTTTTCTAAAACAGAAAAAAGAGAAGGAGTAAAGCGGGAAGGATTAGAGGTTAGAGCACGAGTACATAGTCGATATATTATATCCTCTCGTGCTTCTTTTAATTTTGATAGTAGGAACAATAGTTCATCATCTGTCAGCGTAAAGATATCACCACCGGTGAGGAGTACTTCCTTTATTTCTTTGTGCTCTTTTAGGTAAGAAGCAACCTTTTCGATATCTAGCTTAGAGCATTTTCCAACCATGTTTTTAGTAAATCGTCTTCTGAAGCAATGCCTACAATAGGCAAAGCAGTTATCTGTAACAAGAAATGCGCCTCTGTTTTCATATCTTCTAACAAATCTATCTGTTATTGAATATTCCTTCTCCATCTGCGGATCAAGGTTGCCAATAGCATCTGTGTTTTCATCGTGTGTTGGAACGAACTGTCGTCTTATAGCTTTCTCGTTTAATAGAGGTTCAAGATGTTTTGAAATGAGAAGAGGAAGTGTGTTTTTTCCATCCTCATCCCATTCTTTTTCATTTTCATTTAGCTGTATAAGCTTCTCTAATTCTTCAATAGTTCTTATGGCCATACTTGTGTTTTACTCTTTTATCTTCTTTTTAACAACTACCATCGTTTTTATGAATTGAAAGCATGTGAATGGAATAATATAATTAAAAAGAGTTTGAAAAAAGGGAGAGAGTTATGGCAAACAAAACTCCAGTATTGAAATTAAATTATAAAAGAACGCTTTTGATAGGCTTTGCTTTTTTTGGAATCCTCCTGTTGTGGCAGGTTTATGATTCATGGTGTCCAACTTTCTTAACAGATATTTTTGCTAGAAGAATGTATGGTCAATCTTCTGCAGAACTAAAGAATGCCGGAGATAGTGCTCATATTCTCAACGTTCAATGGTTAGTTGGAATTATTATGGCTTGCGATAATTTTGCAGCACTCCTTCTCCTTCCATTATTTGGAAAGCTTTCAGATAAAACTGTTTCTCCAATTGGAAAGAGAATGCCATATATTTTAGTTGGAACTTTTGTTTCTGCCGTTGCTTTTCCATTCATTCCATATTTCTTTCATAATAGTAATATCGTTGGAATGGTTATTGTTATGGCTATAGTTCTCATCTTTATGATGATGTATCGTAACCCAGCAGTTGCATTAATGCCAGATATCACTCCAAAGCCACTAAGAGCTAAAGCAAATGGTTTAATTAATATTATGGGCTATCTAGGCGGTGCCTTTGCTACTGTTCTTGGAATATTCCTTCCTCTTTCTAATTATATAAATGTTGGAGATGAAGCTAGAAAGGTATGGATAATAGAGATTCCATTCTTAGTTGCATCTGTTCTTATGGTTATATCTGCACTTGTTCTATTCTTTACAATCAACGAGAACAAGATTGAAAAAGAGATTAAGAATGAACTTGAAGAAGGAGAGAGAGAAGCAGAGGTTGAAAATCCAATAGATGATAATGCCCCAATGAGTAAGGCAAATAGAAATATGCTTTTAGCTATCCTTGGTGCTGAGTTCTTGTGGTTTATGGCAGATAATGCTGTAGGTACATATATTGGTAACTATGTTATTTATTATCTCAACTCAGTCTCTAGTGCAACTATGATTTTAACAATCATTGGTGGTGCTGCTTCTGTTGTTGGCTTTGCAACAGCAGGTACCATTGCAGATAGAATTGGTCGTAAATGGACTATTTCAATCGGTCTATTTATAACTCTTCTTTCTTATATCGTAATGACTGCAGTATCTCCAACAAAAACAGTTGTTGGTGTTAATGGTGAGTATGCATTCCCAGTACTCCTTTATGGCGTGTGGGTTATTAAAGGCTTTGGAATGGCTCTTGTTCATAACTGTTCATTCCCGATGATTGTTGAGCTTTGTTCCTCTAAGAAAATTGGACAGTTTACTGGTTACTATTATTCAGCAAGTATGGCAGCTCAGACAATTACTCCTGTCCTTTTAGGTCTATTGTTAACAAAATCTGGACTATGGGGTGTCCTCCCTCTTTATTCTGCTATCCTATTACTACTATCTTTTATTGTATTTACAGTTCTTGTTAAGAATATTAAGGCAAAGAAAATTAAAAACACTAAGGGCCTTGAAGCCTTAGGTGATGACTAAAAGGAGAATAAAGTATGAGTACTCATATTTCTGCAGAAAAGGGTATGATCGCAGAAGCTATCCTTCTACCAGGAGACCCTTTAAGAGCAAAACATATTGCAACTACATTCTTTGATAATCCTGTTTTATATAATGAAACAAGAGGAATGTATGGTTATACAGGAGAGTGGAAGGGCCACAGGGTATCTGTTCAGGGAACAGGAATGGGAATGCCATCCTTTTCAGTTTATGCAAATGAATTGATTGATTACTATGGCTGTAAGCGCTTAATTAGAGTTGGAACCTGTGGAACCAACAATAGCCGTCTTAAGGTTAGAGATGTCTTTATTGCTCAGTCTTCCTGTACAGATAGTGGAATGAATGTTGACCGCTTTGGTTCTACCTTCCATTATACTCCAATCCCATCATTCCGCCTTCTGAAGAATGCATATGACTGTGCGCTTAGAAAAAATATAAGTGTTACTGTTGGTCCTTGTTTCTCTTCAGATAAATTCTATGATGATAGACATGATGAGAAGATGAAGCTAATGCAAAAGCTGGGAATTATGGCAGAAGAGATGGAGAGTGCAGAGCTCTATACTCTTGGAGCTCTAAAGGATGTTGAAACACTTGCTCTCTTTACAGTTAGTGATGATATTGTAAGTGGCGAAAAAACTACAGCAAAGGAGAGAGAGACTACCTTTAATGATATGATTGAGATAGCATTAGAGACACTATTTAGCTGAAAGAGTAGAGAGTCTTTAGTCTAATTTATATAACGAAAGAAACAGTCATGAATCATGACTGTTTTTCTTTACTATTATCAGAAAATGGAAGAGTGGATAATAAATAAAACAATTTTAGAAAGTGTTCTTTGTACTACCTTTCGAGAATTGAATCCTTCTTTTTTCTGATTTTTTTTGTTTCTATTTTTGGATTAATTGAATTATCGATAGAGTGCTCTGGACTTCTGTAATTTTTATACATATGAGTTAGAAAGTCGGAAATATTTATTCTTTCAACTCGATTCGTTACTCCATTATATAGAACAATTCGTTCTTTTACTGCCAAAATTGTCTTTTATGTAATTAATAAACTGTTCAGATTCTAAATGTTTAGTTTGTTCATTATCTACTTTAGATGAATGCTTTATTTCAAAAAGAAAAACATCTCTTGTCTGCTTATTCAAAATAATTAAATCAACTTCTATAAGTTGTATGAATAAAAATTGCTCTATCATATAGATTATAATGTGAAGGCAATGCTAGTGCCAAAGAATCAGTACCAGAAAAAAGTATCCTTGCATTGTAATTAGCAACAAAGCTGTCAGATAAAATTTCTGCTAAATTTTGAAAATTTTTAGTGTATGTTATTTCATTGAAATAATATCTTTTTCCCTTTTTTAGAGAATCCCTTATATAGCTAAGTATGTTATAAAAACCTCTATTGTGGTTACATGTGATAAATACTGCTTTTTTCTTTTCATTTGTATCTAAAGAGAGCAGAGCTTGTCTTAATAGGACTGTTTTACCAGTTCGTCTTGGGCCATATAAGATGCAAACCTTAGAATTGAATAATCAAGTAATGATGATGAACAATTTCGTTTTTTGCGGGTAGTTATCATGTATGTCACTAATATTTGTTATCTCGAAATCAACAATCATTTTCTTGCTATCAATTGAAAACCTCTAAAGGTAGTGTAGAACATCGATTTAAGGATAGTTGTAAAAGTAATAGAGTCTCTATTCCTAATAAAAAAGGCCACCTTTATAATTGGTGGCCTGTTTTATTAATAAAACTATAGAATCTTGTTAGTCGTTAACTCTTTCTAAGTATTCTTTTGTTTCTGTATTTACTCTAACTTTTTCGCCCTGCTTGATGAAGCCAGGAACTCTAATCTTAAGACCTGTTTCAAGAACAGCATCCTTTGTAACTCCCTGAACTGTATCACCACGAGCTGCGTCTTCAGTCTGTGTAACAACATAAACGACCTTGGAAGGAACCTGGATGTCGAGAACCTGATCTTCCCAAAGTGTTAAGCGGTATGTTTCACCATCTTTCATAATGTATTCATAATCAGTGAAGTTTTTCATAGGAACTTCAATCTGTTCATAGTTTTCAACATTCATGAAGGCAAAGTTTTCGCCATCGTTATATAGATACTGGAATGTTCTATCTTCAATTGTAATATCTTCAGCATTGTCCTGAGACTTCATTGTTTCAGAAAGAGTCTGTCCTGTTGCTGGGCTCTTTAGCTTGAGTCTTACGAATGCAGAACCCTTACCAGGGTTTACAAATTCACGATCAATACACAGAAATGGCTGACCCTTGATGAGGAGAGCTGTTCCTTTTTCAATCTGTCCGGCTTTAATCATTTTATACCTCAGTTAATAATTTGTTTCAGATTAGGTGTTTGTATACCACATAATAGAATATCAGAAAGAGTTCATGATTGTAAACAGTTCAACATGTAAAATACGATGATAAAGGGAATGATAAGAGACTAGAGATCTCCTTTTTTCCACATTCTACCATCAAAAGTCTATCTAATCCTATTGCGCCTCCTGAGCATTGTGGCATCTTTAAATGAGGAAAGAGGGGAGATGCTTTGCTTATTACTTCTCCTTTTTCTTTTCTCTCTTCTTCTAATTTCTTTTGTTCTTTTTCGTAATAAGCGCATATCTTTTTCTCGTCTGTCTCTTCATCGTAGCAATTTGCTATTTCAACTCCGTCTATATACATTTCCCATCTTTTTTTGTATGGCTTATCAGAATAATCCTTAGCTAAGCACTCAATTTGCTTTGGGTAATCAAGTAGGTATACTTCTCTATCTCTAGGTAGAGAAGGTTCAACGAAGGTAAGGAATATGCGATTAAATGTATCCTCCCAGCTTTCTTGTGGTGGGACATATAGGTTTAATCTCTCTGCTTCTTTTTTTAATTTCGAATAATCCTGGCACTCTTCTAGGTCTACCTGTGCCCACTTCCAAAGGGCTTCCTCCATAGTGATTAATAGTGGTTTGTTCTTCATCCAGTCTCTTCTTTCTATGGCTGTTTTATCTATCATTTCTCTTGTTAGCTCAATGCTATCTCTATCATCAAAGTCCATTGTGTAATATTCAAGCATCGTAAACTCAATATTATGTATCTGTCCAAGCTGTTCGGCATTTCTAAAGCAGGTTGATATTTGAAATATTGACCCAGAACCATTAGCAATCATCTCTTTCATATATACTTCTGGTGATGGGATTAGAAATAACTCCCTTGAGCCAACAAATTCGTTATTAAAAAGTGTTGAGAA
Organism: uncultured Spirochaetaceae bacterium; assembly: GCA_964563815.1. GTDB lineage: Bacteria > Spirochaetota > Spirochaetia > Sphaerochaetales > Sphaerochaetaceae > Ornithospirochaeta. The sequence continues at coordinate 17,294 of CAZLYD010000003.1, forward strand.
ATTCTTAATTGTAGGCTCTGGAATTAAGTATGGTGAAAGTGAAGGCGTAAAAACCTCTAAGTAATCTCGCTCTGAGAAGAAGGACCTAATATTTTTATATAATTCTGCTCTTTTTTTTTGGCAATTAAAATCAAACATGACTGTAGTTTATCAAAAGAAGAAGTTGTGTGGTAGGTATCAATGGATATTGTAAAATAGCCTTTATTATCGTTATTATTAAAACATGGTTTCATATACAACAGGAGAGCCGATTTATGCTCTCAGTACTCCATTTTCATCTTCAGCCATTGCCGTTATTAGAGCTAGTGGCGATTCCTCTCTTTCTCTAATAAAGCCTTTTTTTAAAGGTAAATTAGAGAATAAAGAAACAAATACTGCCATTCATGGTTATATAGTTGATGAAGATGGTTCTAAAATAGATGAAGTTGTTTTAATCAAATATTCCTCAGGGCATGGTTATACTAGTGAAGAGGCCTTTGAAATCATGTGTCATGGTTCGTTGGCAGTAATTAAGAAAATTTCATTTATTCTAGAAAAAGCAGGCTTTAGACAAGCATTGAAGGGCGAATTTACATATAGAGCCTTTGTTCATGGAAGGATGGATTTAACAGAGGCAGAGGCTGTTGAAGAGCTTGTTTCAGCTAAGGGTGATAAGAGCAGAGTAGAAGCTTTAGACAGATTAGACGGCTCTATTAAAAGAGAAGCTGAAAAGGTTAGAGATGATGTATTAAACATTCTTGCTTCCTTAGAGGTTCAGCTTGATTATGGAGAGGATGAGGTACCAGAGGATTGGGTCTTTCCACTTCAAAGAGTAGAGAAAATAATAGAAAGATTAAATAGTATTATTTCTACATATAATTCATCTAGGCTGTATCGTGATGGAGCTAAGGTTGTTTTAGCAGGACGAACTAATGCAGGAAAATCTAGTCTTTTTAATGCACTTTTAAAGGAAAATAGAGCTATAGTTTCACCAATAGCTGGTACGACAAGAGATTATTTAGAGTGTCAATGTATGATGAATGATATGCCAATTAGACTCTTTGATACTGCTGGGCTAAGAGATGCAGATAACGAAGTAGAAAAGGAAGGCATAAATAGAACAAACTCTCTAATGAATGAAGCAGACCTTATCATATATGTTTTAGATATAGGTGAAGAGGAGACTGAAAAAGACGAGAAGACTCTCTTTGTTTATTCCAAGAGTGATATTATAAAGAGAGAAGGTAGAGTATCTTTTTCTTCTCTTACTGGAGAAGGAGTGGGGGATGTTGTAAATCTTATTACATCATTTTTGGAAAAGGATGATAAGAGAAGAGAAGGCGTTCCTGTAATTGAAAGTGAAAGACAAAAGGTGAAATTAGAGGAGACTATAGGCTCTCTTAAGGATGCAATAGAGAATAGAGATATGAGTGTTGATATCATTGCTCTATATTTTCAGAGTGCACTTTCTTCATTGGGAGAGCTTACAGGAGAAATAACCACAGATGACATTTTGAGTGAGCTCTTTTCATCTTTTTGTTTAGGAAAATAAAGAATGAGAGATTATAGTGCGATAGTAGTTGGTGGCGGACATGCCGCAATAGAGGCAGCCCTTGCTCTTTCTAGAGAGGGCTTTGATACCTTGATGATTACTCAGAGCTTGGATGCAATCGGTAGAATGAGCTGCAATCCTGCAATTGGTGGCTTGGCAAAGGGAAATTTGGTTCGCGAAATAGATGCCCTTGGTGGTGAGATGGGACATCTCATTGACCAGACTATGATTCAATTCCGAATTCTTAATAAAAGCAGAGGACCTGCTGTTCAAGCTCCCCGTGCTCAAAGTGATAAGTTCTCTTATTCTAGGCTTGCTAAAGAGACATGCGAAAAAGAAAAAAAGCTTAACCTCTTTATGGATACAGTTGTTGATTTTCTAATAGAGGAAAAGGACGGCAAGAGAACTGTTATTGGTGTAATTACAGAAAGAGGTTGGAAAATCAGTGCCCGTGTTGTTGTTCTAACTACAGGCACATTTATGAATGGAAAAATATTTATTGGCGAGTATGACGCGCCCTCAGGGCGACTAGGAGAGCCTGGCTCCTATGGACTGGGAGATAGACTACGTGAATATGGTTTTCACGTTGGAAGAATGAAAACAGGAACTCCTGCTCGTGTTAGAGCTTCTTCTCTCGATTATGATGAACTAGAGATACAGGAAGGGGATGAGACTATGCTTCCTTTCTCATTCGATTGGGAAAAAATAGATAGGCCTTCTGTTCCTTGTTACATTACATATACAAATGAAGAGACACATAAAATTATAAGAGAAAATATACATCGCTCTCCTCTTTATGGTGGAAAAATTGTAGGAAAGGGTCCAAGGTACTGTCCAAGTATAGAAGACAAGGTAGTAAGGTTCCCAGATAGAGAGAGACACCAAATCTTTGTAGAGCCTGAGGGAATTGGAACAGAAGAGATGTATCTTAATGGGCTTTCCTCATCCTTACCGGAAGAGGTACAGCATTCTTTTATAAGAACACTTCCCGGGTTGAGAAACGTAGAGATTATGAGGCCGGGATACGCTGTTGAATATGACTATCTTGATCCCTTAGATCTTCTTCCATCCCTAGAGAGTAAGATTCTTTCTTCTCTCTTTATTGCTGGACAAACTAATGGTACTAGTGGGTACGAAGAAGCAGCAAGTCAGGGCTTGATTGCTGGTATTAATGCTTGTCAAAAGCTTAAAGGCGAGAGAGCCTTAGTCTTAGGAAGAACAGAGGCTTATATTGGTGTCTTGATAGATGACCTTGTTACAAAGGGTACTAAAGAGCCATATAGAATGTTTACTTCTCGCGCTGAATATAGACTATCATTGCGCCATGATTCTTGTGACCAAAGATTAACTGAAATTGGATACGAGGTAGGTCTAGCAACTCAGAATAAGGTTGAGAGATTAAGAGAAAAGAAAAGGGCTATAGAGGAAGTAAAAGAGATACTTAGGAAAACAAAGAGAAATGGCAAAAATGGCCTTCAGCTTTTAATTCAAAGTGATACAAATATCTTTGAAATGGATATTCCTCAACTAAATAATTATTCACCTTCAATTCTTTCTGAGGTATCTTTAGATGTAAAGTACTCAGGTTATTTGAAGAGGCAAGAGCTTGATGCAGAGAGAGCTAAAAGACAAGAGAATATGAGAATACCTGAGGATTTTGACTATGATAAGGTTGATGGTCTTAGTGCTGAATCAAAGGAAAAATTTAAAGCATTTAGACCAGATAGTGTAGGTCAGGCTGCTCGTATTTCGGGTGTAAGAGTATCTGATGCTGCAATATTGGCATTAGCTTTGAAGGGGAGGAAATGTGAAGGATAAACTCATTTATGATATGCTTTTATCTTATTCTGTACCATCTGCAGAAAAAAAAGCAGAGCTTTTATCTCGATATGTAGATGAGTTAATTCTTTTTAATCCAACACTAAAACTAGTTGGTTCGGAAAAAAGAGAAGATATCGTAATAAGACATATCCTTGATTGTCTTGCCCCTTATCCTATTTTTAATGAAAAGACAAAAAGCGGAATGAAAATCGCGGATTTGGGTTCTGGAGCTGGACTTCCTGGAATAGTTCTTGCAATAGTCTTCGAAGATAGATATTTTTATTTAATTGAGAGAATGAAAAGAAGAGTGGGGTTCTTGCGTTCTCTTTGTGCTCTTTTGGGCCTTAAAAATGTAGAGGTGCTTGATTGTGATTTAAAGAGTGTTAATGAACACTTTGATTATTTGACAAGTAGAGCTTTTCATCCTTTAAAGGATATTTGTAAGGATGCAACAAAGCTATCTAACAAAGCACTTTTTTATAAGGGACAGGAGAGTAATATTAAAGATGAATTAGATGCTCTCAGGAAAGAGGGTTATAGCTTTGTTTTTGAAGTAGTCCCCATAACTATTTCGGGACTCTCAGAGAAGAGAAATATTGTATTTCTCAATGATTGGGAGAAAAAATGAAGAAAGGTAGGTTTTCTTTAATACTTTCGTTAGTCTTTCTTTTTTTAGGATTAACGCTTGTTGCATTAGGTATTTTTAGCGGTCTTGGCCTATTACCACTAGATATTTCTAATATCGTTTTAAAATTATCAACTTACTTATCTGTGTCTAAGGACACTCCTTATGCCATCTCAGAGTGTGGCATTTTCTTTATAATTGAAGCACTTATAATACTATGCTGTAGAAAGCGCAGTCCTTATTCGCTTTTTCTTGCATTCTTTTCCTTTCCAATCTATTTAACACTATATTCTGCATATCGTGTTTATAACAATATTGCTCTTCCTTCATTTTTCCCTTCTTCTATAAGAAGAGCTCACCCCGGTCTTTTATATTGCTTATTTGTCCTTGAAATATTACTTTCTATGGCACTTCTTTCAGCCCTAAAAGCTCCCAATGAGAAGTGGAGAAAGAAGAGAGATATAAGAATAAAGATGCTTGAAGCAGAGGGCGCAATAAAGAGCAAGGAAACACTTGAGAATGAGAAGCTTCTTAAAAGACAGCAAAAATTAAATGAAGAAGAATTAAGAAAAAGAGCAAGGGATGAAAAAAAATATGCTCTTGAATTAGAAAAGAGTGAAAAGAGTGAAGAGAAAAAGCGATTAAAAGAAGAGAAGAAAGAAAAAGAAAGATACGAACGAGTTCGTGAAAAGGAAGAAAGAAGAAGAGAACAGGAAGAAAAGAAGGCTCTCAAAAAAAGTGATATTGAGAGAGACAGAGTCTTAGAAAAGTATGAAAGAGAAGAGGACAAGAGAAAATCTAAGCTCAAAAAGGAAGAGAAGAAGAGAAGAAAGCTCAGTGAGCAATTAGAAAGAGAACAAGAAAAAGAGAGAAAGAGAGAAGAGAGTGAAAGCTTCGATATTGGTCCTATACCAGAGTATGAGAGGGGATTAGGAAACCCGGATACACCTCTTTCTTTCCCGGATTTCGAGCCTCTAACTAATATTAAAGCTAGAAGAGAAGAAAGAATCGACGAAAAGAAGATAGCAGAGCCACCCCAAAATAGATTTATCGAGAATAATAGTGTTCTTGATAGCCTAAGTGAGGAATTAGAAAAAGAAGAGAGCTTAAAGCAAAAAGAGGACAAATTAAATACTAAGCGTTTCAGTAAGGGCGGAATGCTAGAGGCCACACTTGAGATGCTTAATAGTGATGGAAAGGTCGAAAATACTATTAGGCCTACCTCTCCTATAATTGGTTTAGATGACGAAGATGATAAAGAGAGTGAAGGCGAAGGAGAATATAACTCTGTTGCACCATCCACTCTCAGTAAGGATCATCCGCGATACAAAATGTTTACGAGTCTTAAAGAGGAAAGAGTTATAGAAAAAGAAGGAGAGGACGAAACAGAACAAGGTATTGCTCCATCTAATCTTAGTAAAGACCACCCTAGATACAAGATGTTTATGAACCTAAAGGAAGATAACACTAGTACTAAGAGTGTAGGTATTAAAGGAAAAGAAAGAGAAGGTGATAGTAGTATTGCGCCCTCCACTCTCAGTAAAGATCATCCACGATACAAAATGTTTGAGTCCTTACAGAAGAATGAAGACGAGAGTAAGACTGTTGTTTCTTATACTCCAGGTCGTAGCTTTATACCAACAGATACCACTGTAGCTTCTCATTCTTATTCATCACTATCAAAGATAGAAGAAGTGAAAAAAGAGGAAATAGAAAATCCTATTTATGAAGAAGAAAGAGAAGAGAGGATAGAAAAGGTAGAAAAAGACTACGCTCCGTCTATCCCTTTTGATAGAGTAAGAAGTGTGACTGTAGATGAAGGCGGACATAAAACGATAGAGATAAAGAGCGAGGAAGAGGCTCTCGATGATTTTAATTTATTAGTTGGAGTTGGTGATTTGGCAAGTAATAGGGCTGGAATGACTGCGATTAGAATGAGACAGAATACAGTCTATTCATATCCTTCTCCTTCTCTTTTGGTAGATTATCCAGCAGTTTCACAGGAAATAGACCCCGTTACAAGAAGAAATGGAGAGATTATTGTTCAAACGCTTGCCGAGCAAAGAGTAGTAGTAGAGCTTTCTGATATAATTAAGGGACCTACTGTTACGATGTATGAATTAAAGCTTGCTCAAGGTATGGTAATTAGTAAGATCAAATCTAGAGAGGATGAGCTTAATTATGCTTTAGGCGGTAAGAGGGTAAGAATATTAGCTCCTGTTCCAGGTAAGCAAGCAGTAGGAATTGAAGTACCAAACGAAAAGACAAGTATCGTTGGCTTTAAAGATATGATCTATGAGCTAAGAGCTAATGAAAAATATAAAGCAATGAGTGTTCCTATGATCTTGGGACGAACTGTAACAGGCTTCCCTGTAGTAATAGATGTAGCAAAGATGCCACACTTAATTATTGCGGGAACAACCGGCAGTGGTAAGAGTGTATGTATAAATTCATTTGTTGATACAATTATTTATCAAAAGGGACCTAGAGAGGTTAGACTCATAATGGTTGACCCTAAGGTTGTTGAGCTTTCAGTTTATAATGGTATTCCTCATCTTCTAACTCCTGTAATTACAGATGCCCAAAAAGCAATTAAGGCACTCAATTGGCTAGTAAGTGAGATGGAGAGAAGATATTCGATGCTAGCTAAATATGGAGTGAGAAACATTGCAGGACTTAATGAGAAAATAGACAAGAAGGAACTAGCGGATGTTGAGCATGTTCCATATATAGTTTTAATTATGGACGAATTTGCTGATATTATGGCTGTTGTCAAAAATGAAATGGATACTGCAATAAGTCGTATTGCTGCAAAGGCAAGAGCTGCAGGTATTCATCTTGTTCTTGCAACACAGAGACCAAGCTCTGATGTAATATTAGGAACTCTTAAATCTAACCTTCCAGGACGAATTGCTTTCGCTGTTTCTTCTGGAATTAACTCAAGAGTTATTTTAGATGAGCAGGGTGCTGAGAATCTACTTGGAAGGGGAGATATGCTCCTTCTCGATCCTTCTGTTATGGGATTACAGAGAATACAAGGTGCTTTAATTAGCGACAGTGAGGTAGAGAATGTAGCTAAATATATCAAAGAGAATAATGCTAAGGCTGAATTCTTGGATGATGAAGTATTTGCTAGTGAAGAAGAGGGAGATAGCGGAGACGAGGAGTGGTTTGAAGATAGTGGAGATGATAACTTATATGAAGCAGCAAAAAGGATTGTATTTGAGCGTAAAAGTGCATCAGCTTCTTATCTTCAGAGAAGGTTGAAAATTGGATACAACAGAGCAGCAAGGATTGTCGAGATGATGGAAGAGGAGGGTATTGTCGGACCTGCTAATGGTTCTAAACCCCGAGAAATCCTTCGTTTTGAATAAAAATGCGAGACCCTTTATACGTCTTTTGTAAAAAGGGTCTTTTATTTTTTTACTTAAGTGGACAAAAGAGAGAGGAAAAACTAATCTCTTTTTATATAGAAGAAAATTACAAGGTTATTATTAATGAGATTTGAAGAATTAGACTTACAATCTCCTGTCCTTGATGGAATAAAAGAGGCAGGTTTTAAAGAATGTACTGAAGTGCAGGCTAGAGTTCTCCCTTTTTCTTTAGATGGGAGAGATGTAATGGTACAGTCTAAAACTGGCAGTGGCAAAACAGCAGTTTTCCTGCTTTCAATTTTTGAAGAATTTATAGAGAGTGGAAATAGAATTAAGGCTTTAGTTGTTGCTCCAACAAGAGAATTAGCTGTACAGATAGAGAAAGATGCAAGGCTTCTCTCTTCTCATATTCCCTCTTATAAAGTGGGTTGTTTTTATGGTGGTGTTGGATACAAGGAGCAAGATAGCGAAATAGAGGAAGGACTAGACCTATTTGTAGGAACACCAGGCAGGCTCCTTGATTATGCTAAAAATCATAAAATAGATTTTAGAGAGTTTGATATTGTTGTTCTTGACGAGGCAGACCGTATGTTTGATATGGGCTTCTATCCTGATATTCGAACTATGTTCTCTCTAATGAGAGATAGAGAAGAGAGACAAACGATGCTCTTTAGTGCAACTCTATCCACTAAAGTAAGAAATCTTGCCTGGCAATATATGTATGAGCCTGAAGAGATATTAGTAAATCCTGAGGAGATAACAGTTAAGAAGATAATACAGGAGCTATATCATGTTTCAAAGAATGAAAAATTCGCTCTTCTTCTTTCTCTCCTTTCCTCCATTAATCCTTCTTCCTGTCTAATCTTTACAAATACAAAGGATAGAGCAGTTGAGGTATCAAAAAGGTTAAATCTTAATGGATATAAGTCTCAATTTCTTATGGGTGATATGCCACAGAATAAGAGACTAGAGACAATAGAGAAGATGAAGGAAGGAAAGCTGAGATTTTTAGTGGCAACAGATGTTGCAGCTAGAGGCTTACAAATTGATGATTTGGCTCTTGTTGTCAATTACGATATCCCAGAAGATTATGAGAATTATGTTCATCGTATAGGACGAACAGCTAGAGCAGGGAAAAGTGGTAAAGCTATTACACTTGCTTGCGAAGAATATATCTATGGCTTAGAAGCTATAGAGAACTACATAGAGATGAAGATTCCTGTAAAGTGGTCAGACGAAGAGAATTTGGTTAGTGTGGAAGATAAGTCAAAAGGCTACCGCTACAATAAGGAAGCTAAGCATAAGAATACAAAAGTAGAAGAAAAGAAAAAGAAAAAAGAGAGTAATTCAGACTTTAATAAGCTAGCTCAGCTAACACTAGAAGAGAGAATGAAATATTACCAAAATGCTTATGCTCCAAAGGAAAAAAAGGAAGAAAAGAGCGTTAATGAGAAGAAAAAGAGTCTTCTTTCTCGTATTATCTCATTTTTCAAAGGGGAAAAGAAATGAAAGAAAAAAAGGGATTATTATCACGTTTTATAAGCTATTATAAGCCATATAAATATTGGTTTTTACTTGATATGGCGGTAGCAGCTCTTTCTTCTCTTCTCTCTATTGTTGCTCCATTCTTAGTTCGTAAGGTTCTAGCAATAATACAGACACCAAGCGTAAAGGAAGAGATGGATGTTATTGTTTTCTTACTCTCTCTTGTGCTTTCTTTCTACATTCTTAGTTCTTTTTGTACATATATAAGAATTAAATGGGGACATTATTTGGGTGTTTGGATAGAAAATGATATGAGACTAGACTTGTTCCACCATCTACAAAAGCTCTCCTTTTCCTATTTTGATAAGAATAAGACAGGCGATATAATGAGTAGAATCAGCAATGATTTATTCAATATTGCTGAGGTTGCGCATCATTGTCCTGAGGATATGGTTATATCACTATTAACCATTATTGGTGCATATATTTTAATGTTTATTATTTCTACTCCTCTTGCCTTTGTTTCTATCCTTCCATTACCAGTAATGGCTATATATGGCATAGTTTTTAATAAAAGACTAAAACAAAAGAATAGAGTAATAAGAAAGAGAATTGCAGATATAAATGTAACTGCAGAAAACTCTATCCAGGGAATTAGAGAAGTAAAATCTTATGCTCGAGAAGATTATCAAGAGAAGAAGTTTTCATCGATTAATGATTCGCTAAAGGATTCAAGAGAAGATATGTATAAGGAGATGGCCTCTTACCAAGCAGGAATATCTTTTATGCGTCAGCTCTACTATTTTATTACCATAGCCGGTGGCATATTACTAATAATATTTGGCAAGGTAGGAGTGGAAGATTTAGCAGCATTTATTCTATATGTTTCTGTTGTCCTTCCTCCAATAGATAGATTAATAAATTTCACAGAGCAATTTAGCCAGGGTGTTTCTTCCTTCGAGCGTTTTACTGAAATACTAGATATTAATCCTAGTATTTTAGACAAAAAGGATGCAGAAACACTTGTAGTAAAAAATGGAAGTATTGATTTTAATAATGTCTCTTTCTCTTATGAAAAAGAAAAAGTTTTAGACGATGTAACACTTCACATTGAGGGTGGAACAAGAGTTGCACTTGTTGGCGAGAGTGGGGCTGGAAAGACTACAGCAGTCTCATTAATTGCTCGTTTCTATGAAAAGGACAGTGGCTCTATATTAATTGATGGTATTTCTATTAGCGATGTGACACAAAAGTCGCTAAGAAGTAATATCGGCTTTGTTCAGCAAAATATATTCCTTTTTGATGCCTCTATTCGTGATAATCTTCGCTATGGAAAGATAGATGCTAGCGAAGAAGAGATGTGGAGGGCGCTAGAAGAAGCAAACCTTAAAGATTTTGTTCTATCTCTTCCAAATGGTCTCGATACAGAGGTTGGAGAGAGAGGAACAAGACTAAGTGGGGGCCAAAAGCAAAGATTAAGTATCGCTCGTGCTTTTTTAAAAAATCCTCCGATTCTGGTATTTGATGAAGCAACAAGCAGCCTAGATAATGAGAGTGAGGCATTAATTCAAAGCTCATTTAATAAGCTTGCAAAGGGTAGAACGAGTATAATAATTGCTCATAGATTATCTACAGTTATTGATTGTGATACAATCTTTGTTCTAGATAAAGGACGAGTTGTAGAACAGGGTAAGCATGAAGAGTTATTAGCAAAGAAGGGTATCTATTATAGACTTTATTCTTTAAAGTAGGAGAAAAAATGAAAAGTGTTATCAAAATAATAAGACAACTTATAGCGATTATTTTAATATGTCCGGTACTCTTATTGGCTATTTTTAGTCTCGTTTTCTATTATTTCTTTTCACTTTTACATATGAAAAGAGTTGCTCTTTTTCTCTCTCATTCGATCTATTACTTTCTCTGCTTTTGGATATTACTTTTTTCCGGAAGTATTGTCCATATTGAAGGAAAAGAGAATATTCCTGATAAAGGGATAAACGTTATATATACACCAAACCATAATTCTATTATGGATATTCCACTTTTATATTTCGCACTTCGTCGCTTTCCTGCTATGATGGCAAAAAAAGAACTCTTTTATATTCCTCTTCTCCATGGTGTTTTAGCATCTCTTTCTTGTATTAAAATAAAGAGAAATAGTGCTCATGGTGTTGTTGAAGCAATTCAAAAGGGTAGTGAGCATATAGCAAAGAAGGGTTCTCTTGTAATTTTCCCAGAAGGAACAAGAAGTAAGAGTGGCAAGGTTGGACCTTTTAAAAAGGGAGCATTTAAGATAGCAGAAAGGCATTCTTGTCCCATCGTTCCTGTTGTAATTAAAAATGATAGAGAGCTTTGGGAGGGGGCAAATAGACTTGGGTTTGTACATGTATATATAAAGTTTTTGCCACTGTTACAAACAAATAATATGACAGAAGAAGAGAAGAAGGTTCTTTCTGAAACTGTTAAAGAACTAGTAGAAAAGGAATATAGTACACTTCCATCCTCTAAAGGAATTTAATAAAGGAAAACAAAATGAAAAAGAGCTTATTAAATAAGTATGCACGCTTAATTGTCGATTATGGTATTAATCTTGAGGAAGGTCAGGATGTTCTTATTCAAGCTAATACAGAAATAGAAAGCTTTGTTCTTCTTACTGTAGAAGCATGCTATAAAAAGGGCGCAAGAAAGGTTCGGGTTGAATGGCTTAATCAAGCCTTAGATAAGCTTAATTACAAATACAGATCTATTGAGACACTAAAAGAAGTTGATAAGTGGGAAATAGAAAAATTTAAAGATAGAGTAAAGAAGCTCCCTGCATTAATTTGGTTAGATAGTGATGATCCAGATGCTCTTGTTGGCACTGATGCAAAAAAAGTAGGAGCCGCTGTAAGAGCAAGAGGCTTGAAGATAAAAAAGTATCGTGATGAGGTGGAAGGTAAATACCAGTGGTGTATAGCTGCCGTTCCATCTGTTTCATGGGCTAAGAAGCTTTTTCCTACACTTTCACCTTCTTCCGCAGTAGAAAAGCTATGGGAAAAGATACTACTTTGTTCAAGGGTTAGTGAGGATACAGACCCAGTTGAGAATTGGAAAAAGCACGATGCTTCTTTAAAAGAAAAGTGTTCTTATCTTAATAGTAAGAATATTAAGAGCCTTCATTATACTTCTAGTAATGGTACAGATTTTACTGTTGGCTTAATTGATGGTGGTCTCTTTATGGGAGGTGGTGAAAATACGATTGGAAAGAATATCTACTTCCAGCCTAATATTCCTTCCGAAGAATGCTTTACTTCTCCAAAAAAAGGAAGCGCAGAAGGTATTGTCTACTCAACTATGCCACTTTGCTACAATGGCAACTTGATTGAAAATTTCTCTATTACATTTAAAGATGGTAAAGCTACCGAGTGGAAAGCAGAGAAGAACGAGGAGCTTCTTGGGAAGCTACTGACAATGGACGAAGGCGCTTCAATGCTTGGAGAATGTGCTCTTGTTCCATATTCTTCTCCAATAAGAGAGAGTGGAATTTTATTTTATAATACTCTTTTTGATGAAAATGCTGCATGTCACTTGGCCTTTGGAGCAGGCTTTCCTTCTACTCTTAAGGGCTACGAGGAGATGAGTAAAAAGGAATGGGAAGAAAAAGGAATTAATGACTCCGTGATACATATAGACTTTATGATAGGTAATGCAGATTTAAATATTGAAGCAACAACCTTTAGTGGAGAAAAATTTCCAGTCTTCATTAATGGTAATTGGGCCTTCTAATTTCTCGATAAAGAAAGGTATTTATTCTTTAGTCCTTTAGGAATGAATGCCTTAACGAGAATCTTATCATTTTTATATTCTACCTCTCTTATTCTTTTCTCTTCTGAGAGAAGAGAGAAGAGGGGTGATGAATAAGAGAGAAGAAGACTTACTTCTTCATTTTCTCTATCACTAATATCAACAAGAGCCTTTATTAAGGAATCAACACCTTCGCCACTTGTCATACTTGTTTCTACAGTTCTATATCCAGCATTACGAAGATAGGAGAGAGAAATGTCATCGTAGTAGGAATCTATTTTGTTGATTACAACTAAATCAATCTTGTCCTCAACGCCTAGAGAAGTGAGAGTGTCGATAGTGGTTTTAAAGCATTGAACACTATCTGGATGCGAAGAGTCTGCAACAACAATAATTGATTGACTGGAAAGAGCTTCCTTTAAGGTTGATGAGAATGCTTCAATTAAGGAGGATGGTAGGTTTTGAATAAAGCCAACTGTGTCAGAAATAAGTACGGTTTTTTTTGATGGAAGAATAAAGGACCTGGTTGTTGTATCTAGAGTTGCAAATAGCTTATCTTCTGCCAATACAGAGGATTGAGTGAGAGTGTTGAGAATAGTAGATTTACCTGCATTAGTGTAGCCAGTTAAAGCAAAAGAGAATACATCGTTTCTTTCTCTTTTCTTGTGTTCTACTTCTCTATTTTTCTTTAGTTCTCTTAATTCCTTATCTATATTAAGTATCTTGTTTTCGAAATTTCTTCTTTCAATTTCGATTCTTTTTTCTCCTTCTCCCTTAGCTCCTCGTACTCCTCCTCTCTGCTGCATTAAATTAGCTTCTCTGTAGATTAATCTTGCTTTTAAATACTGCATATTAGCCTTATTAATCTGGAGCTTTGCTTCTCTTGAGTGTGCGTTTTGGAAAAAGATAGCAAGAATGACAGCTTCTCTATCGGAGATGGGAAGAGAGAGAATTCTCTCAATTTTGTTTTCTTGGCGTGGTGTAAGAAAGGAGTCAATTACTACTTCGTCAGCATCCATTTCTCTAGCTATTTCACTTATCTCCTCTACTTGTCCTGGTCCGAGGTATGTTGTTGGATTAATTTCTTTAACAGTAAAAGTTAATTCGTAGATTATTTTGATGCCGAGAGTCTCTACTAGACTTCTCATTTCCGTCTCTCTAAGAAAAACTCTTCTTTCGTTTTCTCCTACACTTCGTGTAAGAACAAGTATTGCCCTTTCTGACATAACTTAATCTTAATAGTATTCTCTCTTCTTTTACTAGATGATAAAAAGAGTATTTTTTAATGTAACATGCGTTTACTAGTACATTGTTTATACAGCCACAATTTGTTGGTTTTTACTTTTAACCTTTTCTGGAATTGTATATTTTAGCTTACCTTCTTTGATTAGAGGTGCAACATAATTATTAATAAAATAAGAAGGGTGCTTTTCATCAAATCCAAAATTTTTTGCTATTACATCCTTTGAACGGGGTTTTTTACACCACAAACTTTATACCCTGATTTTTCATCTATTCCAAAAAGGATGATTTTCCCATTTGTGTTCGAAAAACTCGACAAGCTGTCATAGAGTTTTTCGTACTCTCCTTCTTTTGCGCTTTTAAATTCTATATTGGTTGTTTCCGTACTCTTCTTTAATATTTTTTTATTAGTTTTTTTAAATCACTTTCTTGCATGTAAGTAGAACCTCACAATCTAATTTAGGAAAATTGTAGTTTTTTTTACGAAAAGAATAATAAATTACGAAAAGAATAATAAATTACGAAAATATTGAAGATTTTACGAAAATATTGAAGAAATTACGAAAATATTGAAGAAATTACGAAAATATTGAAGAAATTACGAAAATATTGAAGAAATTACGAAAATTAAGATACTCTTTTACGAAAACATTTTCCTAAAATTGTTCACTGTTCTATATATGCAATTGATGTGAATTGCATCGTTTATACAGGGTCTAATATTTAAGCAGTATGTAACTAGTGCAGCTTTGTTTCCTCTTCTTTTGCTATGTATAGAGAAAAAGAAAAAATTGTTGCATAATGAAATAAAGGAAGATAAAGATGAGTCTTAATTGTGGTATTGTAGGATTACCTAATGTTGGTAAATCCACTATTTTTTCTGCAGTAACATCTGCTCCAGCAGAAGCAGCAAATTATCCTTTTTGTACAATTGATCCAAACATCGGAATGGTTAATGTTCCTGATAAGAGATTAGATAAAATTGTTTCCCTTATTCCTCCAGAGAGGATTGTTCCTGCAACTGTTGAATTTGTTGATATTGCGGGGCTGGTTAAGGGTGCTAGCCAAGGCGAAGGATTAGGAAATAGATTTTTAGGTGCTATTAAGGAAGTTGGAGTAATAGCACATGTTGTTAGATGCTTTGATAATGGGGATATTATCCACGTAAATAACAAAATAGACCCAAAGGGTGATATTGAAACAATAGATATTGAGCTCTGTCTTGCTGATTATGATACTGTTGAGAAGCGTTATCAGAAGCAGGGGAAGCTTGGTAGAGTTAATAAAGAACTAATGAAGGAAAACGAGAAGCTTCTACCTCTCTACGAGAGATTGATGAAAGCACTAAGTGATGGCAAGCCTGCTCGTTCTCTTAATCTTGAAGAAGAAGAGAAAGCTCTTCTTTATGATCTGCATTTAATAACTCTTAAGCCTGTTATTTATGTTTGTAACGTAGATGAAGATTCTATTGGAGAAGACAATGAGTATGTAAGGCAAGTAAGAGAAATTGCAAAAAGCGATAATGATGCTCCTGTAGTTGTAATATGTGGAAAGATTGAAGCAGAGATAGCAGCTTTAGATTCAGAAGAAGAAAAGGAAGAATTTTTATCAAGTGTTGGGCTTGAGGAATCTGGATTAAATCATTTAGTGCGTGCAGCTTATCATGCTCTTGGCTTGAGAACGTTCTTTACTGCAGGTAAGGACGAAGATAGAGCTTGGACATTTAAAGAGGGTAGTAAGGCTCCGCAGTGCGCAGGTATTATTCATTCAGATTTTGAAAAAGGTTTTATCAAAGCAGAAGTTTATAACTACGACGACCTTGTTAAATATGGTAGTGAAGCTAAAGTAAAAGAAAATGGTAAGATGAGACTAGAGGGTAAAGAGTATATTGTCCAAGATGGCGACATAATCTTCTTTAAGTTTAATGTGTAACTAGTGGCGTGAGTAATCACGCCATAATTAATTCTTCAGAGAGCTCTCTTATTTTTTCTTCTATTACCTTTACTTCTTTTCTGTCATATGTAATAAGACCATTCATCTCATCTTCTACATCGCTTAGTTGAGTATATATAGAAGCAGAAAGGCCTTTTTTCTTACTCGGTATTATTTCCCTTCTATAGAGATTAACTATTGCAGCTGTAAGCTCCTCTTTGGTTTTGAAGCCCTTGTAATCGAAAGAAGAGGAAGAAGAAATATGGTTATCAAGCTTTAAACCATAGCCTCCAAATTCACTTAGAATGACACATCTCTTTTTCTTGTCTTTCTTGAATTTATATGGCCTAAAATATACATGTATACTCTTAAAAGAGCCTTCCTTTTGGTCAACCCAACCAGAAGTGTAATCTACAGTTCTAGTTTTATCTTTCTCTTCTACCAGCCTTCCTATTCTTGTACTGTCAAATTGCCCCCATCCCTCATTAAATGGTACCCACATAGCTATGCTAGGTGTGTTATATAATAAATCAACCATCTCCAAAAGATGAGAAGTGAACTCCTCTCTCATCCTTTTATCTTGTCTTTTAAAGAGAGAGTAGTGGTTATCTTTTATGTGTGAACCGAATACAAGGGGAAGAGAAACTATAGGAAATGAGTATTTACCACCACCATTTACCATGTCTTGCCAGACAAGGATTCCTAGCCTATCACAGTGGTAATACCATCTTAAGGGTTCAACCTTTATGTGCTTACGTAGCGTATTAAAGCCCAGTCTTTTAACTAATAATAAATCATTTACCATCTCTTCTTCGTTTTTTGCTGTATATAATCCACCCTCGTAATATCCTTGGTCTAATAGACCATGGTGGAAATAGCTTCTTCCATTAAGAAAGAGCCGCTTGTTGCCGTCTCTGTCTTCTTCCACGCTGAAGGTTCTAAGAGCAAAATAGGATTCTACTTCGTCTTTTTCTGTCTTGATTGTAAGTGGGTATAAAAATGGATCCTCAGGACTCCATAGGTGTGGAGCTTTAATATTAATTTTAAGTTCTTTATCCGATTCAAAGCTATATTCCTTTCCTTCTATTATTACCTTTCCACTTTCTTTTTCTGAGGAATATACAATAAGAGAAATGGAGGAGAGTGTTGGTGTTATTTTAATCTTTTCGATATAGCTTTTAGGAACCTTTTCTATCCATACTGTTTGCCAAATGCCACTGAGTGGAGTATACCAAATGCCACCTCGCTTTTGTTTTTGTTTTCCCCTTTCTTGCTCCTTTGTATCTGTTGGATCTGTTACAATAAGAGTTAGGAAAAAGCTTGTTTTAGCTACAGGGAGCGAAAAAGGCAGGTACCCGCCTTTGTGGTTTAGAGCTCTTTTTCCATCTATAAATATAGTGCATTCATAATCCACTGCTCCAAAGTGCAAAATAAGCTCTTCTCCTTCCTCTAGTGTTGTAGCTAATGAGACCTTCTTCTCATATATCAAGGTCTCATCGCACTTTAGATTGTGGCTAAAACCAGATTCTTTAGAGCCTACTGGGAATGGAACAATAATCGGACCAGTTTTAATTGTATTTCCTTTACTATCTAAAACAGATGCTCTCCACTCTCCGTCTAGAGTAGTCCAAAAGCCTTTTCTTTTTAATTGAGGACGGGGATATAGCATTTATCTTTCTCCTTTTCTAATAATATTAGCAATTAATGAAATAGGCGAACAATATATGTGTTAGTTGCAGATAATTATGGTCATTTTTGTTTTATTCTTTTTTCATATCTTTCTTACTAATTTACTAATCTTTCTATTACATAAAATTGACTTTATTTCTCTAGGAGTGTAGAGTTATCTAGTCGCGTGCGACATAAATTAAAAAATCTATACTGGAGGGTCTAAATCATGGGAAAGAATTTTACTCCTAGATTTAAGCAGTGCAGAAGACTTGGGGTTAATGTATGTGGTCACCCTAAGGCAATGAAGAGAGCTGGAAGCCCAGCTTTCGCAAAAAGAAAGAAGCCAACAGATTACAGCAAGCAGCTTACAGAAAAGCAGAAGCTAAAGGCTTACTATGGCGTTATGGAAAAGCAGCTCCATCATTACTATGAGAAGGCTCTTAAGTCTACTTTAATGACTGGTGATGCTCTTGTCATCGCTCTCGAGAGAAGACTTGATAATGCTGTTTATAGAATTGGTTTTGCTAACTCTATAAGACTTGCTCGTCAGCTTGTTAATCATGGTCACATCCTCGTTAACGGTAAGAAGGTTGATATTCCTTCCTATCAGCTTCAGGAAGGTGATGTTGTAACACTCAAAGAGAAGAGCAGAAAGAATGTTCAGTTTGAAGCTAACTTCAAGGGTCATCGTTCTTTCAACCTTCCTTACTTCACAATTGATGAAGAAAATTGGAGTGGTACACTTTCCAGACTCCCTGAGAGAAAGGAAATTCCAATCGAAGTTAACGACCAGCTTGTTGTTGAGTTCTACTCAAAGTAAAAAACCAAGTCTTAATAGACCATTATTTCTCATCTATCCACATTATAGGTGAAGAGAGAAAGAAAAGGCCTCATTCCAATACTTGCCCTCTTTCTTTCGCAGACGCTGGCGGCTACCCTCAAAACGGCATCTGTGAAATACAGTCTTTAGAAAAGCCCCTTTTTATGGGGGCTTTTCTGATTCTCTATTTCCACGATATTGAAAATTGTATTGGCTTATTTAGTAGTAGAAAATCTATAACAGGGAATGTAAAAATAGCTGCCTTTTCTCCACTCTTTTTAGCTCCACTTATCTTGGTAATTGTTCCAGGTGTGTTTATAACAATTGTTACTTTGCTTTTTTCTAGGGCTTCTGGACTGTCTTCTCCCAAAAGGAAGCTAATCATTTCTTTGTATTCTTCTTCGCTCATACCATTAGAATATTCTGGGCCATAGACCTCAAAATTAGGATCTGAAAGGAAAGGAATGACATCCTTTAATTCATCATAGTTATCGAGACTAAGGAAGAAGGAAAAAGAAGATGAAGAGAGGGAGAGAATAGTATTAGTTTTTCCTGCTCCTTGAAGGTCCTTAATAAGGGAAGTAAGAGAAGAATAATCGAAAGACAGAACATATCTTTTACTCTTTCCGTCTGTTAGGAGTGAAACATTACTAGATGAGGACGAGGAGTTAATCCTACTAGATAATCCAGCCATAGCTTCGTCCATAATCGAATAACCACTATTAGAGGAGAAAGAAGAAAAATCTTCTAGTACTGAAAGAAAAAACTCATCAACAGTAACATCTGCTTTTGAAGAGCCTGAATAGCCTGTTGTCGTATTTAGTGTCTCTGTTACAGTACAAGAAGAGAGAAGAATGGATAGGAAAAAAAGTGTAATTATTATTTTTCTCATAAGTGAATAATACTCAAATGAGGCTAAGAATGGAAGAAAGAAGGCAAAAGAGTAGACAAGAAAAGAAATAGATGATAGAAAAAACAACGCTGAACGGGGGTTGCATGAAAAAAAGGATACTTTTCTCATTTCTTCTTTTGTTTCTTTTGTTCCCACTCTTCTCTACTTGGGATGGCCTTTATAGATGGGTAAATACAACAGAGAAGGATAACAAGGGGAAGGTTAGAGAGATAACGATGAGAGTTAAGAGTACAGATAAGTCTTTTCTGTATGAGGTGTATCTTGTCTCTAATGGTAGAGAGTACAAAATATTCCCGTTGATAGAACCATCTGAGGAAGGCTACGAAGAGTGGCATAATTATAGAGAAGAGTCGAGTAGCGGGGAGGCTTTTCGTTATAATAATCAGAGAATGAATAAAACTGTAATTAACCCAGCTAAGTGGAAGATGGGAAAAATAGAGAGTAGTGAGGATGAAATTATTACTACAACTATTGCTTTTGCTTTCTTTATTAATATTGAGATGGAGAGTAAGTATTCTTTTAGTCTTGACGAAAAAGGGAGCAAACAATTAACTTTTTCCCTAGATGGCTTAAATCCAATAGCAAAAGGAAAGTTTTTCGTAAATCCAGAGAAGGGCAGCAATGGTGTATTTACCCTTCATTATATAGAGGAGGATGCACTTTGATTGCAGATCCTAATAAAAAGAGTCTTATAATAGTTGAGTCTCCAACGAAGGCTAAAACTATAAGCAAGTATCTACCTAAGAGCTGTACAGTAATGGCTAGTAGAGGTCATATAGTAGATGTTAATCCGAATCCAGATGGGAAAAAGGGTATATATGGCGTTGATGTAAATAATGGTTATGCGCTTGATTATACTGTGGTAGAGGGAAAAGAGAAGATTATCGCAGAGCTTAAGAAAGCCTTAAAGAGTGCAGAACAGCTTATTCTTGCTAGTGATGAGGATAGGGAAGGAGAATCTATTGCTTGGCATCTTTATAGAGTTTTAGAGCCACAGGTTCCTGTTTATAGAATGGTATTTCATGAAATTACTAAAAAGGCTATCACTCAAGCTTTCTCTTCTTGTCGTGATATCGACATGAACCTAGTTAGTGCACAAGAAGCAAGACGAGTTGTTGACCGTCTTCAGGGCTATGGTATTTCACCAATACTATCTCGTAAGCTTGGAGGAAAGTATTCAGCAGGAAGAGTTCAGTCACCAGCCTTGAAGCTTATCGTTGAGAAGGAGAACCAAAGACGAGAATACAAAAGTAGTGAATATGCTCAGGTAAAGGCTTTTAGTGCAACAAAGCCTAGCTTCGTAGCTTCTTTAGTCTCTATTAATGGCGTAAATGTTGCTTCTTCTAAAAGCTTTGATAGCGAAAGTGGAAGGATAAAGAAGAATACAATAATATTAACACAAGAAGAAGCCGAGAAAATCGCAAAAGAAATAGAAGGTAAAAGTGCTATTATAAAAGAGATAAAACAGACAAAGAAGGTTGAAAAGCCAAGTAAGCCTTTTACTACCTCTACATTGCAGCAGGACGCAACAAGAAAGCTAGGTAAGAGTGCTAAAGAGATTATGGCTATTGCTCAGCGCCTCTATGAAAATGGTTACATTACATATATGAGAACAGATAGTCCAACTCTTAGTGATGAGTGTGTTAGTGCTGCCGCATCTTACATTGAGCAGGCTTATGGAAAAGATAATCTTCAAATAAGACAGTACAAGGCAACAACACTAGGCGCTCAAGAGGCACATGAAGCAATTAGACCAGCCGGGGACCACTTTAGAGAGCCAGAAGAAACTTCTCTTAGTGGCGATGAGCTTAGTCTTTATACTCTTATTTGGAGAAGAACAATAGCATCATTAATGAAGGATTCTATAAAAGCTGTAACTAGCGTGAAGATGGATTTAGATAATTATACATTCTCTTCCTCTGGTTCTGTTGTTCTCTATGAAGGATTTAGAAAGGTTTATACTGTCTCAACTGATGATGGCGAAGAAAAGGAAGAAACTCTTCCTCCTCTTAAAGAGGGAGAGAGTGTTCTCTTCTCTTCTTCTCAAGCTAAAGTACACGCAACACAGCCACCCTTTAGATATACAGAGGCTAGCCTTGTTCAAAAGCTAGAAAGCGAAGAAATAGGACGCCCAAGTACATATGCTTCTATCATTTCAACACTAATTGACCGTGGCTACGTAATTAGAAGAAATGGAAGCTTAATTCCTACCTTTACAGGTTATTTTGTTGAAGCATTCTTAGAAAAGAGCTTCAAGGAGTATATTGCTTACGACTTTACAAAGGAGATGGAGGCAGGACTGGATAGAATAGCAAGAGGAGAAGAGAATAAGGAAACGTATCTAGAAGAGTTCTGGAAGGGGAAAAAGGGAGAGAATAATGGGACTATCTGAAGACTTAAAGAATGTAGAAAGCTCTATAAGAACTGGAGAGGCAAAGAGCCTTAAGCTAGTTGGATTGAAAAATGAGTTTATGCATGAAGAGCAACGTGTTACTTATGAAATTAAAATAGGAAAATTTGGTCCATATATCCTTACTTCTCTTCGTGATGCAAATGGAAAGGACCTAATGAAGTCTATTCCTCCAACCTTTTTTCCTGGAACATTCAGTGATGAGGATGCTAAAGAAATAGTTTTTCCAAGCGAAAGTGAAGATGAATTACTCTATGGTGAGTACCTTGTTAAAAAGGGCTCTTATGGTCTTTATTATGAAAGAGTAGAAGACAAAAAAAGAGTTACCTGTCCCATTGCTGTTAAAGATAATCCTAAGGGGGCGACAAAGGAATATATAGATTTTCTCTTTTCTCTACCTAAGAGCATAGGAAGTGACGAAAATGGAGAAGAAGCTGTACTTCGTTTCGGTCCATATGGCTTCTTTGCTACATATAAGGGAAACAATATTAGAGTAAAGGACCCACTTACTGTAACAATGAGTGATATTGTAGAGCCATCTTCACCTTCTTCTATAAAAGGAGAAAAGGACGGAAAGGATATAGCTCTAGTAAAGGGACACTATGGCTATTACATAAAGTGGGGAGAAGAGAATATTGCGCTTCCTTCATCAGAAAAGAAGAACATAGAGAGTCTTACACTAGAAAGAATAATTGAAATAGCTGAGAACCATAAAGCAAAGAGCGATGTCAAAAATGAAAATGAAAAGGAATTTTCTAAAGTAGATGACTTTGTTCCTTTCCTCATTAATGGTAAATATGGTTATTACATAAAGTGGGGTGACAGTAACATTAGCTTAAGCAAGGAAGATAAAGAAAACCCACAATCTTTGACAGATGAAAGAGTAAAAGTACTAATTGAAGAGTACAAACAAAAGCCAAAGAAAAGCTATAAAAAGTTTACTAAAAAGAGATAAAAAAAGAGGCGTAATGCCTCTTTTTTGGTCCCAGGCGGAATCGAACCGCCATCTAATCCTTAGGAGGGACTTGTTCTATCCATTAAACCATAGGACCATAAAACCGATTATAGAAAGAGGAGAGTTAAAATTCAACACTATTGCTTTTTTATAGGTTCTTTTCTTTCTTATCCCTTTGACTTATTATCTATATATAGGAGAGACTAAGTATGACAGTTTCAAAGAGAATGACACCAAACCCTGTTACTTGCACCCCCGAAATGGGCGTTTTTGAAGCATCTGAAATAATGAAAAGAGAAGGTGTGCAACGTTTACCCGTCCTTAATGAAGAAGGTAGTCTTGTTGGTATTGTCACAGAAAAGAGTATTACTAATGCTTCTCCATCTTCAGATCCTATTTCAATGGTCGAATTTGCCTATAGATTATCACAAATGAAGGTGTGTGATGTAATGAGCAGAGAGGTTATTACTGTTTATGTTGATGACCCTGTAGAGCAAGCTGCTAGAAAGATGAGTGATATGGATGTCTCAATTCTTCCCGTTGTTGATTACAATGGTAAGCTTGTTGGTGTTGTTACTCGTTCTGATATGTTCCGTCTTCTTTTGGATCTCTTTGGGACAAGACACTATGGTATTAGAGTATCATTTTTAATGAAAGATATGCCTGGGGCTCTTGCTTTAATTAGCGAAGCTTTGCAAAAGATTGGTGTAAATATTATAAGTGTTGGTAACCTTGATAGTGAGCATGGTTATTCCACCATTATTATGAAGGTTAGTGGTGTTGATAAAGATAAGCTTAGAGAAGTTTTAAATCCTATTGTTGACTCAATACTAGATATAAGGGAAGTTTAAGTTGTCAAAAAAGAAAAAGGGTCCGGATGTATCTAGAATTCTAATCGACTGTGCAAGGGAAGAAGGAAATCCTTTTGCATCAATTGTCCTAAAAGAAAAAAAAGAAGAGAAAAAGCTTCCACCTCTTAAGCCTAAAAAGCCTAGCGAGATAGTTCAAGGCTACATTCCTTCTCTCTCCTTTGGTGATATTCTTTCTTCTTTCGAGAAAACCGGAGATCCCTTTGCTCTCCCTAAAAGTAAAGCTAAAAGCTCAGTATCTAATACTACCTCCTTCTCTTCTATTCTTGACCAGTGGGAGAATAGAGGAAAGAAGAAAAGCGTAGGGGAAGTAAAGAAAAGCCAATATAAAGCAACAAAAAGCTTTGAAGATATTCTAAGTGAATACGAAGAGAAAAGCGTAAAAAAAGAAAAGAAGATTGAAAACAAAAAAAGAGAAGATAGAAATATTAGGTCTCTATTAAGTGAAACAGAAGAGGAAAGTGAAAATACTAATGTCCCTGAAAATGTTGCTTGGACAGCTAGTGGTGGAGCAAATAAAAATTACATTCTAAAAAAAGAAGAGAATAAGGAAGAGGAAGAAAAGAAGGAAGATAAAAAAATAGAAAGGTCCTCTTCCCCATATATTCCTAAAAAAGATTTTTCATCAATACTTGCTTCCTTTGAAGAAAAGAAGGCAAAAGAAGAGAAATTTGAAGTTAAAAAGGAAGAAATCCGAAAAGAGGAAGAAAGGCCTCAAGAACCATTTTTTATCGAAAAAGAAGAGGGCGAAGAGGTTTCCGAAAAGGTTTCTTGGTCTATTTATGGTGGCGTAAATAATCTTTTTGTTAGAAAGGAAGAAGAGAAGGAGAAAACAGAGGAAAAGACTGAAGAGGTAGTTATTTCTAATCCATATAAGCCTGAGAGAGAATTTTCTGAAATCCTTACTGAGTATTATAAAAAAGCAGAAAGCAACAAAGAGAAGACATTCGAAGAGATTATGAAAGAGAAGGGGGATAAGGAAAAAAAGAGATCACTTTCTCTCTCTGATTTAATAAAAATGGATCCTCAAGCAACACTTGATTTGCATGGTGCAACTCAAAAAGAAGGCGAGAGTCTTGTTAGTGAGTTTTTACTAGATGCTTTTAATAATGGTATAAGAAAGGTTTCAATAGTAACTGGTAAAGGCTTACATAGTGAAGGTGGAAGCTCAGTATTGAAGGAGATGACCGAAATCATCCTTTCTTCAAATGAATTTGTTTCTCAAGTATCTACGGCGCCTAATAATAAAGGTGGTAGTGGGGCATTTTGGATTATACTTAAAGAAAAGAAGAGTGAATAAAAATGGGATGCTTGGCATCCCCTTTCTTATCTTTCTCTGTAAATAATTCTTCCCTTTGTTAAATCATAGGGTGAAAGCTCAACTTTAACAGTGTCGCCAGGAACGATTCTAATATAGTGCTTTCTCATCTTGCCTGAAAGATGTGCAAGGATAACAAGCTTATTTGATAGTTCGACACGAAAAGTGGTGTTTGGAAGGGCTTCCTTTACAACGCCCTCTACTTCGATTGCTTCTTCTTTAGCCATTTTTTCTCCTTGGTCTTAACCTTAGTAAGTTTAGGCGTGGTTACGAAGTATGTCAATTGTAGGAGTTTTTTTCTTGCAGAAATGGTAATAAAAGTGCATATTAACTGAAGAGTGGAGGTGGCTATGAGTGCACTTTTAAGATATCTTGAAAAAAATAATGGCAAAATAAGTAAAGAAATGGCATATTACCTCTCTGAGCTTGATTTGGTAAAGACAGTTTCTCCTTTCCTTGCTAGTAAAATTGTGAAGGAGCTTAGAGACCAGAGATCGAATTTAAAGCTTATTGCTAGCGAAAACTATTCATCACTCGCAACTCAGGCAAGTATGGGTAATTTACTAACAGATAAATACGCAGAAGGCTTCCCATTCCATCGCTTCTATGCAGGCTGCGATAATGTTGATGAGATAGAAAACGAGGCTGTAGAGAGTGCTAAAAGAGTATTTGGCGCAGACCACGCTTACGTTCAGCCTCATAGTGGAGCTGATGCTAACTTGTGTGCATATTGGGCAATCTTAAATGAAAGAGTAGAGATACCATCGTTAGAAGAGATGGGTGTGAAGAATCCAAGTGACATGAAGCGAGAGGATTGGAATAAAATTAGAGAGGCTCTACATAGTCAAAGATTACTTGGTCTTGATTATTACTCTGGTGGACACCTTACTCATGGCTATAGACAGAATATATCAAGTCAGCTTTTTGATGCTTATTCGTATACAGTTAATAGAGAGACTGGATTATTAGATTACGACGAGATAGAGAAAATGGCTAAAGAAATTAAGCCACTAATCCTACTAGCCGGTTATTCTGCTTACCCAAGAGCAATTAACTTTAAGAGAATGGCTGAGATAGCACATTCTGTTAATGCTGTTTTTATGGTAGACATGGCACATTTTGCTGGTCTTGTTGCAGGCAAGGTCTTTAAGGAAGAGTATGATCCTGTTAAATGGGCAGATGTTGTCACAACAACAACACATAAAACGCTTAGAGGACCAAGAGGTGGAATGGTCTTATGTAAAGAAGAATTTAAAGACAGCGTAAATAAAGGCTGCCCACTTGTTATTGGTGGTCCTCTTCCTCATGTTATGGCTGCTAAGCTTGTAGCACTGAAAGAAGCAGAAGAGGCAAGCTTTTCTGATTATGCAGCAAAAATTGTTGAAAACGCAAAAGCTTTAGCAGAGAGCTTTGTTTCCAAAGGTCTTGTTGTTGCTACCGGAGGAACAGACAATCATCTTATGCTTCTCGATGTTTCTCCTTTCTCTCTTAACGGACGAATGGCCGAGAGCCTTTTAAGAGAATGTGGAATAACACTAAACAGAAACGCTCTTCCTTTCGATAAAAATGGTCCATGGTATACTTCGGGCCTTAGACTTGGAACTGCTGCTCTTACAACACTTGGTATGGGAAAAGAAGAGATGGAGGAGATAGCTAGTATTATTACTCTTGTTCTATCTAATGCTAAACCAGCTATCATCATGAAAGGTGAGAAGAAAGGCGAAATAAGCAAAAATAGAGCAACTGTTAGTTCTTCAATTAAGGAAGAAGCTCGAAATAGAGTAAAGGGTCTACTTAATAGATTCCTTCTTTATAAGGAGCTTGATTTAGAATTCCTTGAAGAAGAATTTGGCCTAGAATAAGCTTTTCTGGAGCTAAAATATTATAGCTTTCTTGTGTTTAGTTTTATAAAAATGAAGTGTTACGTCTTAAGTTAAAGTGAATTTGTAGTTTAAGGCAGAAAACCCCAACATAAGGTTGAGGCTTTCTCTTTACTATTTTTATGCGGAAAGTAAAGTCTTCTTTTATTAATAGTCTATTTCCCAAAAATGAAAAAATATTGATTTTGGGAAATAGTGATAATACAATTAAATTAGATTATGAAGCTAATTAAAAGAAAAGAATATCTAGATAAATTGATAAGTGTTATCGGAACGCCAGATATTAAGGTCATTACTGGCGTTAGACGATGTGGTAAATCTAAGCTATTAGAAGCTTTTAAGGATTATGTAGAAACGATTTACGATAGGGCTAATATTATACACATCAATTTTAACTTAATTAAATTTGAAGGCTTTAAAGATTATCATGTTCTGAATGAATATATTGAGACTTCCTACATAAATGGTGTTGAAAACTTTGTACTAATTGATGAAGTACAGCTGTGTCCTAATTTTGAACTTGTCATAAATAATATACATGCCTTAGAGAGATTCGATATATATATCACAGGATCTAATGCTTTTCTACTAAGTTCTGATCTGGCTACATTGTTTACGGGAAGAACTTTTGTAATAGAGGTCTTTCCTTTCTCTTTTAGAGAATTTTTAGATTACTATAACTTGGAGGATAATTACTCTGCTTTTGAGTACTATCTAAAAGAGGGAGGCATGGCAGGTTCATATCTATATGCAGACACAAAGGCAAAGTATGACTACATTTCTGATGTTTTTGATACACTAATTATTCGAGATATTAAAACTAAGTATAAAATTCGTAATCCAATTCTAATGAACCGTATATTGGATTTTCTATTGGATAATACTTCCAATTTAACATCAATAAGAAATATTGCTTCTTCTCTAACAAATCAAGAAGATAGTATTAATCATAAGACTGTCGGTAACTATATAGATTATCTATGCAATGCCTTTGTTTTTTACAAAATGCGACGTTATGATATTTCAGGAAAAAAATATCTTTCTTCAAGTGATAAATACTATCTAAGTGATCATACATTTCGATACGCAAAGCTGGGGATTAAGAATGCAAACAGAGGGCGTACTATTGAGAATATTGTTGCTATAGAGTTACTACGAAGAGGCTATGAAGTATATGTCGGAGTCTTGTATAAAAAAGAAATAGATTTTGTTGCTTTAAAGCGCAATGAAAAAATATATATTCAAGTATCTGACGATATTAGTGGTAAAGAAACCTTTGAGAGAGAAGTAAGACCTTTGTTACAAATTAAGGATGCATATCCAAAATTTTTGATTGCTATAACTCGGTGTGATGAGTATTTATATGAGGGTATTCGTGTTTTGGATGTCTCTAATTGGCTTTCTTCAGTATAGTATCCTATTTCCCAAAAATGAAAAAATATTGATTTTGGGAAATAACTAAAACATAATTCTTTCTTGTAGTGAGAATATTAATTATAAATTGCATATAAGGTTGTATCTAACAAGAGAAATTAACTATCTATATTTGTTTGAAAAAGAATAGAATGGTGTGTAAAATAAAAACATGGTAAACACATTAATTAAGAATGGTCTCGTAGTAGATACAGAATGGACCCGTCATAGCGATGTTTTAATCGAAGGTTCAAGAATAAAAAGAATTGCAAGAAATATTTTAATTGAAGATTGTCCAGAAGGAACACATGTTGTTGATGCTTCAGGCTTGTGTGTTCTTCCTGGTATTATTGATGCACATACCCACTACCATCTAATAAGCAGAGGAACAGTAACAGCAGATTCCTTTGTAGAGGGAAGTAAGCTTGCTGCTTTTGGTGGTGTTACAACTGTTATAGATTTTGCAGATGACGATAAAGTCTCTCTTCTTGATTCTGCTAAAAACAGAAAGAAAGAGATGAAGGATATGAGTATTGATTATGCTCTTCATCAGGGTGTCTATGGCTATAGAGAAAGCTTAAAAACAGAGCTAAGTCAACTTAAAGCAAATGGTGTTGGTGCTATTAAGCTTTTTACAACATATAAAAATGTTGGATACATGATAGAAAACAGAGATGAAGTTAAAGCAATATTTAGTATGTGTAAGGAGCTTGGAATACTAGTTTGTGTACACTGCGAAGATGATAAAACAATAGAGGATATTAATAAAAATTGGAAAGGTGAATATAGACCTATAGACCATGCTTCGCTTAGACCAGCGAAGGCTGAGGCTCTTGCTATAAAGAGTGTAGGTGAAATAGCTGGAGAATTAGATATGCCTGTCTACATTGTTCACCTTTCATCTAAGGAAGGGCTTGAGGCTGTAAGAGAGTTAAGAGAAAAGGGTGTCAAAGTAATTTGTGAAACAACTCCTCATTATCTATTACTTGATAAATCAAAGCTTGAGGGCGAGAATGGTCCGCTATATGTTATGACTCCTCCTCTAAGAGAAAAGGAAGACAATGAAGCACTTCAGGAAGCACTAATTGACGGAGAGATTCAGGTTGTTGCAACAGATCATTGTTCCTTCACCTTTGAACAAAAGCTAGAGAGCCACGATTGTAGAACAATTTATCCAGGAATTCCTGGTACCGAAGAGTTATTACCCCTTATCTATAATTTTGGGCACGTTAGTGGTCAGCTATCAATGGGACAAATCGTTAACCTACTCTCTACAACGCCAGCAAAAATATTTGGTCTATATCCAAAGAAGGGAATTATTGAAGAGGGTAGTGATGCAGATATAGTTCTCTTTGATCCAGCAGAAATTTGGACTATTAGTAAAGATACTATTCATTCTGCTTCTCACTATTCTCCATATGAAGGAATGACTGTTGTGGGTAGAGTTAAAATGACATATCTCAGAGGCAGATTAATTATGGGTGACGGTATTTACCTAGGCTTAGAAGGTGATGGCCAATTTGTAAAAGCACACAGAAAATAAAAATAAACTTATTGAGTATTCCCCCGCAAAGGGGGAATATTTATCTAAAAGGGAAAATAAAGTGGAAAAAAAGAAATATGGCGCAAACCTAGTTTGTGTTAATGAAAGAAAAGAAAGCGAAGAAGAAATAGAAAAAAGGATGATAGAAAAGGCAAAAGAAGCAATGAAGAATGCTTATGCACCATATTCTCATTTTAGAGTTGGTGCTTCCATCCTTTCTGCAGAGAGTGGAGAAATATACTCGGGCTGTAATATGGAAAATGCTTCCTTTGGCGCAACAATTTGTGCAGAGCGTAATGCTATTACTACTGCTATTACTAATGAAGGTGTAATTGGAATAGATAAGGTAGTTGTTGCTAGTGAAGTAGATCCACCGGCTCTGCCATGTGCAATATGCTTACAGGTAATGAGTGAATTTATAAGAGAAGAGACAGAGGTGGTTGCTGTATCAGAGAGTGGTAAAATAGTAAGATATAAATATAGTGACTTACTTCCTCATCCTTTTGATTTTAGCGATAATTGAGCAATGAAAAGATACTTTCTTCTTTTTTTAGTCATAGTTGTTTTACTTACTTCCTGTACTTCTACAAAGGATTTTGTTTCTCCTATTGCTACTAGTGATGAGCTTACAATAGATGAAAAGCTTACATATTATGGAGGAAAACCAGTTCTTGTAGATTTGGAAGAGACTTATTTTGATGGTAGTAAGTGGCTTGAAAGGGCTCTCTCTCTAATAAATGAAGCAGAAGATTATATTCTTCTCTCTACATTTCTTGGTTCCTCTTCTCCTACCCTTGAACCACTATATTCAGCATTAGAGACTAAGGCTAAAGAGGGCGTAAGGGTTTATCTAATAATAGACGGTAGCTCTAATTTAGATATGACAGAAACTAGGTTTGTCATGACTCCATTAAATTACTTACGTGAGAGTGGAGTAGAACTACTTATATATGCGCCTTTTAGCTTTACTCATATTATTAATCCTTCATCTCTTATTGTTAGAGACCACAGAAAGATGATGATTGTAGATGGTCAAATAGCAGTGCTTGGAGGAATGAATATTAATTACATATCTATGGGAAGTGGAGATGAAGCACAGCGTGATAGTATGTATGTTTTCTCTTCTCCAGGTCTATGTAAGCTTCTACTTTCTGAGTTTGTGACTATCTGGAATGAAAGTAGTGTAGTAAAGATTGACGAGGATAGCTTTAATATTGATAGTGAGGAAAATGGCGGAGAAAAAGCATGGCTTTTTAACCGTAATGTTTTTAGTAGTGATGTATCTCTTTCAGGAATGTTTGGTTCATTAATCAATGAAGCAAAAGAATCTATATTCCTCTGCCCGTACCTTCCCGCAACTGATGAGTATATGAACAAAGCACTTAAAAATGCAGTAGATAGGGGTGTCGATACACAAATTTGGTCTTCCTTAGATTCTCGTGGATATGCTAAAAGCGGTGGTGTTTATGCTATTAATAATTTAATTAGTGAAACAGATGCAACATATTACGATGTATCAAATAGCGAAGATGGCGAAACCTATCCATTGTTCCATATGAAGCTTTTAATTATTGATGAGCGCTACATTGTCATTGGAAGTACGAACTTTAATTATCGCTCTATGAATCTTTCTCACGAGGTTTCACTTGTTATTGATAGTACCGAGATATCAAAGATGGTAAAAGAAAATGTTAAGGAAGTTGCTGGAAATCCTGTTTTAGTAACAAAGGAAATGGCAGCAGAGGATAAAAAAGCATTCGGTTCTTTTCTTTCTTACCTCTTAACATTTTTTGGAGGTTAAAAATGAAAAGAGTTATTTTAATAATGCTATTATTAGTTTGTTCGCTCTCGCTTTTTGCTTCTTTATCTCCTACCTTTGCTCTTTCTCAGGTAGGCGAAAAAAATGTTGATAATTTTTTTGGGTCCCTTTCTTTTTCTCTTGGGCTTCTGCCATATGGAAAAGCAGATGGTAGACTATATACAGAGCTTTCACTTTTAGTGGGGTTCGATAAACCTTTATTTAAAGGTGTTGATTGGGCTATATATTATCCAATTATTAGGGTTGCTAATGATTTTGTCTCTTATGCTTTTTCTAATACAGTTGTATATGAGCCATCTGTTGCTTTTCTCTCTCAATATAGAAGAGACGGCTCTTTTTCATTTGGCCTTGCTCTCTCACCTTTAAAGTTTTCAGATATGTCTTTCTGTTATGAATTATTTTCTCCTTATCTTTCATTTTCTACTAAAGGAGAAAAGAGCTACGGAATAAGAATAATTAAGGTTACCGCTTTTTTATGAGGTTAATATGTCTAAGAAAATAATAGCACTACTAATAATAGTATTAACAATATTTTCATCTCTCTCTGCTCGTAGTGGATCTTTTGATTTAGCAATAATGGTTGGAAGTGGGTCTTTTAAAAGTCCTAAAGACGGAATTAGTGCTTCTTATGGAATAACAGTTGGTGCTACACCATACGTAGATTTTTCTCTAGTTGGTATAAGTGAAATAATACCAAGTGTGGGAAAGAATAATATATTTTTATTTGAAGCTACAACAACGCTAATGGGAAAAAGAAATACTGGTAGTAGTGTAAGTGGAATTAATCTTAATACGCTTCTTTCTTTGGGACTTTTTTATTCTACTCAGGATAAAGGTAGTGGCCTATATCTTGGTCTTACTCCACTTGCAGTAGGAAGCCCTACGCTCTCTAGAAGAGAGAGAGTACTGAGAACTAATGTGGGCTGGGATTTTATAAATAAAAAGGTATTTGTTACTTTCTCTCCAATAGACATTGAAGTCTACTTAATTGGTACATATAGAGATTTTATTGAGAATTAATGTGGAAGTATTTAAAAAAATATTGATTTAGAGTTAAAATAAAAAAAAAGAAGACACTTTAGGAGATTATACATGAAATATTCTACAGAAGTTGAAAACATGTGTACAGTCAAGTGCGGTGGACAGCATGGATGTGCTCCAATTCCAGAGGAAGGAAAGTGGGTTTATGCTAAGGAGATTAAAGATATCTCTGGTCTTACTCATGGTATTGGCTGGTGTGCACCACAGCAGGGTGCTTGTAAGCTAACTCTTAATATCAAGAATGGTATTATCGAAGAAGCACTCATTGAAACAATTGGTTGTTCTGGTATGACACATTCTGCAGCTATGGCTAGTGAAGCTATTGTTGGAAGAACAGTTTTAGAAGCAATCAATACAGACCTCGTTTGTGATGCTATTAATACTGCAATGAGAGAGCTTTTCTTACAGATTTGTTATGGAAGATCTCAGTCTGCATTCAGTGAAGATGGTCTTGTAATTGGTGCTGGTCTTGAAGATCTTGGTAAGGGTACTTGTTCTCAGGTTGGTACTACTTATGCAACCAAGGCAAAGGGACCAAGATATCTCAATCTTGCTGAAGGCTATATCCTTCGTCAGGCACTTGATGAGAACGATGAAATCATCGGTTATGAATATGTAAACATGGGTGTCTTCATGGAAAATGTTAAGAAGGGTGTTGATCCTTCTGAAGCACTTGAGAAGGCAAAGAAGACTTATGGTAGATTTGCTGACGCTGTCAAGTATATCGACCCAAGAAAGGAGTGAGGTGCTATCTATGGCTTTATTTGAAGGTTATGAAAGACGTATTGATAAGATTAATGGTGTACTCAATTCTTATGGTATCTCCTCAATCGAAGAAGCTAAGGCTCTCTGTGATGAAAAGGGCGTAGATGTTTACTCTATCGTAAAATCTATTCAGCCTATTTGCTTTGAGAACGCTTGCTGGGCTTATATTGTTGGTGCTGCTATTGCTATTAAGAAGGGTGTAAAGAGTGCTTATGATGTAGCTAAGTGTCTTGGAGAGGGCTTACAGTCATTCTGTATTCCTGGTTCTGTTGCTGACGATAGAAAGGTTGGCTTGGGACATGGAAACCTTGCAGCAATGCTTCTCTCTGATGAAACAAAGTGCTTTGCTTTCTTAGCTGGCCACGAATCCTTTGCAGCAGCTGAAGGTGCTATTGGTATTGCAAAGAATGCTAATAAGGCAAGAAAGGAACCACTAAGAGTTATCCTTAATGGTCTTGGAAAGGATGCAGCAAAGATTATCTCTAGAATTAATGGATTTACATATGTTGAGACTCAGTTTGATTACTTCACTGGTAAGCTAAAAGAGCTCAGCAGAACTCCTTATTCAAAGGGCGAGAGAGCTGCAGTAAACTGCTATGGTGCTGATGATGTTAGAGAGGGTGTTGCAATCATGCATTACGAGGGTGTTGATGTTTCTATTACAGGTAACTCAACTAACCCAACAAGATTCCAGCATCCAGTTGCAGGTACTTATAAGAAGGAATGCAATGAAATTGGTAAGAAGTACTTCTCTGTTGCTAGCGGTGGTGGTACAGGTAGAACACTTCATCCAGATAATATGGCAGCTGGTCCTGCTTCCTACGGTATGACAGATACTATGGGAAGAATGCACTCTGATGCTCAGTTTGCTGGTTCTTCTTCTGTTCCTGCACATGTTGAGATGATGGGCCTTATTGGTATGGGTAATAACCCTATGGTTGGTGCATCAGTTGCAGTTGCAGTTGCAGTATCTGAAGCAATGAATAAATAAAGAATCACTTACGTGTGTGGTCCTCGCTATTAGCGGGGGCTATTTTTTTGTTTATGCATGAATAAGTCAAAAAATGGCTTGAATAGAAATACTAGTTTTGATTGACGTATAATCAAGTGAAAAATAAACTCATAATAATGAACATTTTTATGTCTTTATAGAAAGGAGAAAAAAATGAAAGCAATTACTCAAGTTGTAGAAAAACCAACTCGTCCAATAAAGGCAGTACAGTTTGGGGAAGGAAACTTCCTTAGAGCATTTATTGATTACCAGATAGACTGCATGAATGAAAAGGCTGGTTTTAATGGTGACGTAATGATGATACAGCCTCTTAAGAATGGTATGGGTGAGATGATTAACAGTCAAAATGGTCTTTACACTACAATACTAAGAGGTGTCGAGAATGGAGAAGAGGTTGAAGAAGATAGATTAATTACTTCTGTCAGAGGATGTATTAATCCTTATTCTGAATATGATAAATATATTGCTTTAGCTGAAAATCCAGATCTTAGATTTGTTTTCTCCAACACAACTGAAGCTGGAATTGTATATGATGAAAATGACAAAGCAACAGATACTCCACAGCTTTCATTCCCCGGTAAGGTTACAGCTTTTTTATATCACAGATTTAAGACCTTTAATGGCGACGAAAATAAGGGTCTAATATTTATTCCTTGCGAACTCATTGATAAAAACGGTTTCTTCTTGAAAGAGTATGTTATTAAGCATTCTCACGCTTGGGGCTTAGAGGAAGAGTTTATTTCTTGGATTGAAAACAGCTGTGATTTCTGCTGTTCTCTTGTTGATAGAATCGTTCCTGGTTATCCAAGAGCAGAGAGTCAAGAGATTTGTGAGCGTCTCGGATATGAAGACAACCTATTAGACAGCGCAGAGAAGTTCTTGTTCTGGGCTATTGAATATACAAAGAAGAGTCACGAAGACGAGCTTCCAACATCTAAAGCAGGACTGAATGTTGTTTGGACAGATGATATGACCTTCTATAGAACACGTAAGGTACGTATTCTAAATGGTACTCACACAATGAGCGTTCTTGCTGCTTATCAGACTGGTCTAAATACAATAGAGGAATGCATGAAGAGTCCAATCATCTCTTCTTTTATGAATAAGGGTCTATTTGAGGAAATTATTCCATCCCTTGATGGAGATAAAGCTCTTCTTACATCATACGCTAACGATGTATTAAATAGATTCCGCAATCCTTATATAGTACATTTGTTGCTCTCTATAAGCTTAAATTCAACATCTAAATTTAAAACTAGAGACCTTCCTTCTCTTCTTTCCTACTACAAGAAAGAAGGAAAGCTACCTCCTGTTCTTGTATTCTCACTCTCTTCCCTTATTTCCTTCTATGAAGGAAGTAGAATTGAAGATTCTGCATTAATTGGAAACAGAAGTGGTGAAGAATATAAAATTAAGGATAGCCCAGATGTATTAGAAGCATTCTTAGAGCTATATACAAATAGCTATCCTACTGTGAGAGAAAAGGCAAGGGCTATTAGTAATGCAGTTCTATCTAAGACTGAATGGTGGGGAGAGGATCTCACACTTGTTGATGGCTTAGAGAAAATGGTGGAAGAGAATCTAGTAAAGATTTGGACACTTGGAATGGAAGAAGCCATTAAGAGTGTTTTGGAGTAATTGTTTTGATTAAACTTATTAGAATTAACGAGAAAGATAATGTGGCTGTTGCCACAGAACCATTAAGCGTTGGAGAAGTTGAAATAATTGATAACCAAGCAGTTACAATTCTTTCTAATATTAACCGTGGTCATAAGGTTGCTTTGACTAATATTAATAAGGGTGAAGCAGTAATTAAGTATGGATATCCTATTGGGCACGCTACTTGTGATATTAGAAAGGGTGAGTGGGTTCATACTTTTAATCTTTCAACCTCTCTAAAGGAAGAAGGTGAGTACCACTATGATGAAGCGAAAGCTAAAGAGTACTCTCTTCTTGCCTCAGAGAGGAAGAATGCTCTTATTAGTGATGGTTCACCTTGTATTAAGGCTTACGAAAGAAAGAATGGTGATATAGGTATAAGAAATGGACTTTGGATTATACCAACTGTTGGCTGTGTTAATGGACTAGCAAAAAAACTAGAAGAATGGGCTAATCAAAACCTAAATGTTGTAGATGGCGTTCACGCCTTCACTCATCCTTTTGGTTGTTCTCAGCTTGGAAGTGACCATGAGAATACTCGTATTATTCTTTCAGATCTTGTTCATCATCCAAATGCAGGTGGCGTTCTTGTTATAGGATTGGGCTGTGAGAATAATACAATGGACTCTTTTAAAGAACTTGTTGGAGAAGTTGACGAGAGTAGAATTAAATTTATGGTTGCCCAAGACGAGGAGAATGAAGAAGAAAAAGGCAAAGAGCTACTAAAAGAGATATATGAAGAAATGAAAGATGATAAGAGAAGTGTAGTTTCTGCTTCTCGCTTAATCATTGGAATGAAATGTGGTGGCTCTGATGGCTTAAGTGGTATTACTGCTAATGCACTAGTTGGAAGAGTTACAAATTCTCTTGTCTCTATTGGTGGTACTGCAATATTGACTGAGGTTCCTGAAATGTTTGGAGCTGAACAGGTATTGATGGATAGAGCTGAAAATAAAGAAGTCTTTTCTGATATAACAGAGATGATCAATGATTTTAAGCACTACTTTACTTCTCATGGTCAGGTTGTATATGAAAATCCAAGTCCAGGTAATAAAAATGGTGGTATTACAACACTAGAAGATAAATCTCTTGGCTGTGTACAAAAGGGAGGAACAGCTCCTGTTGCTGCAGTCCTGAGGTATGGAGAAAGAGTAAAAAAGACTGGCCTTAATCTTCTTTCTGGTCCTGGTAATGATATAGTATCAACAACAGCTCAGACAGCAAGTGGTGTTCATATGATTCTTTTTACTACAGGTCGTGGAACTCCACTAGGTGCTCCTGTTCCAACAATTAAAATCTCGACTAATACTCCTCTTAAAAATAAAAAGAGCAATTGGATAGATTTTGATGCAGGAGTCTTATTAGAGAAGGATGAAAAAGAGGTAACTGATGCTCTTATTAGCTACATAATTGATGTTGCTAGTGGCAAAATAAAAACAAAGAACGAAGAGAATGGGTATTGTGAAATATCTATTTTCAAGGATGGAGTTGTTCTTTAAATTTTCCTTTTCACCTACAGTCCTGTTTTCTTTTGGAGACAGGCTGTTTTTTTTTAGGGACAATGAGAGCATTTTTCTCATGTCCCTTTTTGTTTATTTATTTTCTAATGCCATTAGCTTTTCTATTCTTCTGATGTGCCTTTCATCTTCTGAAAAAGGAGTATCTAAGAAAGCATCAAGCATTTCAAGAACTGAGTCGCCATATTCAATACGACCGCCAAAAGCAATGAAGTTTGAGTCATTATGCTCTCTTGTTTTTATAGCGGCATATACATTTTGAACGAGTGCACATCTAATACCACTCATTTTGTTTGCAGCAAGAGATATTCCTATTCCTGTACCACAGAGAAGGATACCATAGTCGTATCCGCCTTTGCGATATTCCATTACAGCTTTTTCTGCCATGTCTGGGTAATCTACACTCTTTTCTTCGCCTGTTCCTAGATAGGTATATTCAATACCTCTTTCTTCAAGATGTTCTAGTATTACCTTTGTTCTTTCTACTGCACCATGGTCATTAGCAACTACTACTTTCATTTTCTTCTCCACCTATATGATTTCTATTTGACACGCCTTCATGCTAGAAATGGCTGTTTCGTGGCTTTGTGGTGTAACACCACTGGAACCCCTTGAATCAACTATTATGTGAGCGTCTGGTAAGAATGCTTTACATAAAAGAGCATTAGATATTACACAAATATCTGTACATAGACCTAATAGTGTAATGCTTTCTATTCTCTCTTTTTCATCCATTTCTTTTATCTTTTTACCTAGTTCGATTGAGCCAAATGTTTCTTTGTCGATAATGAAAGAGTCTTCTTTTACTAAGCCTTCTCTTATTTCCCACCCTTTAGTTCCCTTAATACAGTGAGGAACAGGGAGATTTTTACCTTCTTCTGTTGATAGGTAGTTTGAGTGGTGAGTATCGCGAGTAAAAATAATGGGGCCATCAAAGTCTTTAATTCTAGCCTTTACATAATCTACTATAGCTAAAGCTTCCTTTGTTCCCAAAGCTCCATCGATAAAGTCATTTTGAAGATCAACAACAACTAGTACGTTCATATCTGTATTCTAAGCATTTTATCTATCAAAATAAAGAATCTCTTCTTTCTATCATAATTGTAAATTTTGGTTTACACTTTCTATGTATGAAAGATATTTATATAACAGGTCACCGTAATCCTGATTTAGATAGCATATGTTCTGCATATGCTTATGCGGAATTGAAAAATAGAATAGATAAGAATAACAAATACCATGCCATTAGGTGTGGTCATATGAGTGAAAGTGTAAAGAGACAGTTTTCTACTCTTTCTATTGAGGCACCTCCATATATGAGGGATGTTATTGCAAAGGTTGGAGATGTTATGCTTCCTCCAACGGAAAAGGTTGAAGCACTAGATCCAATATATAATCTTGTTAAGACATATAATGAGCGTCATCCCTCCTGCTTTCCTGTCTATGAGGAAGGTGTCTTTAAAGGACTACTTAGTATCGATGATATTACTGCTTGGTTCTTGAAGGACAATGCAGAAGAAATCCCTCATTATGATTTTAGAGCCTCTAATATTGAAAAAGTAATTCCTGGTTCTTTTATTAGAAAGGGTGAAGAGACCTTTAATGCTTCTATATTAGCTGGTGCTGCAGCCTATGATGATTTCTGTAGATTTGTTAGAGAACGCAAAGATGCTATTGTTGTACTAGGGTATCGCAAAAGATATATAGAATATGCTATGAGCGTAGGTGTTCCTGCAATTATCATCACAACCTCAACTAGCGCAGAGGATATAGATTTTTCTTCATATAAGGGAACTGTTTATATTACTCCAATGGGAACAGCTGAAGTAGAGAGAAGGCTAAGAATGACTCCAAGTGTCTCTACGATTATGGGTAAACAGGGAAGAAGACTGGACGTTAATGATTATTTTGATGATGCAAAGGATGAGCTTGCTTCTTCTAACTTGAGAGGATTATCTGTTTTTAACGAAGGAGAATTTGTAGGTCTTGTTACAAGAAGATGCTTTCTAGAAAAGCCTTCCTATAGTGTTATTCTTGTTGACCATAATGAAGTAGGGCAGAGTATAAAGGGAATAGAGGAAGCAAGTGTTGTTGAAATAATTGACCATCATCGATTGGATGCACTTAAAACAACTCTTCCTATTTTTATTGACGCTGAGCCACTAGGAAGTACATGTACTATTGTATATCAGCAATATTTAAGACATAACATAGTGCCGGATGAAGTAACTGCAAGGGTTCTTCTAACTGGTATTATTTCTGATACTCTTATCCTACGTAGTCCTACTACTACCATTGTTGATAAGGTAACAGCAGGCGCATTAGCTGCTCTCTGCGGTGAGTATGATATTCATGCTTTTGGTGAGAGATTATTCTCACTAACGGATAATATGGCATCTAGAGATCCAGAGAAGGCAATTTGTGCTGACTTTAAGATTTATAATGAGAAGGGCATTAAATTTGGTATTGGACAGTGTGAAGCAACAACTCTTTCTGATATCAACTCATATTACGAGAAGTATCTTGTATCTCTAAGTGAAATATCTCAGCGTGATAACCTTGATTGGGCAATGCTTCTTGTTACAGATGTTCTTAGAGAAAAGAGCTTATTGTTAACAACACAATCTAAATATACCAAAAAGCTCTTGTGGAATGAGATTCTTCCATCTGTCTATGACGCACCGGGTATTTTGAGTCGAAAGAAACAATTGCTGCCGGAAGTAATACATTGTTTTGAATAAAGAACAATTTTACAATTCGTCCCTCCGTACTTAAGCCACGGAGGGATTTTTCTTTATATATAATTTTCTATTTTGTAAATAAATAAAAATGAAGGGGAGAATTAGAGCGTTTAGAATAAATATATATTTATGTAAAATTTAGCTAAAAAACAACACGTAGTTGCGTTTATGTATAATAATTAAGTAAAAAATAGCTTAAAAAATTTAAAAGGAGCGTGTTTATGAAGAAGCTTTTATTTCCTTTGTTCATTTTATTAGCACTATCATTAGTATTAGTGTCTTGTGAATCAGAAGTTGAGGAACCTAAATATTACACAGTCACATTTAAAGATGGCGATAATGTAATTAAAGAGGTAAGCGTTAAAGAGGGTGACAATTGTGCCAAAATACAAGATCCAGAAAAAGAGGGATATGTATTATTGCATTGGTATCTCGTGGGCGAGAGTGCATCTATCGCTTTTGATTTTGAAAATACTCCAATAAATGCTGATATTACATTGATTGCTGAATGGGATCTGCGTTATACAGTAACATTCGATAGTGATGAAAATTATCCAGCACAACTTGTTAAACCTGGAGAAAAAGCAACTAAGCCAGACCCAAGCTCAGTTAAATGGGGGTATTATAAAACTACTAGTGGTGGAACACAAACAGTTGAACTATTTGACTTTAGTAATACTGTGATAGATAAAGATATAACTCTTTTTAAGTGTTACAAAGTTGATTATAAGGGTAAGGATGCAACAAGAACTATTATTACAGGCTATGTAAAGGGTGGTGAAAAAGCAACAGAACCCTCATCCAAAAATATTATTTACACTGGTTATTCCTTTAAGGGATGGTATCAAGATTCTGAAACAACAATACCATTTGATTTTGAAAATACTCCAATAACACAAGATACTGTAATTTATTCAAAATGGGAGGAAGATGCTAAATAAAAAGTAAGTGTAACTATGAAAAGGAGGATATAGAAAGAGGCTATAATTCATTTTGAGGAACAATCTCCCCTTGGTTTTTTAAAATTAGAATACTATGTAGCTAAGATATCTTTCACTTCCTTTGTTACATCAGAAATTTAAATGCAAAGTAAGGCACTGTCAGTTTTTAATTGACACTGCCTTTTTTATTAGTTTTTCTTCTTTCTGTTATCGATTACAGGTGCGTCACTTAGTCCTATTCCCGAGAGCTCTATAACTGATGGAATTGTTCTTATTGCAGAGGTACATTTTCTTATTGATTCTTCGCTCTCTGCAATAATTGTGAAATCACCGGTTAATCTATTGCCATCTATTCCAAGTAAGCCTTTTCTTAGTCTTGCACCTTGGCTCTTTACTGCCTTATCGAGCTGACCAAAGATATCAGAATCAATTTTTGTAACGATTCTATATCTCTTCATAAGCTCAACACCTGTCCATGTAACAGATACAGTTCTTTCGTTTATTTCTGCCATATGCTTAAGGTTAGAGCAATCTCGTCTATGAATAATGTATCCTCTACCACGTGTTATATAAGCTACAACCTCATCGCCCTGCATTGGATTACAGCATTTTGCAAACGAGTACATGATATTTGAATCCTGTCCAACCTTTAGTGTTCCAGATGCCTCCTGTGAGACGTAAGAGAGTGTACCATTAATGAGCTTAGCAGGGTTGCTCATCTCATTTTCTTTTTTTATCTGATTCTGCTGTGCCTGCTTCTTTTCATTTGTCTTTACCTCTGGAACAAAATGACTTTGATATTTATTGAGCCAGGCTTTAATCTTCTTTTTCGTTGAGGAAGCAGCAGCCGCTTCAAGCCATTGCTGATTAGGATGAGCTGAAGGGGATGTCATTATTTCAACTATCTGTGTATTAGCTAGTGGCTTATTTAGAGGAATAATAGAGCCATCTGCTCTTGCTCCAGAGCAGTGGTTACCAACCTCAGTATGGATCTTATAAGCAAAGTCTAAAGCTGTTGAGCCCACCGGTAGTTCAATAACGTGGCCTTGAGGAGTGAAGACAACAATAGAATCTTTAAGAAGCTCATTCTTAATTTCTTCCATATAATCTTCAGATTGTTCTATTTCCTTAGCCCAGTTTTTAATCTTTTTAACTATCTTCTGGTAGTTAATGGAATCCATGTTCTTCCATGTTCCACTTTCACTACCGCTAGATGCTTTATAAGCCCAGTGAGCAGCAACACCTTCTTCAGCTGTTTTATGCATTTCCCAGGTTCTTATTTGTATCTCTAGGTGCTTTGATTGAGGTCCTAAAACTGTTGTATGAAGAGACTGGTAGTTATTTGCTTTAGGCATTGCAATGTAATCCTTGAATCTACCTTCAATAGGAATCCACATAGAGTGTATGATGCCTAAAATTGTATAACACTCGACTGTTGAATTACATATGACTCTTATACCAAGAATATCATATATCTCATCAATCTCTTTTTTTCGTTTTTTTATCTTCATGTAAATGGAGTAGGCATGCTTTACTCTTCCACTTACTTCAATATTTTCTAGTCCTTCTTTTTTACATGCTTCTTCTATTGCTTTAGAGACCTGTTTTATAAAAGCAGTATATTCACTCTTTCTTTCTAATAGGTATGTGCTTATATATTCATAGCTTTCTGGCTTTAAGGCTTTAAGTGAAAGGTCCTCAAGTTCACTTTTTAGTGTTTGCATACCAAGGCTATCTGCAATAGGAACAAAGATATCTAAGCAGTCGTTAGCATATGATATTCTTCTCTCGCTACTAAGACCGGAGACTGTCCTCATGTTGTGTAATTTATCTGCAAGCTTTATTAATATTACTCTCAAATCCTTACTCATAGCAAAGAACATCTTTTTTATAGTCTCTGCTTCCTGTATTGATTTATCTTGAGTGATACGTGTTATTTTTGTGACAGCCTGTACCATCTCTCCAACTTCTTTTCCAAAGAGAGAAGCTATTTCTTCTTCTGTTGTCCCAGTGTCTTCAATTGTGTCATGTAATAGTCCAGCACAGACAGTGTCTGCATCCATATTGAAGCTCATGAGAATTTGAGCAACCGCAATAGGATGTATTAGGTATGGTTCTCCGCTCTTTCTTCTTTGCTCTCCATGCTTTTTTGCTGCAAAAACGGCAGCGGCAGATATTTTTTCTTTGTCGAGAGCTGAGTAATTTAGGATGTTGGAGACAAACTTATCTACTAGACCTTTGTTTGGTAAGCTGTCATTGTTTTCTATTTCTGTTGTAGCTAAGTTATCTTTTTTCTCCATAAACAACCCTTTCCTTACCACTTAAATCCTTTATTATTTGGCACTGAGTAAAGCCATTTTCTTCCATTAAGGCTTTTACTGCTTTCGTCTGTCTAAAATCGCATTCTAAAACTAATATGCCATTCTTTTCTAGATATAGTGGAGCTTGTTCTATTATTCTTCTTATTATATCTAATCCATCCTCTCCATAGCCAAGGAAGGCTATTAATGGTTCTTCCTTTACCTCTCTCTCTGTCTCCTCCCACCATTCTTGTGTAAGGTATGGCGGATTAGAAAGAATAGCTGAAAAAGTATAACCTTCCCATGCTAAAAATAGGTCTCCTGTTTTGCACTTTGCCTTTCTTCCTGTTATTCTTTCGTAATTGAGTGTAGCAATTTCTATTGCTTGGGGTGAAATATCAGAGAAAAAAACATCCCTTTTTAGGTTTTTAGCAACAGTAGCTGCTATTATTCCACTACCGGTACAAAGATCTAAAATGTTTCCTTCCTTTGGTATTTTCTCTAATGCTATATCAACTAATGTTTCTGTATCTGGCCTAGGGATAAGAACAGATGGATTAACAAAGAAAGCTTCACCATAGAATTCCTTTTCCTTTGTAATATAGGAGGAAGGAATACCACTAGCTCGTTTTTTCGCGTCTTCTAGGATGGAAGAAACAACACTATCGGAAAGGAGCGCTTCCTTTTTTGTTATTTGGTCTATCTCGCTTATTCCGTTATGAGAGAGAATGACCCTTGCTTCTAGAAAAGGGTCAGAAAAGGAAGAAAACATATCTACTATTTTTTGTTTTATCTCTCCAATAGTCATATTACGTATTAGATAGTGCGTCTTCTCCTGCTTTAACCTTTAGTGCTTCTACAAATTC
The DNA here is from genome assembly GCA_964563815.1 of uncultured Spirochaetaceae bacterium. Lineage (GTDB taxonomy): Bacteria > Spirochaetota > Spirochaetia > Sphaerochaetales > Sphaerochaetaceae > Ornithospirochaeta. Next base: position 61,540 of record CAZLYD010000003.1, read on the forward strand.
ATCCATATCGCCATTTAAGAAACCTTCAAGATTGTAAGAGGTGAGGTTTATTCTGTGGTCTGTAACTCTGTTTTGAGGGAAATTATATGTTCTAATTCTCTCGCTTCTATCTCCGCTACCTACCATGCTCTTTCTCTGTTCGGATCTCTCTTTTCTCTTCTTTTCCTCTTCCATCTCAAAGAGCCTTGAGCGAAGGACTCTCATGGCTTTATTCTTATTCTTTAATTGTGATTTCTCATCCTGCTGTATTACTACAATACCAGTTGGAAGGTGAGTAATTCTAACTGCAGAGTCAGTTGTATTTACACACTGTCCACCAGGGCCTCCGGCACGCATGACATCGATTTTGAGGTCTTTTTCATTAATTTCGATATCTGTTTCTTCAGCTTCTGGCAAAATAGCAACAGTTACGGCAGATGTATGAATTCTTCCTCCACTCTCTGTTTCTGGAACTCTCTGTACTCTGTGTACTCCAGATTCGTATCTCATAGAGCCGTAAACGTCTTTACCAGAGATGGAGCAGATTATTTCCTTAAAGCCGCCTCTCTCTGTTTCATTTTGGCTTATGATTTCTATTTTCCAATGCTTACTTTCTGCATAGTGAGTATACATTCTGAATAAGTCTGAAGCAAAAAGTGCAGCCTCTTCTCCGCCTGTTCCTGCTCTAACTTCCATAATAATATTCTTTCCCTCTAGTGGGTCTGGTGGAACAAGAAGCATCTTACATTCTTTTTCTTCTCTCTCAATTCTTTCCTTGAGACTATTTATCTCTTCCTTAGCCATTAAGAGAAGCTCTTCATCCTCCTCATTTTTTATCATATCCTCCGCTTCTTCTAGTTCTCTAGCTGTTCTCTCCATCTCCTCTAATTTTTCAACAACAGGAGAAAGATGTGATCTTTCGACCATCTTTTCCTTGTATAACTTCATATCAAGAAGTGTTTCTGGTGCGGAGAGTGATTCATCGAGTGCTTTTAATTGCTCTTTAAAGGAAGGTAATTTATCTAATACTTGAGGTCTCATTTCTTTTCTCCATTAATGATTGTTCTTTCTAGTTCGTCTGCGTAGTCCATTAATTCTAGAATAATTTTCTTTTGTTCACCATTAGTATTTAAGCTTTCAAATAGTTCTTTGCAATTAGAACGATAAGAAGAAAGTGAAAGAGATGTTTGAGTTGGAGGAGAGAGGAGACGGGTGGAGCACCAGTTTCTCCACTTCTCTCTATCCTTTTCTTTCAGTACTTCTGGCCAGTTTCTTGCAACATAACGCCAAATTAGCTTGTGATATTTAGATTCAGTAAAGGGTAGATTATCTGATTGATTGAGCTTTGCCTGTGGCGTTAGCTCTCTTATTTCTTCTAGTCTCTTTTTGTCATCTGGAGATAAGAAAGAGTCGTATAGTGAAACATCTGGATCTGTAAATATCTCTTTTTCTGGTTCCTTTATAGATGAGAGGAGGCTGTTTTTATCAAAGGCACCAAGCTTCTTAATTCTTTCTGCCTTTTCTCTTACTTCCTTTTGAGTGAAACCGAGTCTTTTTTCTGCTTCGCTACTTAGCGAATTTAGAGGAGCGACAAAAGGACAGCGATTAGTCTTAAGAAGGAAAAAGCCTGTCTCCTTGTATGCTCCTATTACTGGGTTTTGAGGAAGAGGATATGATAAGTCAAAGCACCAAAGCTCTGTATCCCTTGTATAAAAGAGAGGAAGGAGCGGATGAGTATTTCCTCTCTCGTCTCCAAAAGCGGGGCATGTGTGTAGAAAAGGTCCGTTTTCATCTCTAATAAAGCTATTAACTTGTTTTTTTCCTCTCATTCTTAATGCCCAAGAAAAGATTCTTGGTTGTTTTTGCTTTATTAGGCGAGCCAAATCGATTGTTGCAAAGACGTCAACTAGAGCATCGTGAGCTCCAATTTGTTTTATGTTGTTTTCTTCTGTTAAATCAGTAAGGCGAAATGATGTTGTATTTGTTTCGCTATTTTTCTTTTCGAAAACTAAGCCATCTGGTCTTAGGTCTCTTGTAGCTCTCACAAGATTTATTAAATCCCATCTTGAGCAGTTGTTTTTGTACTCTCTTTCATAGGGATCGTAGAGGTTACGATATAGTGTACTTCGAATACACTCATCATCAAAACCGATTGTGTTGTACCCACAGCTGATTGTTCCTTCCTTCATCATCTCCTGTCTTATTTTTTCAATTACTATTGCTTCCATTTCTCCCTTTTTGTTTACTATCTGGGGAGTTATTCCTGTTACAAGTACAGACTGTGGGGTTGGAAGATAGTCAGGAGAGAGCTTGGAATATAGTAGAATAGGACTATCAACAATATTTAAGTCCATATCTGTTCTGACAGAGGCAAATTGTGCAATACGGTCATAGTGTGGATCAAGACCAAACGTTTCTAAATCATACCATAGAAAAGTATTATTCATACCTTTTATTCTAGCAAAGAAAAGCAACATAGAATATGCTAAAAGAAGAAAAATAGGTAGACTTATTAAGTGAAAAAATTACTAGTTTTAATTTTTATTTTTTCTCTCTCCTTCCTTCTTTTTGCTTCTCCATGCTTTGAAGAGGTTGAAACTATCGTTCTCTCAACAATACTTGTTAGGGCATCAATACCAGAATTAAAGCTTAATGGAGTGTACTTTAGTAATAGTGATACTCTTATTCCTGACAAGGTAGAGTATAAAAATTCTGATTTATCTTTATATTCAGAGAACCTCTCTACAAAGCCAGAGAATATTTCATTTTTCGACAATGCACTTTTTTATATGTCTCAGCAAAGTCCTACTATGATTCAAATAAAAGAGGAGCTTAAAGAAAAGAATTATAAAAGGGGTGATTGCATTGTCAGTGGAAAAATAGAAGTGGAATCTAAAATAGATATAAGTGCTTTAGATATTGCCCTTACTTCTGATTTTTCTTCAATTAGTGTCAAGGCAAATATAAATCTTGTTCTCACTTCTTTTGGTAACGTTTATAGTATTAATGGTGTAATATATGTAAATGGTGATAAGGATAGAACACTTACTGTCACATCTCCTTCTATTGAAGTAAATAGAACTAGGTATAAGGTTGATTTAGAGTATAAAATGAGAAAGGTTTAAAGGGAGGCAACACATGAATTATAGAGAATTTCTATCTAGCCATAATCTTGGAGCAGAGTATGTAGACTCAAATGAAATTTTAGAGCTCTTTTTTTCTGAAATGAAGAAAGGTTTAAAGGGAGATGAGAGCTCGCTGAGAATGATTGCAACTTATCAAGAGAGTCCTGATACAATTAAAAAGGGAGAGCCTGTAATCGTAATGGATGCAGGTGGTACAAACTTTAGAACTGTTCTTGTAACCTTTAATGATGATAATAAACCTGTCTTAGAAGATTTTAAGCGTGTTCCAATGCCAGGAGTGGATAGAGAAGTTACAGCTAAGGAGTTCTATTCTATCTTTGCAGATAACATTGAAAGATTTATGGGAAAGAGCAATCGTATTGGTTTTTGCTTTTCTTATGCTGCAGAAATAACAGAGGACCATGATGGCATTCCATTGATGTTCAGTAAAGAAATCAAAGCTCCCGAAACGATAGGAAGGCCACTTGGTAAGGAGATATTAGAAGAACTAAAAAGAAGAGGATACGAAGTAGATAATGTTAAGATATCTATTGTTAATGACACGGTAGCAACTCTTCTTGCAGCTAAAGCAGAGAGTGAGAAGAAGGATGCTTCTTTTGTTGGCTTTATTCTTGGAACAGGTACCAATACTGCCTATGTCGAAAAAAATAGTAATATTGGAAAGATAAAGAGAGATGATGGTAGTCAGATTATTAATACCGAGTCTGGGTGTCTAAAGATAGAATTAACTGACCTCGATAGAGCCTTCATGTTAACAACACAAGATCCTAATTCATACCACCTAGAGAAGATGATTAGTGGAGCATATCTTGGATCCTTTTCTTACTTTGTTATTAAAAAAGCGATTGAAGAAGGTGTTTTTTCTCCTCTCTTTGTCTCTTCTTTTTCCTCTCTATCTAGTCTCAAAACTGAAGACGTTGGCTCCTTTATTTCTAGTGGTGAGGGTGTTTTAGGAAGGCTAGAAAAGAGTAAGGAGGATAGTATTTCTTTGTACTTTATCCTAGAAACAATTATAGAGAGAGCTGGTAAGCTTACAGCTTTAAACCTTAGTGCTGCTGCTCTTTTCTCCTCTGGCGGAGAAGGTGTTGATAACCCAATAGTGATAAATGCAGATGGAACGACCTTCTATAAGCTTCCTTATTTAAAGTTCTATACTACCTATTACTTAGAAGAGATCCTTAAAAAGAAGAATAGAAGATTCTATAAGATTGTAAATATTGATTCTTCTCCAATAATTGGAGCAGCAATCTCTGCTCTTGCTCTATGAGGAAGGTTTTACTAGTTAGTTCAGATAAAAATGAACTTAAGGGCTTTCCCGTTGAAATGGAGAGATGTATATGTGGCGTTGGACCAATACAGAGCGCCGCATATACTTCTATGTATGCTTCGAAAAATAGACCTGATGTTATCTTTTCTATAGGCTCTGCTGGAGCTGTTAGTGGAATCGAAAAGGGCTCTGTTGTCTCTTTTTCATCTGTTGTAACACCAGATCAGAACCTAGAGAGTATGCATATATCTCTTGGCAAAACTATTGGAGCAGACCGTGCTACATTTTCAACCATTTACACCTTTGATAGAAAGAGCCCATATACTCTCCTTTCTTCTGGTACCTTTAATAAAGAAAAGAGAGACTACCATGCACTTCTACATGCCGATGCTGCAGATATGGAAGCCTACGGAGTAGGAATGGCTGCAAAAATATTAGGTATAAGGTTTTATGCTGTTAAGCTTATTACTGATACCCTCGGAGATAATAGCAGTGTTGGTGATATTCTCTTTTCTTATAGAGAGGGAAGAGAGAGAGTTATTGAGAAAGTTCTTTCGCTTCTCCAAGAAGAGGAAGGGGAGTGAGGGTAAGAGAGGAGTGAACCTCTTCTTTTACCATTGTTCTTACAAAGTCTAATATCTCTTCTTTTTTATTTTCCCAAAGCTTTTCAGAAGCATTAAGTAAGCTATTCATTGCTTCTTCGGAGGTGTCATCAAGAGGATACTTCTTCTTTAGTATATCGTCCCATACTCTGACTACCTCAGTGTTATTCATTGCCTCTACTGCCATTTCGCTAACATTCATATTGCCATCTCCATAAGCACCAATAAGCGCACTTAGCCAGTCAATATTAGTTGTAAACTCCTCATGATTAATCGAGTAGGGCGGAGAAAGCGTTGATAGAGAAAGTATTTTATATTTAGTTGCATTGGGATAGAGCTTTACAGCTTCTGTATAAGCACACAAAATAGGATTGTTTGCAGCAGCTCCACCGTCAATAAGTGTTAGTGTCTCATCGTTTTCTCTATCGATAAAGACAGCAGGGGAGAAGTACGTTGGAGCTGCAGAAGAAGCTCGTGCTGCTTCCCTTACATAGTAGTCATGAGCGTCCCAAGAGCGAAATATATATGGAGTGCTATTAGATGTATTGAAGGCAACTGCCATAGTTGGAACTCTTAGTTCCTTTAGCAGAGTGTCGCCATATATTTCATTTAAAAATTCTTCGTATGGTTCTATTTTATATTTATCACTAAAGAGTCTGTTTACTTTATCAAAAAGCTTAAAGAGGCCTTTTGTTTCTTCTGTTTTAAATATTCTGTTTCCATTATCACGATAGAGAGAAACAAAGCTCTCTGGATCTGCTAAATGAGGAATATAACCCATTACTTCGACTACTTCTTTTTTGAAAAAACGCCCTGTAGTGTAGTGCCTTTCAACCCTGTAGTCCTCTTCATTTTCTTTTTTTAGTGAGCTTTCTTCTAGTGGCATACTCAGCCCTAGTGATATTAGTGCCCCTGTGCTTGTTCCTGCAATTAAATCAAAATAGGAATAGAGTGGTCTCTTCTCTCCCATTTTTTTTAATTCTTCATTTATTTTTTTAAGAATGAAAGATGGAACAACTCCTCTCATTCCTCCACCATCTATTGAGAGTATATATCTTATTTCTTCCTTCTTCTTTTCATCATCTTTCTTTCTAAAGAATTTTTCCCACATGATTAAAAAGATAGCCAAAGAGAGTTCTTTGTCAAGAAGGGTAAAAAATATATAATTGGGGTATGTCAAAAGAGAGTCTATATGAAAAATGTGAGCTATGCCCTAATCTCTGTCGTGTTGATAGAACAGAGGGAGAGTGTGGCAGATGCAGAATGACAGATAAAGTAAGGATCGCATGGAGTGGATTACACCGTGGAGAGGAGCCACCACTTGTTGGAGAAAAGGGTAGTGGTATGATATTCTTTACAGGCTGTCCCTTACATTGTGCTTATTGCCAAAATAGACAAATCTCTGGTAGTGACGGAGAAAATTGGGGAATAGAAATAAGTGAAGAGGAACTAGCCCTTTTGATGCTTGATTTAGAAAAGATGGGAGCCAAAACTCTTAATCTTGTAACTGGAACTCACTTTATTCCTTCTATCGTAAATGCTCTTAAGAGTGCCAAAAAGATGGGCTTAAGGCTTCCTATAGTTTGGAATAGCTCTGGCTATGAGAGAAAAGAAGCACTTTCTCTTATTGATGAATATATAGATTTATACCTACTAGATTGTAAAACACTAAGTAAGAGAGTGGCCTCTGTTTTTTGTGGCCTACCTCGTTATGCTGAAATAATAACAGACCTGCTTGATTGGGTAAAAGAAAGAAAAAAGGAAACAAATTTAGATGAATGCAAGGGCGTTATTTTGAGGCATTTAGTTTTTCCTGGAACAGTTAATGCCAGTAAAAGGTTTTTGCATTATTTCGCTTCGTCCTATAAAGAGGCTTTTGCTCTTTCACTTATGTGCCAATTTGTTCCACCTAAAGAAGATCCAACACTAGCTTCTATTAGCGATGAAGAATATGACGAATTATGCTCAATAGTTGAAGAAGAAGGAATAGAAGAGGGCTTTTTACAAGAAAAAAGCGACGACGACATCCTTTGGATTCCAGATTTTACTAAGGATGTACCGTTTCCTATCTCTTTCGCTACTCCTTCTTCTTATTTTCTCTCTCTAAAAAGAGAGCGTTTTAATCAGCAATAGTAGTTCCGACAAAAGCTTGGTTTTTGAGTATTGCGATAGTATTTTTAATATCTCTGCCGTCTGCACATATTACAGTCATATTTTCTTCTTCGGCAATACGGGACGCAATAGGATCAAATGGTGCATTTAAGCCTGGCTTCCACTCAGAGCCTACCATCTGTCTGAAGTGCTTCCAGCTTATTCTATCTATTGGCTGAGCATTAGGATTCTTTTTTGGATCATCAGTATATACCTTTTTAATGTTGGAGAGATTAATTATTTTCTTTCCACCAAAACGTCGAGCTAGGAAAACAGCATCTGTATCTGTAGAGAATCCAGGCTTCCAGCCAGCAGCAACAAGTATTCTAGATTTCCATTCAAATGGGGAGGTTGGATCTATGACAACACTTGTGTCTGTATATGAAGAAAAGATAGCTTTCATTAGTTCTGCGTTGAGATGTGTTGCTTTGATGCCAAGCCAGTCTTGGTCCTGATTATTAGAGCTATCTGTTATTTCTCTATAGGCTTCCTGATAAACACGGGCAGGGGATCCACCGCCACAGACAAAGATTAATCTTTCATCCTTGTTTTCTTCTAAGTACTTTATAATAGCTTGTCTAAATTCCTTTAAAAAGGCTGTATTAACGAATTCTGGTGCAATAATTGAACCACCAACGGAAAGTACAGTTAAACTCATTTTTTCACTCCTCGCCTTTTAGAGTACCATATTCGTCTCTATTTTTCTCATTTTTTCTAAAAAGAGTGACATTTTTAAAGAAAAAGCTGTGTTAATAATGGAGGAAGAAAAATGAACCAGCTAAATAATGTAATTTTGGAAGGAACTCTAACTTGTGATCCAGAAATTGTAGCTACAAGTAATACAACGCAGCACCGTCTTATTAAGTTTACGATTGCTAGTGACCGCTATTACAAGGATAAGGATGGAGTGATGAAGCAGGATACTCTCTTTATTCCTGTACAATGTTGGGGAGAACTCGGAGAGAGATGTATCGAAAGAGTTGAGAAAGGAATGAATGTTCGAGTTGTGGGACGATTAATGCTTTGTAAGTGGGAAAACCGCAGTGGAGAAAAGAGAAGCGTTATAGAGATAGTCTGTAACCATCTTGAATACAGAAATCCGAAAAACAAGACAAAGATGATAATAATTGATGATGAGAAAAAAGAATCAGATAGCGTTGGGGAAGCTCAGGTTATATACGATTTTTAACTCTCTATTTTGAATAAGGAGAATATGTATTTTCAGATCCAAAGCTAGATTTTCTAGCCTCTGTAGTAAACCAGTCATCACAGCTATCTGTGTCTATTGCACCAGGAAGGCGAGCTAATACTCTAGAGGAGGTAACTAAGAGCGATGATACATATTCTCCACTCCAATTCTCCTCTTCCTTAATTAATGAAAAGAGTGCTTCTTCCTTTTTGCTGGGCTGGCTACCGTCGTGGTAGAGAAGAGCATCCATCACCTTACCATCCTTTTCTTCTCTAACTATTATTCCACCCGTTGTTCCACTTAGTGTGCTACTCATATTAGCTTCTAAATAATAGGTAATCTTTTCTCCAGCTCTTTCTTCTTTTTCCTTCTCTCTCTTATCCTTCCAATATATGACAATTATGTCGCCAGCATTAAGGGAAATAGAGGGGAGAAGAAAGTCATCACCACTAATATTATCTGTTACTACAACACCTGCTGCGTCTCCTTCCTTTGTTACAAGTAGCTCTATTCTATCGGGACTATTTTTTGTTCCCTTTATCGATACCTCGTTAATTAGAAGGGTAGGTATATTGTCATTTTTACCATATAGCGTAAGAAAGGCTCTAGCTGTATTTTTGTTGCTTTTACTGAAGGAGAGAGCAATTGCTATCTTTTCACCCCTTTTAAGAGTATAGCCAAAAGCTAAGGAGAAATCCTTCCCCACTTTTTTTACAGCTTTTATCTCTCCATTAATAATAACTTCTTCTACCATGACAGTCTCAGAAAAGGATATCTCTAAAATAGAATTATCCTTCATTTGGTATTGTGTAATGTAGGGAAGAGTTTTATCTAAGGGAGAGAGAAGGTCAGTTATCTCATCCTTGAAGACAGAACAAGAGGAAAGAGTAAAAAGTGATAAAAATATTATAAGTATTGCCATAGCTAAATAACGAAAAAATAAGCAAAAATGTCATTTATGAATCTTTAATAGATTGTTCTATTCTTGCATTCTCTATTCTCTTTGAAGTATCTTTATGCTATGAGTATCTTAAAACCACATAAGTTAGGGGTTATTGCCGGCCCTGGCTCAGAATATTTTACCGGCAAGGTCGTGAAGCATCTCAGACGCCTTTACATCGATAGATATGAGAGAATCTCAGAGGCTCTGACAAAAAGACACGGCATAACGGATGAAGAGTTACTTAAAATAGTTACTCTTCTAGATGATCTTGACAGCAAAAAGATTCCTACAGGTAAGCTACCTTCTGTTTTCCATTGTCCTGATTTTACTATTAACGTGAAGTATACACGCTTTGCTAATGGTGAAGAGAAGGCTGAAATAATTGATCCTGTTAGGGGCCTTAATGTTTACATCATCCATGATGTTTCAAACAATGCACCTATTAAGGTTTCCGGTTCAGATGAGCCTATACAGCTCTCTGTTAATGACCACCTTATGTTCTTATTTACAACAATTAATGCTCTTGTAAATGCTGGTGCTCAATCTGTCACTCTTGTTCTTCCAACCTATCCATATGCTAGACAGCACAAGAAAGCAAGCAGAGAAGCCTTAACTGCTGCACTTTTTGCTCGTTTCTGCGAAAGCTTGGGAGTAGAGAGAATAATAACACTAGATATCCACTCTAGAGAGATAGAAAATGCATTCTCATCAACTATTTTGGAAAATGTGCATGGTTCTTATCAGACACTTATGCAGCTAAGAAAAATAGTTGATTTCTCAGATCCAGATATAGTTGTTGTTTCACCAGATACTGGTGCTGTTAATAGAAATAAATTCTATGCTCAGGCTCTTCATAGACCTCTTGCTATTCTTTATAAAGAAAGAGATTACTCTGTTGTTTCTACTTCTGCAAAAAATACAAATATTAAGAGTATAAACCTACTTGGAGATGTTAAAGGTAAGACTGTATTGATGGCAGATGATATGATAGCAACCGGCGGTACTATGATTATCGCAATGAGAGAGCTAATGAATAGAGGAGCCAAAAAGGTTATTGTTATGGTTTCTCTTCCATTCTTCAATGGTGGTGCTATTGAAAACTTTGATCAGGCTTATAAAGAGGGTATCTTCTACAGAATTATTGGTACCAATGGTGTCTATCAAGGAAAAGAGTTACTTGAAAAGGAATGGTTTATTCAGGCAGATGTTACAGAGCTTTTCGCACGTGTAATTTCTCGTCTCCACCATGGAAGAGCAATCTCACCATTATTGGATAACAGAAAATTTATTCAGAAACTTGTAGATACAACTCAGGCTAATCCAAATTTAAATACTTCATCCGAAGAGAGTAACAATTCTCCAGAATGAAGAGGGAGAGTGAAGTATGCAAATGTCTAACCGTATTTCCGGTTTTCAATGTTCTCCAATTCGTCGCCTCGTTCCTCTTAGCAGAAAAGCAGAGGAAAGAGGAGTTCATGTAATTCATCTTAATATTGGACAACCTGATATTAAGACCCCAATTGAAGCATTAAATGCTATTAAAAATTATGATGAAAAAACAATAGCATATGGTCTTAGTGAAGGGGAGGTTGAATTAAGAAGGGCTCTTCTTGGTTATTACAAAAGAATGGGTATTAATGACCTAGAGCTGGAAGACATTATGATTACAACCGGAGGCAGTGAGGCACTTCAGTTTACTTTTATCACTCTCTGTGACCCCTATGATGAGATTATCATTCCCGAGCCTTATTATACAAATGTAGCAACATTTGCTAATGTTGCTATGGTTAATATTCGTCCAGTAACATCCTCTTCCTCTAATGGTTTTATTCTTCCCTCTCTTGATGCATTTGAAGATAAAATAAATAAGAAGACAACAGCAATTTTACTCTGCTCTCCCAATAATCCTACGGGCCATATCTATACTAAGGAAGAGCTCCTTGCTCTTCTAGAGCTATGTAAGAAGCACGATATATTTCTTGTTGTTGATGAGGTTTATAGAGAATTCTGTTACGATGGTAAGACCTTTACCTCTATTCTTTCATTTCCTGAATACTCAGATAGAGTTATATGTATAGATTCTTTCTCTAAAAGATTCTCTATGTGTGGCTCAAGAATTGGAGCAATAGTAACTAAGAACAGAGACTTTATTAATAACTGTCTTAAGATGGCACAAGCTAGGCTATGTCCACCAGCGGTTGAGGAGGTTGCAGCAACTGCTGCTCTATCTGCACCTCCTTGTTATATAAAGGAGACTGTTTCTGAATATGAAAGAAGAAGAAATACTCTTGTTTCTGCTATGCAAAAGATAGAAGGAGTGAGAGTTACGATGCCAAAGGGTGCATTCTACTTTATTGCTGATCTTCCAGTTGATGATGCAGATAAATTTGCTCAATATATGCTTGAAGATTTTTCTTATAAGGGTAATACAGTTATGTTTGCACCGGCGGAGGGCTTTTACCGAACTGAAGGACTAGGAAAGTGCCAAGCTCGTTTTGCTTATGTACTAAACGAGGAAGAGCTGAAAATGGCTGCTGAGTGTCTTCGCTTGGGATTGAAATCTTATCGAAAGAATATTATGCACGTTTAAGGAGCACTTTGTGTCAAATCTTTTTTCTCCAATTAGTGAATTAACTAATCTTTCTTTTGATAAAGCTTCAAAGAATATAAATGAAAATTATGCTTATCTTATGAATAACATAAGAGGAATAATAAAGATGTTTAAGCTTTACTATCCTCTTGAATTGTTGAAACTTTCGCTCTGGGATGAAAGGAAGGTTCTATCGAGGGAGAAGGATCAAGAGAAGATATATTCTTCTACTCTTCTTCCAATTCTTCTTCAGTCTGTACTTATTTCTACAGAATGCACTTCATACGGCAGAGAAAGAGAGGTAAAGAATAGAGATTGGGAAAGAATAAAGACAATTGCAGAAGATAGTGTTAGAAGAATTGTAAGAATAATAGACAATGTAACTGCACGTGAAATCGCAAGAAAAAGTATAGAAATAGAACATGCAGAAGAATATAGAAGGATAATAGAGAGTAGACTTCTTTTTCCTGTTTTGACTGTTGACGATATTCATTCTTCTTCAACTCTATTAAGAAGCCTACTTGAAGAGAAAGAGGATTTTTCAGAGCTTTGTGATACAGATTTTGTATCCTTTTCCATTAATACAGAGCAAATAGCAAAGCTGGGACTATGTGGTATTGATGACCTATGTAGAGAGGTCCAGCTTTATTCAGACGAATATAGACTAGAAGAGGCAAAGCTTAGAGCAGAAGGCTTGTTAGATAATAAAAGTGAAGGAGAGATTTTCTCTTTAATAACAGAGAAAAACCATTGGGAGAATAGAGCAGATAATCTAACTAGAACTAGAGATGGCTTTTCTCTCTTTATGGTTAAAAGTGCAACATCTCTTCCTCTTTCCTCCTTTGATTTCTTTACTTCTTCTATTTCTTCTTGTGATATAGAGAGCTGCTTAAGAAAGGGATATTGGCCTGTTTCTGTATATCCATTTGTTGATTTTGAAAAAGAGAGATACTCATTCGTTGGGAAATATATACCATACTTTATTTCAACCTCCTTCTCACTTGATAGAGGAAAGGCTGCAATGAATGATGTTCTATCGATTTTCCACAATATCGATGATGATACCTTTGTTTACGACGGTAAGCTTGTAGAAATAACTATTCTTCCTTCTCTTTATGAGGATAATCTATTTCTTAATAGCTCATCCTTTGAAAAAAAGAAGAGCAGAAGGCGAGAGGAGGAAGAGGTTAAGAGTAAATATGGACACAAAAGAATTATTGTAGATCCAGATGCACGATTATCTCTTGTTAAAAAGGATGAGACATTCATAATCTCTGCTTCTTATATGTATGAAGCAACGATTAATAAAAATACGAAGCATACTCTTCTTAATACTATTTTAGGCAATATTGATTTGCCTCTTGGGCAGAGTGTTTACTCCTCTCTTGATGAAGATGAAGTTGAGAGTAGTGACAAGGATTCATTAGAAATAGGCGAGGAGCCTATTAGTGATGAATACGAATATGAATATAACAATGAGGATGAAGATAAAGAAGCCCAGATAATTGATAGCAGATACGAAAAAATAGAAAAAATAGAGTATGAGAAGAAAGACGAAAGAGATATCGATGAACTAAAGGATAAGTATTCGCTTACAGCTGAAATTATTGAGAGAGATGAAGAAAATGAGAAGGCTCAAATTAGCTTTAATGCTACCTTTGATGAATACGAATATGACGACAGAGATGAAAACGAAAGGCTTGATGATATTGGACCAGAAAAGGAGGAAGATGAATTTTTTGATTCAATAGAGGATAGTGATTACGAAAAAGAGGAAGAGTCCGTTCTCTCGGATGATTCTATTGATAATAGCCAATTAGATTTTCTCTCTCTTCTTGATGAAGATGATGCAGAGATAGAAATAGGTGAAGAGCTTGAAAAAGAAGATGAAGAGAGCTTCATCAAAGAAGAAGAGAGAGCGGAAGAGCTAGATTCACTAAGCTGCGAAGAGATAAATGATAATACCGAATTCTCTTCTGAGACTGAGCTTACAAAAGAACTCGAAAAGGAAGACGAGGATGGCTTTGTAGAAGAGGAAGAAAGAGAAGAAGAGCTTGACTCAAGCGTATTTGCTCAAGAGGAGAGTGAAGCGGCTTATTTATCTGACGACGAGAATATTAATATACCTATTTTAAATGAAGAAGAGAGTGCTACATCTTTAAGAAGTGAAGAAGAAAAAGAGGAAAAAGTATTCTCGTCTTTGAATGAAGAGAGTGTAGACGAGAAAAATAATGGTTCCCCTTCTGCTATAGACGAAATAGAAGTAAACGAGAAGAAAGAAGATGGTGCTAGCTACGAAGAAAGCATTATCGAAGAAGAGGAAGTAAAAGCTTATATAGAAAGAAGCGTAGAAGACGAAGTAGACTCCTCTGTTTTAATAGAAGAGGAAGATGAGAGTGAACAGGATGAAGAAAAGCACACAGTTATAATATTAGATGAGAAAGAAGATGATACTGTCTTACTCGACACAAGTAGAGACGAGGAAGAGATAGATGAAGGCCTCGAGGGTATTATTTATGATATTTATAAAACACTCGGCAGAAATTCTGTATTTGCTTCTCTCGTTAAAGATTCTTCCTCCGACACTCTTGAAGAATTAGAAAATATTATTCAAAGCTGCTGGAATAGAATGCAGGCCGAGCAAAAGGATAAGCTTTTTAATATTCCTGATTATTCACTCTCAATAATGCTATCGAAAGATACAATTAGAGATGAGCTGAGGATGGCTGAGCTGATTAATAATGCAGGTGCTGTAATGTATTCTCGTGAAAAAGAGATGTGGAACGTAGATGTTATATATATCAACAGTAGCTATACTGTCGAAGAGGCCTTTGAAAAGGTTATAACTAAAGATAGCTTTTCACCTTCTGATTGGAAGAGAGTAACATATATATCTCAACAGATGAGGAAGTAGCAATGGATAATAGCGAGAAAGAAAAAAGGCTTGAGGCTGCCGTTTGTGCAGTAAGGAAAGCTGCAACCTTTCTTTTAGAGCATGAAGAATTACGCTTTTCTGTTGAAGAAAAATCAATTAATGATTTTGTTACAGATGCAGATAAAAAGAGTGAAAAGCTTATCTATGATACACTTATTGGGACCTTTCCTTCTGACGCTTGGTACGGAGAAGAGACAGGAAAAAGGGGAGAGGGAAAGGGACGCTGGATTGTGGATCCGATAGATGGAACTGTAGACTTTATGTGGTCCTTTCCTAATTATACGATTTCTGTTGCTTATGAAGACGAAGAAGGAATAGAGGTTGGTGTTGTAATGAATGTAAGGCAGAATGAAATATTTTCTGCAATGAGAGGGCTCGGTGCCTTTCTCAATGGAAAGAGAATAAGTACTTATGAAAATGATGATTATTCTAAGGCCTTAGCAATACTTGTTCCGCCACATAGAAAGCATTCGATTATGGATAGCTACATGCTGAAGATGAGAAAGTTCTATGATTGCTTTACGGATATGCGTAGCCTTGGATCTGCCGCTCTTTCTCTTTGTTATGTAGCCTCCTCTCGTGTTGCTTGCTACTATGAAGAAGCGTTACAGCTATATGATGTAGCAGCTGGTATTCTAATTGTAACTGAAGCTGGTGGTAGGGTAAGCATAAAAAAGGAAGAAGAGGCTATCAGCATTATTGCATCTGCTTCTTCTTGCCATAATAAAGTATTGGAGATTGTTTGTGATAAAGGCAGTTTTGTTTGATTTTGATGGAACTATTGCAGATAGCAGTGAAGGTATTATGAGCTGTGCTTTAAAAACAGTAGAGACAATTGGTCTCGATACTTCCATTTATACTAAAGAGTATTTAAAGAGATTTATCGGACCACCCTTAAGAGACTGTTTTCGTCTTACCTTTGGCGTGGAAGAAGAAAAAATCGAATACTGTGTTAAGAAGTATCGTGAGCTCTATAACAGTAGTGGCATGTTTCAAATGGGCATTTATGATGGTATTGTTCCACTTTTAAAAAAATTGAGAGAGGAAAATATTAAAACTGCTGTTGCTACAAATAAAATGGAAGAATTAGCTGTTAGGTGTGTAAAAAACCTCTCTCTTACCTCTCTTTTTGATACAGTATCTGGTCCTGTGAAGGATGGAGCAATAACAAAGAGTGAGGTTATTATGAATGCTATAAAGCGTCTTGGAGTCGAGAAAGAGGAAGTCTTGATGGTTGGTGATACAACAAATGATGAAAGGGGCGCAAAGGAAATAGGTGTGGCATTCCTTGCGGTTTCTTGGGGCTTTGGCTTTAATAAAGAAACAAGAGAAGTGAATATAGTAGATAAACCTAGTGAAATATTAAAATTTGTATTAGAAATAAATAATAAGGAGAAACAATAATGATTGAAAGAATTGATACTAAGAATGCACCAGGCGCAGTTGGCCCATATTCACAGGCGGTAAAGGCAAATGGTTTTATTTTTGTCTCTGGTGTTCTTGCTCTTGACCCAGCAACAGGTGTAATGGTTGGTGAAACAGCAGAGGAACAGGCTAAGCAGATCTTTAAGAATGCAAAAGCAATTATAGAAGAAGGCGGTGGAAAGCTTGAAAACACAGTCAAGGCTATCGTATATCTAGCAGATATTAAAGATTTTGCTTCCGTTAACGAAGTATATGCAGATGCATTTAAGGAGGCTAAGGTCCTTCCTAGTCGCTGTGCATTCCAGGTTGCAGCTCTTCCAAAGAATGGTAAGGTTGAGATAGAATTTACAGTTGCTTTATAAGCTTTGCGGCATTTAGGATGCCGCTTTTTTATTTCTTCTGTTTCCTTTTTAAGAGACAGTTATGAAAAAGGACCTAGTAAAAGAAAATAAAACATAAAGAATTGTTTTACTGAGCTAGGACTTTTAAACGTATTTTTTGTTGTTTTTTGTTGCAGACTAAAAAAAACGAATGATATTATATCTTTAATTAGCGGGCTAAAACTTATAAGTTGAAGCTTCTCGGGAGAAGACATGCAGAGTAAAAATGCAATTGAATTAAGAGGAATTACGAAGCGTTTTGGACAGGTTGTTGCTAACGATTCTATAAACCTCGAAATTAAGCGAGGCGAAATACTCTCGCTCTTGGGTGAAAACGGAAGCGGAAAGACCACCTTGATGAATATGCTCTCTGGTATATATCAGCCTGATGAGGGAACTATATATGCCGATGGTAAACAAGTTAATATTCGCTCTCCAAAGGATGCATATGAACTTGGTATTGGAATGATACACCAGCATTACCACCTTGTTGATGTTTTTACAGCGGCACAGAACATTGTTTTAGGCCTAGATGAAAAACTTGATTTGGGTGCCGTAAACGATAAGGTAGCAGATATTTGTGATCGTTATGGCTTTGATGTAGACCCAAAGATGAAGGTTTATGACATGTCTGTATCTCAAAAGCAGACAGTTGAGATTGTAAAGGTATTATATCGTGGAGCTGACATTCTAATTCTTGATGAGCCTACAGCCGTCCTTACACCGCAGGAAACAGATAAGCTTTTTGCTGTACTTGAAAACATGAAGAAGGATGGTAAGGCTATTGTCATCATTACTCATAAGCTAGCGGAGGTATTAGCTGTTTCTGATAAGGTTGCCATTTTAAGAAAGGGAAAATATATTGGAACAGTAGAAACAAAGAGCTCAACTGCTCAATCTCTTACAGATATGATGGTTGGTCATACTGTTAAGCTTAATATTAATAGACCAAAGTATTCATCTCCTGTCGATAAGCTTATTGTACGTAACCTTACAGTTGTTGATGGAGAAGGTATAACTAAACTCGATGATGTCTCTTTTGAGGCAAAAAGCGGCGAAATACTCGGCGTTGCCGGAATAGCAGGTAGCGGACAAAAGGAGCTATTAGAAGCTATTTCTGGTCTCTATTTAACTAAGAAGGGTTCATCAATACAGTTTGTTAATGATGACGGAACAACTGTTGAATTAGTTGGAAAGACCCCGATGCAGATAAGAAATATTGGTGTTGGCATGGGCTTTGTTCCTGAAGATAGACTTGGTATGGGTCTTGTTGGTTCTATGGGTATGACAAACAATATGATGCTTAGATCTTGGAAGCAGGGTAAGAGTATCTTCTTCAATAAGAAGAACCCTGAAGGACTAGCTAAGAAGGTTTGGTCTGATTTGGAGGTTGTAACACCAAGTACAGATTTCCCTGTTAGAAGAATGTCGGGAGGAAACATTCAGAAGGTATTAGTTGGTAGAGAAATTGCTTCACGTCCTCCAGTTCTTCTTACAGCTTATGCTGTTAGAGGTCTCGATATTAATACCTCTTATACTATCTATAATCTTCTTACAGAACAAAAAATGAATGGCTCTGCTGTTCTTTATATTGGTGAAGAGCTTGATGTATTACTAGAGTTATGCGACAGAATTCTAGTTTTGTGCGGTGGAAAGGTTAGTGGCATCGTTGATGCTCGTTCTACCACAAAGGAAGAAATTGGATTTATGATGACCACTGTTGGTGGAGAGGGGGCTGTTAATGGCTAAAGAAAGTAAAACTCCACTTATTAGATTAGCAAAAAGAGATGCAATGGAGCCAAAGATGGCTTGGACAATTAGAGTTGCTTCAATTGTTTTTGCTCTCATTTTGGGTATGATCCCAATCATGCTCGCTGGAGAAAATCCTTTTGTATCATATGGTGTTATGATTAATGGAGCACTATCGAAGCCTGGCTATATTAGACAGACTGTTAAGATAGCAATTCCTCTCTTAGGCTGTGCTCTTGCCATTGCTCCATGTTTTAAGATGAAGTTCTGGAATATTGGTGCAGAAGGTCAAATTACAATGGGCGCTGTTTTTGCTTCATTTATTGCTATTTATCTATCTAAGTCAATTTCTAGCAGATTCGTTGTCTTAACACTCATGATGATAGCTGGTGCTATAGGCGGGGCTATTTGGGCCTTCATTCCTGGATTTTTTAAAGCAAAATATAATACTAACGAAACACTCTTTACTCTTATGATGAACTATGTAGCTATCGGTATTGTTAAGTGGCTACAGGGTGGACCATGGGAAGGAAGAAAGGGTACTCAGATGATTCCTATGTTCCCTGATAATGCAAGATTGCCTAATGTATTTGGTGTCTATTCGGGGTGGATAATCGTACTTGTACTCGTTGTATTGGTACATATCTATATGAATTATACAAAGCAAGGATACGAGGTTGCAGTCATAGGAGATTCTATAAATACTGCACGTTATGCTGGAATGAATGTTGGTTGGGTTATGATGAGAACTATGCTTCTTTCTGGTGCTATTTCTGGTATCGTAGGCTGGATGCTCGTATCGGGGGCTAATGGTACTCTTAATAGTTCTGTTGCAGGAGGCGTAGGCTTTACCTCTATTACTGTTGCATGGCTCAGTCAGCTTAACTCCTTTGCTATGATAATCATTGCTGCTATGCTTGCTATAATCAGCAAGGGTTCTGCAACTCTACAGACAAGACTCGATGTTCCTGCATCTGCTTCTGAAATTGTATCTGGTATACTTCTTTTCTGTATGCTTGGTTGTGAATTTTTCATTAACTACAAGATTATTTTCAGAGGAAAATCAAATAAGGAGGCTAGATAATGAACGCAGTAGTACTTCTTTTAGCAGCAGCTGGCGCTTATGGTACAGCGTTAATGTTTGGTACTCTTGGTGAAATCCTTACAGAGAAATCAGGAAATATGAACCTTGGTGTTGAAGGTATCATGTACATGGGTGGTATCTTTGGTTTAATTGCACCTAATATCTATGAAACAGTAGTTGGAGTTGGAAATGCTAATGCCTTTGTTGCAATTCTTTTAGCTATTTTATCTTCCTTTGCTGTTGGTGCTATTGCTGGTTTGATTTTCTCCTTCATTACTGTAACTCTTAGAGCTAATCAGAATGTAACTGGACTTGCTATGACAACCTTCGGAACAGGAGTTGCGAAGTTCGCAGGAGAATTAAGGCGACACCAATTAAATGATTATGTAACACTCTCTAACGACTTAAAGTTTGCCTTTGATAATAAGTTTATGCCAGACTTTTTGAAGAATATTCCGATTGTTGGAAAGATTCTATTTAACCAATCAGAATTCTTCTATTTAGCTATCATTGTTGCTATTTTAATGCATCTATTCTTAACCAAGACAAAGAAGGGTCTCTATTTAAGAGCTGTTGGAGAATCTCCTGTTACAGCTGACGCAGCAGGTATTAACATTACAAAGTATAAATACATTGCAACTATGGTTGGCGGTGGTATTTCTGCCATCGGTGGTATGGTTTATACAATGACAACAGCTGGCTGTGTATGGTTAGAAGCTTCTCTTGCAGGAACTGGTTGGCTTGCTGTTGCTCTTGTTATCTTCTGCACATGGAGACCACTTAATGCCATCTGGAGTTCAATTTTGTTTGGTGCTCTTATGATTATGTACTTAAGAATAATTGTTCCATTCTTCCCAATGGAGCTCTATAAGATTCTTCCTTATCTTGTAACAATTGTTGTACTTATTATTACTAGTATGAAGAATATTAAGGATAAGCAGCCACCACAATCTCTTGGAGTGAACTATTTTAGAGAAGAAAGATAGTTTTTATGTAAAAGTAAATTTGGGATGTATCTCTTTAGGTATATCCCATTTTTTGTTAAGTTTTGTTTAGGTTTGTAAAGATTTTGTAAATAATTATTAAGAAAAAAATCTTTACAGGGGTTGAAGTTGATTCTATTATTGTTTTATAGATGTAAGTAATACATTTTATTGAGGAGAAAAATATGAAAAAAACATTGGCTATTGCTATTGCTATTTTAATGTGTCTCTCTGTTTTTGCTCAGGGAAATAGCGAAAGTGCTACAAAGGCTGACGCACCAACAAAGATTGGCTTTGTTGTTATTAATGATGAATCCGACCAGGGTTATACTTGGAACTTCATGAATGGTATGGATAATGCTATCTCTAAACTCAAGGCAGAAGGCTATAATGTAGAGCTTGTTGTTAAGAGACATACTACAGAAGACAGTATTGCTAGAGAAAACAATGAAGAATTGGCAGCTGATGGTTGTTCTATCATCTTCAATAACTCTTATGGCTTTGAACCTTTCATGCTTGAAGCAGCAAGAGATTATCCAGATACAGTTTTTGTTGGTATGACAAACTGTGGTTCTCACCAGGACAACAATCCTAATACTCATAATGCTTTTGCAGCTATCTATGAAGGTCGTTATATCGCTGGTATCGCAGCAGGTATGAAGCTTCAGCAGCTTATCGATGAAGGAAAGATTAAACCAGAAGAAGCTGTTGTAGGTTATGTAGGTGCTTATTCATTTGCAGAAGTTATTTCTGGTATGTCTGGTTACTATCTTGGTATTAAGAGTGTATGTCCAAGTGCAACAATGAAGGTTTACTTCGTTGGTACATGGGGCGATGCTACTCTTGAAGAATCAGCAGCAACAGCTCTTATTGATGCTGGCTGTATTATGATTTCTCAGCATTCCGATACAACTAGCCCTGCTCTTGCAGCTCAGAAGGCTGGTGTTTACCACACAGGTTACAATACAGATATGACAAAGGTTGCTCCAGCAGCTTCTCTCCTTTCTTGTAGAATTGACTGGTCCAGATACTTCTATACATTCATTAAGAATTATCTTGATGGCGTAGAGAACCCAGCAGATTGGACAGGTACAGTTAAGGATGGTGACGTTGTTGTTACAGAGCTCAATACAGCTATTGCTGCTCCTGGAACACAGGAAGCTATCGACAAAGCTGTTGCAGCTTTCGAAGCTGGTACACTCAACGTATTCGATCTTTCTAAGTTCACAGTTGATGGTGGAAAGACTGTTACAAGTATCCTCGCTGTTGATACAGATGGTGACTTCGTTGCTGATACTCATGAAGCAGTATGGGATGGCGTATTCCACGAATCATATCCAGAATTCCAGAGTGCTCCATACTTTACAAATGTTATCGATGGTATTGAATGGCTCAACGCAGCTTATTAATCCTTCTTTAATGAGAAAAAAAGCGGTACAGAAATGTATCGCTTTTTTTGTTTGTGTGTAGAGTATTTGTCTTTTTATTTTAATTTCTTGATTTATGATATTTCTATCATTATCTTGAGTTTAGGAAGGTGAAATTATGAATAAAAAAGCTTTAAAGGTTTTACTACTTGTATTTGGAATTATTTGTTTCTTGCTCTTTGTTTCTTTCCTTGGACTGGCAATTAATCTTCCACGAACTGTCTCATATAGGACTGCTATTGGAACTATAACAGAGAGAAGAAGTGGTTATTTTGATGCTTCTTATCTTTCCCCAATTCTAATCAGTGCTATTGGTACTTATTGGGGTATTTCTCTATTCTTCTTAACTAAGAGTGAAGATAGAAATAATAGTCAGCATCATTGTCACTGCAAGCATCATCATAGCGATGACGTAATAGAAGTTGAAGTTAAGGATAATGGCGAAGAAGTAAGAGAAGACTAATAACATAGTCATTACTAAGACAAATATACATAGCTGAGTGAGAGCTTGGCTATGTTTTGTATGTGTTTGATGCTTGGAATAAGAGATTACCTATAAATAATAGTGACCACAAAAGATACTTACTCTTGTGGTCACTTTTAATAGTACTTATCTAGTCTATTTTATTACTTTAAGTATAAAGCCCTTTAGATATTGGCTCTCTGGAAATGATAGACGAACAGGATGGTCCGAACCAGCGCTTAGTGTCTCAAGAATTTGTATTTCTGTATTACTATCACTACTTGCCCAAGATAGGAGGAGTGCAAAATTTTCTCTACTTAATGCACCAGAGCAAGAGAATGTTGCAATTATTCCTCCATTCTTAATTTTAAGCATAGCAACTCGATTCAAGTCTTTATATGCCCTTATTGCTCCTTCTAGCTTTCCTTTTGTTTGTGCAAGCTTTGGAGGGTCAAGAATAATAACGTCATATTTGTCATCCTCGACTTGCCTTAAGTATTCAAAGCAGTCTGCATTGGTTATTGTAACCTTTTCTCTACTGCCATGTGGAAGAACGCCTTTGTTTTCGTTTAAATGTATTTGATACAAAAGGTGTCTGAGTGCAGATTCCGATGAGTCTACAGCATCAACGCTTTCTGCTCCAGAGCGTAATGCATGAAGCGTAAAACCACCTGTAAAGGAGCATACATCTAATACCTTTTTGTTTTTTGTATATTTTTCAATAATCCTTCTATTTTCTCTTTGGTCACAATAGAAACCAGATTTCTGACTCTTTTTATGTGCTACCTCGTACCATATTCCATTTTCAATAAAGAGAGTATTTTCTTCTTCTATTTCATTTTCGCTCACCTCTTTTCCTTTTATAAAGAAGCGAGTTTTCTCACCTATATGCTCGCTTGATGCATAAAACGGATCGGAGCTTACTTGAATAATTGTTGGATGAAGTAACGTCTCTATTGTTTCTACGATTGTTGGTAGAAAATGATTAGCAAAGCGAGAGGATATTATTATTCTTATATCCTTTGAATAGCAGTCTACAGCAATACCTGGAATGAAATCTGCTTCTCCATGAATTAATCTAAAGCAATTTGTATCTGGTAGTAAAAAGAAATCCTTTCGTCTCATAATTGCTTCTTCTACTAGTGCTGCAACAAATTCCTCATCTATTATTTCATCCTTGTTCCATGTCATAAGGTGAAGAATGATGTGAGATTTTTCATCGTACCATCCTTTTGCAATAAAGGAGCCGTCATAACTATATACTTCAGCCCAGTCTGGAGAAGAAAAAGACGGGGTAATACTATCTATGGCGCCACTAAATACCCATGGATGATGCTTTTCTAATTGTTTTTCTTTGTTTTTAGCAATTCTAATTTTGTACATATATCTAAAGAATAAAGCTTAGAGTATGTAGAAAGCAATAATGGTAGACGATATAATTGAGACATGAAAAAGAAAATGGTTGTTTTTGATCTTGATGGTACTCTGTTAGATACTCTTAGAGATATTAATGGAGCGATCAATTATGGCCTTTCTTTATATTCTGTTCCGCCACTTTCTCTTTTAGAGACGAGAAGCATTATAGGGCGAGGACTAAGAAACGCAACAGAAGCTGCTGTTTTAAAGAGTGGCATTATAATCGAAGAAGAAGAGATAAATTTAATGTATGAGATGATTATTTCTTATTACAATAATCATCCATCTATCTATTCCTCGTTCTACTCAGGAATAGAAGAGTTATTGAAAAAATTAGAAGAGAACGGAGTAAAGATGGCTATTCTTTCAAATAAAAAGGATGAGATAGTTCAAAAAATTGTTAAGGATAAGCTCTCTTCATTTTCTTTTTCATCTATTATTGGTCAAAGTAATCGTTTTCCTCTTAAACCAAATCCTTCTTCCCTTTTTTATATAATCGAAAAAGAGAAGCTTGAGAGGGAGGATGTTATCTATATTGGGGACAGCGAGGTTGACTATAATCTTTCTACAAATGCAGATGTTGATTCTCTTATTGTGAGTTATGGCTTTCGAAGTAGAGAAGAATTAGAAAATAGTGGTGTAAAAACAATTGTTAATACTACATCCGAAATTGAGGAAATACTCTTTTCTTAACATTTTCTTTTCTTTCTTTGTTTATACTATATGCTCTATATAGTAGTTCTATTCTATTTTTATCTACTAGTATTTGTACCCAAAATTCTTTTTCTTCCCTCTCTTTTTTTACCTCTATTTATAGTTTTATTGTATCTTTTTCGTCAAAGTAAAAATGGAAGCTTAGTAATACTAATGATTATTTTTTTGTACTTCCTTCTTGGAAAAGCTTATTTATCCTCTATTCCTTCCTTTATTATTCCAAAAGAAGAAATTGTGGGTCTTTATGGAACTGTCAGTACAGAACCAAATAGGAGAAAAAACAGAAATATAGGTTTTTCACTCTCTCTAGAGAGTAGTATTAATAAGAGGAATGATTACTTTTCTTCTTCCGGTCGAATCTATGTTATTAGTAATGAATTAGATATAACAGAAGGCGATAAGCTTCTATTGATGGGAAGTATGAGAGAGGGCTACTTCCTCTCTAGCGAGGCAGTAATTATCAAGAGAAATACAAGTGGAAGAATAAGACGAAAATACAAGGATATATTTATTAGATCTCTTAAAAATATAAAAAGCAGAAATCTTATAGCTCTCCTTTTAATAGGAACGACAGTTGATGGTGACGCTTCTTTAGAGAGTAGTGTAAGAAGCTTAGGCATAAGCCATATATTGTCTCTTTCTGGAATGCACCTCTCACTTTTTTCCTCTCTTCTTTTGCCATTTTTCTCTTTTCTATATGGAAAGAAAAAGGGAGGTATTATAAATAAGCTATGCCTTTTTATCTTTGTTTATTTAACGGGATTTAAGCCTTCGCTATTAAGAGCACTTATTTTTAATTATATTTCTTCCCTTTTTGATACTGAGTATAGCTTTGTCCTCTCTCTTTTCTTTCTTTTATTTATTAAACCTAATTATCTTTTAGAGCTGGGTATTATACTTAGCTTTACTTCTCTCTCGGGCTTATTATTCGTCAGCAGTGTTATAGAGAAGGTTAAATATACCTTTCCTGCTTTTAAAATAAATATAGTAAATTCATTCCTCCTTAATATAGGAGCAACACTTTCCTCGTCCTGTATTGTCTATTACTACTTTTCTTCGTGGCAGCCATGGGCTATTTTATTCTCAATTGTCTTTAGCTATGTTATTAATTATACATTCTTACTAACTTTATTTCGATTTATTATTCCTAGCTTGGATGTAATTTTAGAATATATTATTTCTCTATTTTTATTTTCGTCCTCTTTCTCTGCTGTCTTTAAAATGGAAGAGAGCTTGTCACTGCTTCCATTTTTTGCTTCTTTCTTTGTTTTATTTATTCTCTTTTGTCTTCTTGTTGATTATTTCAAGAAGAAGAAAGCTCTCTATTAATAATTTTGTATTTTGTTTATTCTAACTATATGTGGAGCCTTAACTATGATAGCCCTACTGAGATAGAGGCTAAGCTGAAAGAAAATGGTCTTGGTATGAGTAAGAAGTTCGGACAGAACTTTCTCATTAGTAGAGCAAGCAGAGAGAAAATTGTTTCCTTGATGGAAATAGAGGAAGGAATGAGAGTCTGGGAGGTTGGTCCAGGACTTGGGGCTATCACAAATGAAATAATAAAAAAGAAAGCTGAATTAACATCCTTTGAAATCGACTATGGCTTTTCTAAGCTCTTAAAAGAAGAAGCATTTCCAAGAGAGGAGAATTTTACTCTTATTGAAGGTGATGCATTAAAGACACTCTTTAAAAAGAAGCTGTTGCCACTGCCGGATAGAATTGTTGGTAATCTTCCTTATAATGTTGGCTCAGTGATAATTGCTAAGCTTATTGAAAATAGATATTTACCACCACTAATGGTCTATACTCTTCAAAAGGAAGTTGTTGAAAGAATGGTAAGCAAAAAGGGAAGTGAAAACTATTCTTCATTTTCTATTCTAACTCAGCTTGATTATACAAATACTCTTTCCTTTAAGATTCCTCGTTCAGCATTTTGGCCTCAGCCTAATGTTGATAGTGCTGTAGTAGTTATGAAAAGAAGAGAGAATAGTCTTGTTCCTCTTGAGTATAGAGAAACATTTCTTACTCTTTTACGTGCTCTTTTTGCACAAAGAAGAAAGACAGTAAAAAACAATCTTCAGTCTTCTCTTTATGGTAACTATGGAAAAGAGAAGGTTGAGCTTTTTCTTTCACTTGCCTCTATCGATCCTACCATGCGAGCAGAAATGCTAGATGTTGAGGAAATTGTGAGTCTTGCAAAGGTAATACAAGACAACACATAATATGTTTTTATTGTTTTATTATAAAGAAATATTGACTTTAGTTTAAATAAAAAATTGGGCCATAGGACCCAATTTTTCTTTGCTTAAACTATCTTATTTTACTAACTTTCCCATCTGAGCTCGAGCACAAAGAGAAGCGTTAGATTCGTCTGTATCGACATGCATAGCGAGGCTGT
>CAZLYD010000003.1:88480-101653 GCA_964563815.1 uncultured Spirochaetaceae bacterium
CGAGCACAAAGAGAAGCGTTAGATTCGTCTGTATCGACATGCATAGCGAGGCTGTAGCTATTTGATACTCTGATAACTGTATCAGCAAAAATAGTCTTTCTACCGTTATCATTTTCGATTAAGACAGAAACGATGTCACCATTCTTGACGCCAAATTCCTGTGCATCATTTTCTGTCATGTGGATATGACGCTTAGCAACGATAACACCTTCTTCTAACTCTACAGAGCCACAAGGACCAACAAGAGTACATTTACCAGAGGCAGCAACATCTCCTGATTCTCTAAGAGGAGCATCGATACCGATAGAGCGAGCATCTGTTGCGCTAAGCTCAACCTGATTAAGCTTTCTGCATGGGCCAAGGATAGATACATTAGCTAGTTCCTTCTTTGGTCCAACAACAGTTACTCTTTCATTTGATGCGAACTGACCTGGCTGAGATAGTTCCTTTTTTACTGTAAGCTGATAGCCCTTACCAAAGAGCGCTTCTAAAGTTTCCTGTGTTACATGGACGTGACGAGCACTTGTCTCTACTAAAAATTCTTTAGACATTATTTTTTTCCTCCAAAGTGGATTTTCGTCATCATTATTATTCTACAATTTTGGTTGTTACTCAACATGTGTGTTGCAGAGACAATGTTAAATTAGTTATTCTTTCACTATGAAAATTGGTGTATATGGATTAGGTAGGTTTGGTTCTTTTTGGGCAGAAACTCTTTTGAGAACAGGAAACGAGGTGCTCGTTTATTCCCGTTCTTCACATGCTATCCCTAATGGATGTAGAGAAGTAAAGGAAGCGGAGGTATTATCTTGTGATCTCTTATTCTTCTGTGTCTCTATTTCCTCCTTTGAAAGTGTCTTAATAGATTGTTCCGATCGCATTGGAAAAAATACAATTGTTTTAGATACGTGCTCTGTTAAAACTTATCCAAAGCTGTGGATGGAAAAGCACCTAAGACCTGACACCTATAAAATAGCAACTCATCCTATGTTTGGTCCCGATTCTGCTAAAAATGGCTTAGAGAATTTACCTATTGTTTTATCTAGTATTAGTGAAAAGGATGAGAGGTTTAAGCTTGTTAAATCAATGTTTGAGAAAATGGGCTTAAGGGCTATTGAAATGAGTGCTGAAGAGCATGATAGGGAAGCTGCTTTTTCTCAGGGTGTAACTCATTTCATAGGTCGTGTCCTTTCAAAAATGCAGCTAGGAGAAACAGATATTGCAACAAAGGGATATAAGTCATTGCTAGAAATAGAAGAGCAGACATGTAATGACCCTATGAGGCTCTTTATTGATTTGCAGCAATATAATCCATTCACAAAAGATATGAGGCATTCTCTTCGCTTAGCTATTGAGGAGGTTGGTTTTATTTTGGAAAAGGGAGAAGAGCAATGAAGGTATATGTATATACATTAGGCTGCCGTCTAAATCAGTGCGAAAGCGAAGCTCTCTCCGATAGCTTTAAGAAGGAAGGATTTGAGATACTTAAAGAAAGTAAGGATGCCGAACTAATTATAGTAAATACTTGTGCTGTAACAAGTAAGGCGGAACAAAAGGCTAGGAGGATGATTAGACTCTTCAGTCAAGCTGCGAAGTGCGTAATTGTTACTGGATGCTACGGCGAAAAGGACAGAGAGAGATTAGAGAGTATTGGAGAAAATGTCGTAGTATTCTCTCTAGATAAGAAGGCTTCCTTACTAAAGCTTGCGTCTGTTATTAAAGAGAATGATATTCTCTCTTCTGTTAAGAATTTTGAGAGTGAAAGAGTATCGAGCTTTGCTTATAATCCAACATCCTTTTCTTACCACTCTAGAGCCTATCTTAAGGTGCAGGATGGTTGTGATAACTCTTGTGGATATTGTAAAACAACTATTGTTCGAGGTCCCTCTCGTTGGCTCGATGCTGATGAATGCGTTAAAAGAGTTTTAGAGCTTGAGAGTAAGGGGATGAGAGAGATAATGCTCACTGGCGTTAATCTCACGAACTATGACCATAGTGGTAGAGGACTGGGAGGATTATTGGAAAAGATTCTTGGTGCAGCAGGTGAAAATATTAGATTTAGACTATCGAGTATGGAGCCTGACCATGTTGACGAGCTACTTTTGTCTCAGATAGAAGACCACAGAATATTTCCTCATTTTCATATTCCTATCCAATCTGCTTCTAATAATGTATTAAAAATTGTTGGACGTAATTATTCGATAGAACATGTTGAATATATAATAGAGAGACTAAGAAGGATAAAGAATGATCCTTTTATTTCTTGCGATGTTATTGCAGGACTACCGGGAGAAAGAGAAGAAGATTTTTTACTTACATATGACTTTTTAGAAAGAAATGAATTTTCTCAGCTTCATGTTTTCCCTTATTCTCCACGAGAAGGTACACCACTATTTAATTCTAGGCTCAAGGTTGAAGAGAGAGTGAGAGACGAGCGAGCAGAGAGACTGAGAAATTTATCTACTCGTCTCAACCGTAAGTACTTAGAGAGACAAATTGGAAAAGAGGAAGAAATAATTGCTGAAAAGAATGGTGTAGGTACAACAGGTAATTATCTCAAAGCAAAAATTATAGAGAAAGATATTCCTATAAAGGAAGGAGAGTTATATAGAGGAATTGTTACTTCTATTTTTCCTCTTGAGTTTTCACTTGTCTAACCGTGTATTCAACCTTTTTAGGAATTACTGTTGAGTAGGGAGCAATATTCTCCTTAATCCAAGAGTTAGACCCAATCGTCGAGCCTTTACCAATAACAACTGGACCAAGTATTGTAGCATTTGCATATACTGTTACATCGTCTTCGATTGTTGGATGACGTTTTTGTCCTTTTAGTAGTAGTCCACAGCCATCCTTTGGAAAAGAGAGGGCACCGAGAGTTACACCCTGGTATATTTTTACTCTGTCTCCGATCTCTGTTGTTTCTCCTATTACGACACCCGTTCCATGGTCGATAAAGAAGTAGGATCCAATTTTAGCTCCTGGATGGATATCGATACCAGTTTGTGCATGTACAACCTCATTAAGCATTCGGGGTAGTAAAGGAAGCTTTTCAGTATATAAAAAGTGACCTATTCTATGAACAGTAATTGCTCTAAAGCCCGGATAGCTGAGTATTATTTCCATTATGCTTTTTGCAGCAGGGTCTCCATTAAAGGCTGCCTCTGCATCCAACATGAGAGAAGAGCGAATTTTATATAGGTTCTCTAATAGCTTTACTGTTATTTCCTTCGCTTTCTCTTCTGCATCTTTTTCCCTTTTGAGACTGTAGATTCTCAAAGAGAGAAGAAAAAGAGTTTTATATGCTTCATTCATGTGGTGGCTAATAATCTCTTTTTTCTCTTCTTCTTTTTCGCTCTTTAAGCATTCTGGAAAGAGAAGAATACGTAAAGAGTGTATTAGCTTTTCTATATTTTCTTCTTCGGGAAGACCGAAGAAGGAGACGTTTTCGTCTTCTAAGTGCTTAATATAATTTTCTGTTAAAGAATGGATTATCTTTTCCATGGCAATATAATACAAAAAGAAGATTGTTAGATAAAGTTCTCTCTTTCTTTTATTTTTTCTGTATATTTAAGAAGCTCTGGATATATTTTAATACTAGAAGATGCACTAACTATTATCTTAATTAAGTCTCCAATAATAAATGGAAAGAAGCCAACAGTGAGTGCCTTGTAAAAGGTCGTATCGAGTCGTAGTGTAAGGAAGGTGAGTCCAAAAGCATAAATAATTATTTCCATGACAGAGACTACAAAAAGATTGTATATAAAGCTATCGTGACGTCTTTTGGCTAAGAGGGATCCACAAAGAGTAGCAAATATAAAACCTATTATAAAGCCAAAGGAGGGTGAGAAAATGGCACTGATGCCACCGCCTGATGTAAAAATGGGCAATCCTATGAGACCAAGAATAGTATACAAGAGGATTGCTAATAGGCTGTTTTTCAAAGGTAAAAGAAGAGCCGAGAGAAAGACAAATAATGTTTGAAGTGTAATAGAGATAGGAAACATTGGTATCTTAATAAAAGAACCAACAATTATTAAGGCAGTAAAAAGACAAGACAGAATATACATAGAAAGAGAATAGAAAACGAATAGGAACAAAGTCAACTGATTTACAAACCATGGTTTACTAACTATTCTTTATCTATGACAACAAAAGATTATGTACTTTCATTCCTTTCTGATAGGAGTGGAGAATATGTTAGTGGCGAGATGTTAAGTGAGAAATGTAGTGTTACAAGAATGGCTATAAAAAAAGCAGTTGATAGCTTGAAAAGGGATGGATACGAAATTGAGAGCAGAAAGCACCACGGCTATATTCTCAGAGAAAGAGGTGACGTTCTAAATAAAAAAGAAATAGAGAAGGAGATGGCGGATAGTGGTATAAGTGTTGTCTTTTTCGATACAACATTTTCAACTAATAAGGATGCAAAATCTCTTGTACTAGAGGGAGTAAATACTCCATTTGTAGTAGTAGCTAATAAGCAAGAGGGCGGAAGAGGAAGACTAGGAAGAAAATTTGATTCTCCCTCGGGTGGGATATATTTTTCTCTTGTGCTCTCCGGTAGTAATCTGATAAGCCCAGATTTAATAACAGTTGCTAGTGCAACTGCTATTAGTGAAAAAATGGAAGAGCTAACAGGAATAGAGACTTCGATTAAGTGGGTTAATGATATATATATAAAGAATAAGAAGGCTGTTGGAATACTATGCGAAGGCATTGTAAATTTGGAGGAGAAAAGACTCGATAAGGTAATTATCGGTGTTGGTATTAACTACAAAACAAAAGAAGAAGACTTTAGCCCAGAGATAAGAGATATAGCAACATCATTCTTTCCAACAGGGCAGGCTAAGGTTACTAGAGCTCGTTGTATTGCAGAGTGCTGTAAGAGAATAATAGAAATACAAAAAGAAGATTTTATAGATAAATACAGAGAAAAGTGCTTTGTCATTGGTAAGGAAATAGCTGTAATAAGAGGAGACGAGAGACGAAATGCTTTTGCTACTGGTTTAGATGAGGCAGGACATTTAGTTGTAAGATACGAAAATGGAGAAGAGGAAGCTCTCTCTAGTGGAGAAATATCTATAAGACTTAATTGTTAGAACTCTTCAATTTAAGAGTGATTATTGTTATCATTCTCATTATGCTTACAAAAATTAAAAACGATTGGAAAACAAAAATTGAAAAAGTTTTAAAAGAATATTTATCAAGTGATAGCATTGCTCCTCTTTCTATGGGTGTTCCCCCTAAAAAAGAGATGGGAGATATTGCTTTTCCTATGTTTACATATGCAAAGGATGCACATAAAGCACCAGCCTTAATAGCACAGGATATAGTTCAGCTAATTAAAGAGAGTGAGCCTTCTGCTCCTGTTTCATCTTCAGGTCCTTACGTTAATGTTACATTAGATCTATCTTCCCTCTCTTCTTCTATCTTCGAAGAGGTAAAGAGAATGGGAGATGATTGGGGTAAAACAAAGGATGATGAGAAGAAAAATGTTATGGTTGAATTTTCTTGTCCTAATACAAATAAGCCTTTGCACTTAGGTCATATGCGTAATGACAGCCTTGGACAGAGTGTATCTCAGCTATTAAAGAGCCAGGGTGCTACTGTAAAGAAGGTTAATCTTATTAACAATCGTGGTGTACACATTTGTAAAAGCATGCTTGCTTATTCTCTCTTTGGAAATGGAGAAACACCAGAGACAACTGGAGAGAAGGGTGACCACTTTGTCGGTAGATACTACGTAAGGTTTGCCCAATGGGAAAAGGAAGTAGAAAAGAAGAAGAGTGAGAACCCAAGTATTGTTAATGATCCTAATTTTGTAGACCCAGCAGCAGAAGCTCAAAAACTACTTAAGAAGTGGGAAGATGGGGACAAAGAGACACTTGCACTATGGAAGAAGATGAATGATTGGACTATCTCGGGCTTAGAAGAGAGCTACAAGAACATGGGTATCTCCTTCGATAAGTACTACTACGAATCTGAAACATATAAGTATGGTAAGGATGAGGTACTTAAGGGCGTTGAAAGTGGAGTCTTCAAAAGAGAAGAGGATTCAAGTGTCCAAGTAGACCTTTCCCCAATAGGACTAGATAAAAAGGTTCTATTAAGAAAGGATGGAACAACAATATATATGACACAGGATATTGGTACAGCAATTAAGCGTCATGAGGATTGGCCTTTTGATAGTCTAATTTACGTTGTTGCATCTGAGCAGCAGTACCATTTTAAGGTTCTATTCTATTGCTTATCTCTTCTAGGTTATTCTTGGGCAAAGGAGCTCTATCATCTCTCTTATGGTATGGTTAATCTACCGGAAGGAAAGATGAAGAGTAGAGAAGGAACAGTAGTAGATGCAGATGATTTACTCTCTGAGCTAACTCAATTAGCAAAGAATGAAATTATCAGTAAAAATCGTGAAGATGCACTTGAGAGCGTTGATGATACAAGTCGTAAAATTGCTCTTGGTGCTCTAAACTACTATTTATTGCAGGTTACTCCAACTAAGGATATGATCTTTAATCCTAAAGAATCTATCTCCTTCAATGGAAATACAGGCCCATATCTACAGTATACAGGTGCTCGTATTTCTTCTATTTTACGTAAATATAGTGAAGAGAATGATGATACACCATTTGATGGAACGCTACTTAGCGGAGAGGATGAGAAGACTCTTATTCAGCTTATTGCTTCCTACCCAACATATCTCAAGAAGGCTGCGTCCTCTTATGATCCTTCTATCATCTGTGGTTATCTCTATGATTTAGCAAAGACATTTAGTCACTACTACCACGATAATAGAATTCTTAATGCCGATACAAAGGAAAAGAGAAAGGCGAGAGTAACACTTTCTGAAATGATTCTTATCTGCCTCAAGAACGGATTTGAAATCGTTGGTATTCCATTCTTAGAAGCTATGTAATGAGAATAGAAATGGAAAAGAATAAGAAAGGAGAATTAATAATATACCTCACTATTTTCTTTATTGCTCTAAGTATGAGAGCACCAATGGGAACAGTGGGACCCTTGATAGAAAAGATAATGGAAAGCGAAGGCTTAAATGCTTCTCTTTCTGGCTTTTTGACAACGCTTCCATTAATTCTTTTTGCTCTCTTTGCTCCCATTTCTGGTTTCTTTTCTATTAAGTATGGCACAAAGAAAATAATACCATTAGCTCTTTTGTTAGTTACCCTTGGTATTTTCTTTCGTTCTTTTTTCTCTCTCTATGGCCTTTTCTTTGGAACAGCTCTTATTGGTATTGGTACAGGACTGTTAAATGTTTTGATTCCGTCCTTCTTTAAAGAGTATTATCCAAACGAAACTGGAAGGATGATGGGCTTTTATTCAACTTCTCTCACCTTCTCATCAGCTACAATAGCTGGAGTAATAGAACCATTAGAGAAGGTCTTTAATGGTTGGAGAGGCGCACTACTCTCTGTTATTATTCTTTCTATTGTTGCATTTCTTCTTTCGCTTGAAGCAATTAAGGGACTGAGAGAAAAAGAGAAGAGAGAAGAAAAAGAAAAGAGAAAGGTTAAAAGCCTTTTGATTTCAATTTATATGGGATTGCAATCTTTAATCTTTTTCTCTGTCCTCACTTGGTTCCCATTAATAATAAGCAGCAGATACGAGCTTTCATTTAATTTGGGCTTGCTAATTACAATTATGCAATTTGCCTCTATGATCCCTGCTTATTTTGTTCCGCTCTATGCTAAAAGAGAGAATATAAGGACTTTGGCATCCCTTCTTGCTTTTCTCTTTATTCCAGGACTCCTTCTCTCGTTTTTCGGAGGAAATACTTCTTTATTAATTATAGGAACAATTATTTGTGGCCTATCACTGGGATCAACCTTTTCTCTATCAATGGCACTTACAACTATTAGAGGAAATAATAGCCAAGAAACAGCACAGCTGCTTTCCTTTGGTCAATGCTTCGGCTATATAATGGCATCCTTTGGTCCGACAGGACTAGGATATACCTTTGATGCCTTTAATAGCTGGACACCATCTGTAATTATTTTAGTTTTCCTTGCTCTCCTTATGAGCCTTGTTGGATACCTTAACGGACGCAATTAGTTTAATATTTGTTCTGTTATTACTTATAGCTAAAACACTTGTATTTTTAAAAATATATAGTTATCCTTTGTTCGAAAAAAAGGAAAGCATAATGAGAATTAATAAAAATAGCTTTAATTATATTCTTTTTTCGACAATGCTTCCGATAACAATGCAGAGCATTCTTTCGTCTTCCTTTTCAGTTATTGACCAAGTAATGATTGGAAGTCTTGGTTCAACTAGTATTGCAGCTGTGGGCCTTGTGGGAAAATTTTCTTCCTTCTTTTCTGTTATTCTAGCATCTATTGTTGCTGTCCTGTCCATTATGCTTAGCCAATACGAAGGAGCAGATAATAGAAGTGGAGAAAGAAGGGTCTTAAAATTTACAACAATTATTTCACTTCTGCTATCTTTAGTTTTTATTATTCCTTCTCTCTTTGCTCCACGCTTTATTATGAAGCTTTATATAGACGATGTAGAAGTAATAAAAGAAGCAATAGTATATTTGAGAATAATTTCTCTTGGCTTTATTCCAACTTCTCTTTCTCTTATTTATTCGACTGTTCTTCGTTGTCATAACAAAGCTTCAAAGCCTTTATACGCTACATTTTTCTCAGCAATCATTAATAGTGTTCTAAATTATGTTTTTATCTACACCTTGTCTCTTGGTGTAATGGGTGCTGCTTTAGCAACTCTTATTAGCCAAGTATTCACTCTGGTTGCTGTATTTATCATGGGATTTGGTATTATAAAAAAGGAAGAAGAAAAAAAAGAAACACCAGATTTTCTATCTTCCTTTATAAAGATACTTATTCCAATTGTAGTTTGTGAATTCTTTTGGGGACTTGGAGAGAATGTATATGCTTCTGTTTATGGTCACCTAGGTCGAAGTAGCGCAGCAGCAATGTCACTAACTAATCCTATACAATCTCTCTTTATTGGAGCATTAACAGGATTGAGTCAGGCTTCTGGAATACTTATAGGAAAGGAACTGGGAAAGAAGGATTATGAGAGTGCATATAAGCATTCAAAGTCTATAATTCGATATGGTTTATTCTTTAGTATTATTCTCTCTGCTGTTGTTATTTTAATTAGATCTACTTATTTGAAAATTTATAATGTAGAAGAGGATGTAGTACGTTTAACATACGATGTACTATTTGTATATGCCCTCTATGCTCCAATAAAGGTTGAGAACATGATTATTGGTGGTGGTATTGTTCGTAGCGGAGGAAGAACTGATCTTGTAATGTATGTTGATTTAATTGGTACATGGGTCTTTGGTGTTCCTCTAGCTTTGCTTTCTTCTCGTGTTCTTAAGCTTAGCTTACCTTTCGTATATGCATTCTTAACATTTGAAGAGTGTATAAGACTATTTATAGTCTCTAAAGTCTTTGTTTCAAAAAAGTGGATGGAAAGCCTTGAATAAATAAACGTTTTCTTTCTTAATTTGAGCATGAAGAAAAAGAAGAAGGTTGCAGTTCTAGCAACAGGTGGAACTATAGCAGGAGAGGGTATTCCAGGAAAAACTACTAATTACGTTCCTGGTAAGCTCTCTATAGATAATATTGCATCATCCATTCATGGATTAAGAGATTTAGCAGAGCTAGTTGAAATACAGATAGTAAATGTTAATTCTGATGATATTACATCATCTAACTGGCTTGAGATAGCTAGAACAATTAATAGAATATCTTTATGTGATGATGTTGATGGTTTTGTAATAACTCATGGTACAGATACAATGGAGGAGACTGCATATTTCCTTCATCTAGTTTGCCATACAGATAAGCCTATTGTTGTGACAGGCGCTATGAGACCAAGTACTGCAACAAGTGCAGATGGCCCGATGAATCTCTATCAAGCAGTTGCAGTTGCTTCTTCCGATTTAGCTAAGGGAATGGGTGTTATTTGTGTCTTTTCTGATTCTATTTATGGAGCACGTGATTTCCAGAAGCTATCTACAACATCTGTCACTGCCTTTGGAGGAAGAGATTTTGGAATGATGGGTTATATTCTTGATGATGAGATAACCTTCTACAATAAATCTACAAGGCGTCATACTCTTTCTTCTCCCTTCTTTGTTGATAATTTATCCTCGCTACCAAAGGTAGATATTCTTATCTTCTATGTTGATGCTGATCCTATTTTGATTGAGAGCGCGAGTGAAAGGGCAGAGGGCCTTGTTATAGTTGGTGCTGGAAACGGCAACTATTCGACTTCCTTTAATGAAGCAATAGGTAAACTAGATATTCCTGTCGTTAGAACAAGTCGTATCGGTAATGGTGTTATCGTACCTGACTCCACCTTTGATAAGTGGGATAATGTCATTAGTGGTGACAATCTTGCTCCCACTAAGGCTAGGATACTCTTGCAGCTAGCTCTCACTGTCACAAAGGACAGTAAAAGAATACAAGAGTTTTTTTCACTCTATTAATTATCTTGAAGAAAAAAGGTATAGCTCAAAAAGTATTGTTGTTTCTACTCTGTTAAACGCTTAGATAATCTAAGAAGAGAGCAAAAAGATATTAGAGAGAGGATAAATAATCTTTAATTTTGGGTATAATGATTAAATCAGCAGGGAGCCAAGATACACTATCTAGGCTCTCTTTTTCTAACCAAAGAGCTGCTTCATGCTCCACTAGTGTCAATTCTCCTTCCTCAATAGAGCACCAGAATATACTCATAGTTAGATGAAAGGAAGGGTAGTCATATTCAATTGTATCAATCTTTTTTTCGACAATAATGGAAGTATTTAGCTCTTCCATTATTTCTCTCTTTAGTGCTTCCTCTTCGCTTTCTCCCTCTTCAATCTTACCTCCAGGGAATTCCCATTGGTCTTTAAATTCTCCATATCCTCGCTGGGTTGCAAATATTCTATTTTTATCTCTTATTACAGCAGCAACAACCTTTATATTCTTCATAGTGCATTAATCATCCTTTCTTCATTTATATTACTTTCTAGATATAAGTAGATATCATCTCTAACGCTATTATGCATTTTAATTTTAACTTTACAAATGGGTTGGAATTTCCCTTTATTGTTAACCTTTCTATCTTCACTTATATCTAAAATATCAAAAGTACCCATGTAATAGAAACTGGTTTCTATGTCACTTTTCTTTATTAAAAGGTGTTTGAATTGGCTATTTTTGACTTTTTCCATATATTCACTATTTATATCTCTTCCTATTTGACTGTCCCACAAAAAGACTGATTGATTCTCAAATCTATCTGCATAATCTGGTTTTCCTGAAATATATTCTTTACCATCCTTTGAAGATTCTTTGTGGTATGTTACAAACAGGAAAACATCATCACCAGTGCTGTACATACCATACATTGTTGATGAGTGATCCTTAGTGAGGTTCATGATAAGGGATATGTCTCTTCTTGAGTATTTTTCATATAGAACAAGATTATTTCTTGTGTTCCCCTTCTTCATGTAAATATCCTTGTATCTCATTAAACCCACATTAACGATATCCATTACGTCTTCTTCATATTCTCCAATGCTTTTAATTTCCTTAAGAAAACTTCCACCAATTATTTGTGTTTCATCACAGGAAGAAATGATATTAATGTTTTTATATTTCTCTTTCTCAATGTCGTTTGATACGAATAATCCTTGTAGTGTTTTAATACTAGAATAAATCGAGTTTGTATTATCATTTATGAAATAGTTATTCTCTAAAGCGTCTTTAAATTCTTCAATTGAAATAACTTGCTTTATACATAGCTGTTTCAATAATTCCAATTCATGTGGTCTTATTCCACTAAGAATTGTTTTTGATAGGTATTCGAGTATTAATTTTTGATTTTCTGATAGATTCTTATTTGGTTTGTTTTCCATACACTCTACAAAGAGTGGATAAGACTTATATTCTCGTATAATAACCAAAGGATCTATTTCATTATGGATATAGAAATCTTCAAGAAGTGGGATTCTGTTTAATTTATTCTTTAGATTTTGATAGCTTTCTCTAATTAAGGCTTTTAATCCTCTAAGCTTA
This sequence comes from uncultured Spirochaetaceae bacterium, assembly GCA_964563815.1. Lineage (GTDB taxonomy): Bacteria > Spirochaetota > Spirochaetia > Sphaerochaetales > Sphaerochaetaceae > Ornithospirochaeta. The sequence continues at coordinate 100,549 of CAZLYD010000003.1, forward strand.
TCTATTGAACTAAATATTTTTTCTTTGGCTATAGCATCAAAGTGAATTGTTGAAGCACCAGGAATGGTGTTGTTACCGCTTATAACAAACTTTCTGATAGTATCTTTGTTGTAGCTTCTATCCCCTGATAGAGCAACTGGAATCATGAAGTTTTTGTCATAGTTTCCAATGAAATCAAGGATTACAACGTATTCTTTTTCTTTGTTTTTTCTAAGACCTCTACCTAATTGCTGGATAAATACTATTGGAGATTCTGTAGGTCGAAGCATGATGACTTGGTTTACTTCAACAATATCGACGCCTTCATTAAGTATTTCAACAGAAAGAATGTAATCTAGAGCATCAACTCCTTCATCTTTTGCTAATTTTTCAAAAGCTTGTTTTCTCTCGTCTTCTGTGCTTTGACCGTAAAGCGCTATTGTTCTAAGCCCTCGTTCGTTTAATAATTTAGATAGCTCCAGTGCTTCTTCGATTCTTGAACAGAATATTAATCCTTTTACTCTCTTTCCACTATAACCATAGTAGTTTGCTTTTTCTAGAATATTGTCGATTCGTTCTTTAGCAACAAGCTGATTAAATCTTATATTTTTACTATCTGTTCCAGAAATAGTTAAATCTGTTAGTCCAAAGTAATGGAAAGGACATAATAAATCCTCCTCCATTGCTTCTTTTAGTCTTATTTCATAAGCAATCGTATGATTAAATATTTCGTAGATGTTTTTTCCTTCTATGTTATCATCCCTTTTATCAGGAGTAGCTGTCATCCCTAGATATAGTTTTGGCTGGAAGTATTCCATTATCTTTTTATATGAGAAGGATGATGAGTGATGAGCTTCATCAAGAATTATGCAATCAAACGCATCCTTGGAAAACTTTTTTAGGTATTCATCTTTCGATAAAGTTTGGATTGTTGCAAAAATGAAATCTTTATCATAATTTTTGACATTTCCACTTAGCAATCCCATCGTTTTGCTTTTTGAAAAAACGTTTTCAAATTTTTCTTTTGTTTGTTCTGCTAATTGTGTTCGATGAACAACAAACAGTATTCTTTTGAATTCTAATTCTCTTATTGCAAAGGCTGCTGCATATGTTTTTCCTGTTCCTG
>CAZLYD010000004.1:0-100880 GCA_964563815.1 uncultured Spirochaetaceae bacterium
AAATAAGTAAATTGTAAAATGTATGATTTGATTTGGATATAAAGTGTTCTTTTGTTAAGATTGTGTTAAAGATTTGAAAATATCTTTATTTATTTGTTCAATTTGTAAAGGAGAGAACACATGAGAAAATCAATCGTTGTCATGATTTTGGCAGTTTTAATTTTCTTCCTTGTTCCATCACAGGTGATGGCAACAATTAGTGGCGCAGACCTTAAGGTCTATGATTGTCCATTCCTTTTAACTAGTGGTGGACAGGGCGCAGGATCTAAGACTCTTAGACTCTTGCTCAATCAGACAAAAAAGTTCACTTATGGTGAAAACGCAGACTTCTTCCTCGAAGACGAAACACCTGCTCGTTATGGCTTAATCGATAGTGGCAAGTACAAAGCACTTGTTATCGTAATGAGCGTAACAGAAAAGGGTCTTGGTGCTTCTGGTATTACAATCGAAGATGAAATCAAGTTCTTACAGGAAGTAATCAAGAAGGCTCAGGCTAAGAATATGCCTATCATCGCTGTATCTATGGAAAAAGATGCAAGAAGCACAATCAGCACAAATGGTAACGAAAGAGTTATTGATACAGTTTGCCCACATGCTGACTGGATTATCACAATTACAGATAACAACAAGGACGGAAGATTTACCGAACTTGGAAAGAAGTACAACATTCCTGTAACAACAGTTGATAAGCCATTAGAACTTGTTCAGGTTCTACCATCAATCTTTGTAAAGTAATAAGCGAGTAGGAGTAATTAAATGTCTGTAACAGCTTTAACGCTTATTCTACTCATTATTATGCTTGTTGCGTTCATTTTGAGTAGCATTAAGCTTAAATCCCCTGATATCTCAATGGTTGTTGCTGCTGTAGTAATCGCTATTGTAGGTATGTTTATGTTCCCAGATTTGGGAAGCCCAATTAGATATCTTGTTGAAGGCTTATTTGTAAACCTCGATTTAGCAATGTTATTCATTGCAGCATCAGTATTCGTAAACATTTATTCTTATTCTGGTGCTATCACAACAATCACAAGAGGAATCGTTCAGAAAGTAAACAACAAGTGGCTTTTGATGTCCATCATGGGCGTTTTGATGCTCATTCCTGGTGCTTTAACAGGTGCTGGTAGTGTTGCTATCTTCGTTCTTGGCGGTCTTGTTAACACAGTTCTTGAATCCTTAGGTGTTTCAAAGAAGAAGAGAACAGTTTTCGTATTCTTCTTTGCTATCCTCAGTGCTGCTGCTCCTCCAATTAACCTTTGGACTATGCTTATGACAGCTCAGGCTAACATGCCTTATGTTGGATTCACATGGTTACTTCTCATTCCAATCTGCATCGCTGGTGCTGTATGTATCATCTTTGTTGGTTGGGGCGCTGTACCAGAACCAAAGGAAGAGACACTTAAGAAGCTTCCAGAGAAGACAGAGGGTATGACATGGTGGAGAATTCTCCTTCCTGTTCTTACAATCGTTGCTCTCTTCTTACTTGCTCTTCTTGCTCCATGGGATCTTCCTGTACTTGGTCTTCCTCTTATGTTCGTTATTGCAGCTGTTGTTGCATTACTATGTAACCCTAAGAAGACAGGTGCTAAAGAATATCTTGGAATCCTTGATAGTACAATGGAACAGGTTTTCCCACTTGTTGCTAACGTATTAAGTATTGGTGTATTGCAGAGTGCAATGGCTGCTACAGGTGTTAGAGGTCTTATTGGAAGTACATTCGTTGGTCTTCCTCTCGTCCTTATCTACTGTCTTATCCTTATCATTGGACCAATCTGTCAGGGTTGTTTCAACTACGGATGTTCAGTTGTTCTCGGCGGACCACTCATCTTTATGTTCAATACAATGGGTATGGACGTAACTGTTATTTGTGCAGCACTTTCTCTTATCTTCCCAATCGGTGACTGTCTACCTCCATCAAGAATTGTTGGAAGACTTGCTTGTGAAGAAACAGGTTACACAGATTCCTATATGGGTTTCTTGAAGAGTGCACTAGTTCCAATTTTAACAATTGGATTAATCGCTGTATTAATGATTGTGAAACCAGTATGGTTCACATTCCTATACTAAGGAGGATATAAGATGGTATTTTGGGAAAATTTCATTCATATCCTGTATTTTGTAATGGCTGGACTTATTGGTTTAAGTTTCTTTAAGAGTCTCTTTAAGAGAAAGAAAAATGATGGTTTAGTATTCGACATTATGTATGCATACTGTATTATCCCATTCCTTCTCAGAGTTCTCTATATAAAGTGAGGTGTGGAGAAAAATGACAAAGAAGAGACTCATTCAAAAAATTGCAATTCTAGCAATTATGCTTATTTTTGCAACAATTGCTGGTGTTGAATTCTGGCAGTTAAGACATTATAAGGAAGTTATCGTAACTTCCCCATACCTCACAGAGGTTAAATGGTTTAGTGATTATGTTCCTTCTCTCAAGGGTACATGGCTTGATACTCCTGTCTTTATTTTCGACAGTGGTGTTGAAGGTGGTACTGTATTCATTAACGGTGGTCCTCACCCATATGAACCAGCTTCCACAATGGCTGCATATCTCATGATTGAGAATATTGTAGTTGAGAAGGGTAAGGTTATTATCGTTCCTAGAGCTAACTATTCTGGTTCAACAGAAGGTATGGTTGGTGATGCTTATCCAATGTTCTTCCATGTTGAAACAGAGTGGGGTAATGAGCAGTATAGAATCGGTGATAGATATACTAACCCTCTTGATCAGTGGCCAGATCCATTTACTTATATAAACTACCCATCAGGTCAGAATCTTGCTTATCAGGATATCAGAAACCTCAACAGAGTTTATCCAGGTAGAGAAAATGGTACTATTACAGAACGTGCTGCATATGCTGTTATGGAAATCATCAGACAGGAAGGTGTTGATATTTCTATCGATATGCACGAAGCAGAAATCTTGTATCCTGTTACTTCTACTTACGTTGCTCCTGCTAAGGTTCTCGACAGGGAAACTTATGAGGCAACAGGTGAGATGGTTTATGTTGAACCAGAAAGAAGTTCACTTGATATTGCTATGATGGCTGCAATGAATATTGACCAGTTCTTTATGAAGTGTGCTGCTTCTCCAAACACTCTCCACGGCTTAAGCCACAGAGAATGGGCAGACTGGTCAGATTCCCTCACATTCCTTATGGAAACACCTGAAATCTTTATCGATAAGATTACAGGACCTAGAACTGAAGCTCTCATGTATGAAGGAAAGGATGAATTCTTACAGCGTGTTACTGATAAGGGTCTTACTTACTTCCCATATGATATGGACTTCGGTACTCCAATGTGGTACAGAACTGCTCGTCAGCTTTCTGGTGCTATGGAAATTGTTAACTGGGCTGGCTTGTTCTATGAAGATCTAGAATGTATCGTTTCTTGGCCTCTCTATGAGGAAATGGAAGAAATCGAGAACCAGGGTATCGACTCTGTTGGTTACTTCCTCAAGAATCCTGATGCTCCAGAAAACGCAGCTAACAGATTCGTTGTTTACCACAAACTTGTTGATCCAAGTACTGTTTAATTAACTATCCCTGGGGAGTAATCCCCAGGAAAAAAAAGGAATTTTGTCTAATCAATTAGACAGATAATAAATAATTCAAAAGGAGTGAATTATGAAAAAAAGAATCGCAGTTACAGCTTTATTAATAGCACTTATTGCTGTACAGAGTGTTTTCGCTTGTTTTATCACAGGTGTTGGAAGACTTGCTTCTGCTGATGGCTCAACAATGACAAGCCATACATGTGATAGTGCTAGTGATGACCTTAGACTTTGGCTCATCCCAAGCATGGAAGAAGGTAGCGAAAGAGACGTTGTTGTTAGCGGCAGAGCAGGTGCTGACTATTCAAACTTCCCTGAAGTTAAGGATTATGGTACAAGAGGTATCGTTATGGATACTTATACAAATGATAAGGATACTTATCAGTACCTCCACGCTATGTATTCCTTCGCTAACGAGAAGGGTCTCACAATGAACGAATCCACATGTGGTTGGACAAGAACTCAGAGAGAAGTTCTCGGCGCTTATGAAGGTATTTGGGATTGCTATATGCTCCAGGATGCTGCTCTTGAAAACTGTGCTACAGCTAAAGAAGCAGTTGTTTTCATGGGTGACAAGATCTCTACACAGGGTTGGAACGGCTGGCCAGAATGTATCGTTCTCGCTGACGGAACAGATGTATGGGTATTCGAAGCTTATGGTGGAAACATGTGGTGTGCATTCCGTCTTCCTGATGATGCATTCTTCTTCTGTGCTAACAGATGTAGAATTGACTTCTGGGAAGAAGACAGCGACACATATCTCTCAGATCCTAACATGAAGAGTTTTGCTATTGAAACAGGTCTTTGGAATGGCGAAGGCGAATTCAGACCATGTCAGGTATTCGCTGCTGGTAACTATGGATTTAACTGTGTTGGTAGAGAGTGGAGAGTTCTCGTAACACTTCCTTACGAAGATACACCATTATTCGAAGGCAAGGATGAACTCGCTGTTTGTGAAACACCAGACGATACATTCCCACTTTACTACACACCATTTGAAAAGATTACAGTTGGTACAATCGCTAGAATCTGTTCTGATAACTATGAAGGAACAGCATATGATGCAACTAAGAGTGCTTATGCTGGCTTACATGGTAACGTTCTCTCTGTTCCATATGAATACAGAGGTACAAACGTTCCACAGTGTACATATTTCCAGATTTCTAACGTTAAAGCATGGCTCCCAGAAGAAGCTAGATGTCTCGTTTACTTCGGTTGGGGTGCTCCAAGCACAACATATCTCACACCAGTTTTCGCTTCTCAGACAGAACTTGCTCCACACTTCGGTCTTGGTGTAAGAAGTGAATTTGATCCTAATTCTGGTTGGTGGAACGAATCTCTTGTACAGACAGCAGCAACACTTAACTATGCTGATGCTATCGAAGTTATCAAGAGTGTCAGAGATCCATTAATGGAAATCCAGTATGAAGCTACATTCGCTATCCAGAACAAGGCTGCAGCTATGATTAAAGATGGTTACAGAGATGAAGCAGTTGCTCTTCTTACTAACTATGCTAATACTCAGGCTGAGATGTGGTTCGACCTCTATGGTGAGCTTTCAACACAGTTACTTGCTAGATATGCAGTTGGTAGAGTAAACATGGCATCTTCTCCAGCTCTCCACGCTGATTGGTGGAATGAAGTTGTTTCTACAGTTACAGCTCTTAGATAAGATTCACAATTGGGACTATATGGCCCGCCTATGTGGGCCATGGCCCAGCGACATAAGGAGTAAACAATGAAAAGATCTAAGATCATTTCTATTCTTTTAATTTTGTTACTAGCTCTTTGTCTTTCTTCTTGTTCATCAACATGGACAAAGGCTGAAGGACTCAAGGCTGAAGCTACATATAGTCTCGTGGGATATGACTTTGATTTTATTCTTGATGGAAACGAAGTTACATTCAAGTATGTTGACGCAGTAGGTGAAAAGGAAGTTCCTGTTATCGCTTCTGCACTTATGAATATTCTTCCTAAGGCTGTTGGTTATGATTACCCAGAAAGAGGAACAATTGTTCTTAAGACAAAGTCTGTTTTAACCGATGTACAGTTCAACGATTTCGTTGCTCAGGCAGAGGCTTTAATCTACGACACTATTTATTAATCAATGTGGCACCCGTATGGGTGCCAACTCGTAAATTTTGTCTAAATATTGCTTTTTCCCTTGGTTTTTTAGAGAAATGGCAACTTTTTTTAAAATAGAAAACATCCTATTTATATAGGTTTAAATAGAATTTCCATCATTAGATGGGAAAAGGAGAAATGAATGAAAAAAACTATCACAATTATGTTAGTGGTACTTTTTCTAGCAGTCCAGAGTGTTGCAGCATGCACAATCTTTGCTATTGGCAAGAATGCAACTGTTGATGGATCTACAATTGTTACTCACTCTTGTGATTCAACCTCTGACGATCTCAGAGTATGGCTTATTCCAAGTATGGAAGCAGGTACAGAAAGAGACATCGTTTTAAATGGTCGTGAAGGCGCAGACTATTCACAGTTCCCATTAGTTAAAGATTATGGAACAAATGGTATGGTCTTCGATACATACGTACCAGAAAAAGATACAAATGCTTATATCCATGCTATGTATTCTTTTATGAACGATAAGGGTCTTGCAATGGGTGAATCTACCTGTTCATACGACAGAAACAGTGATCAAGGTAAGCTCGTAAGAGCAGCATTTGATGGTGCAGAAGGTATCTTTGACTGTTATATGCTTCAGGATTTAGCTCTTGAGAATTGTTCTACAGCACGTGAAGCTGTTGAATTCATGGGAAAAATGGTAAATGAGTATGGCTGGAGTGGTTCTGCTGAATGTATTAATATCTGTGATGGTAATGAATCTTGGGTATTTGAAGTTTATGGCGGAAACATTTGGGTTGCTGCAAGAGTACCAGATGACTCTATTTTCGTTGCTGCTAACCGCGCTAGAATCAACTTCTTCGTAGAAGATGATCCAGATAATTATCAGTATGCTCCTGGAATCAAGGAATTTGCTATTGAAAACGGTCTCTGGGACGGCCAGAGCAAGTTCATTCCTTGCTTCACATTTGCTCCATATCCATATAGACCATATTCAACAAGAAGAGAATGGGTTGCTATGATGACTCTTAATCCAACTCTCAATCTTGATCCAGAAGAAAAGGATACAGATAACAACTGGCCTTGCTTCGTCAAGCCTCTTGAAAAGGTTTCTGTACAGGATATTTTCGATCTCTATGGTAACTACTATCAGGGAACAGAATATGACACAACAAAGTCTATTTGGGCTGGTCAGTTTGGTGATCCTCTTAACCCTGCTCAGGACTTCACACAGAGAGCTATTAACAGCTACAGATGTACATATCTCCAGATCGCTAACGTTAAGTCATGGCTTCCAGCAGAAGCTAGATGTCTTGTTTGGTTCGGTTGGGGTGCACAGTCTATCACATATCTAACTCCACTCTTCGGTTCTCAGACATCTCTTCCTGAGCACTTTGGTCGTGGTGTAAGAAGTGAATATGATGAAAAGTCTGGTTGGTGGAATGCTCTTCTTGTTCAGCAGCTTGCAAGAATTAACTACACAGCAGCTATTGAAGACATTAAGGCAGCTAGAGATGACAAGATGACTGAACAGTTTGATGTAACATTCGCTGTCCAGAATCAGGCTGCAAAGATGATTAAGAGTGGTCAGACAGAAGAAGCTGTTGAACTCTTAACAAATTATTCTAACCAGCAGTCATTAATGTGGTTCGATACTTATGATGCTCTTGCTGATACTCTTCTCTCTAACTATATGCTTGGAGCTGTTAAGGGTAATACATGGGGTCTCAAGTATACAGATTTCTGGAATGAACTCTCAGCTAGTGAGTGGGGTCAGTACAAATAAGGACGGTTTATAATGAAGAAATCATTTAAAGTTTTAACTGTACTATTAGTAGCAATGCTCTTAGTTGTTGAGTCTGTTGCTGCATGTACAATTTTTGCAGTTGGAAAGAATGCAAGTACAGATGGTTCAACAATGATCAGCCATACTTGTGATAGTAACACTGACGATCTCAGACTCTGGCTTATCCCTAGCATGGAAGCTGGTACAGAGAGAGATGTTGTTTTAAGTGGTAGAAGCAATGCTGACTACTCACAGTTCCCAGAAGTAAAAGACTATGGTTCAAGAGGTGTTGTTCTTGATTCTTATATCGTTGAAAAGGCTACTAACCAGTATATTCATGGTATGTATTCCTTCATGAACGACAAGGGTCTTGCAATGGGTGAATCTACATGTTCAAGAGAGAGAACATCTGCTCAGGCTGATAAGCTAAAGGCATTCTATGGCCTTACAGAAGGTATTTGGGATTGTTATATGCTTCAGGATGCTGCTCTTGAGACATGTTCAACAGCTAGCGAAGCTGTAGACTTCATGGGTAAGAAGGTTGAAGAGCAGGGCTGGAGTGGTTCTGCTGAATGTATCAACATCACAGATGGTAACGAAACATGGATTTTCGAAGTCTATGGTGGTAACGTTTGGGTTGCTATGAGAGTACCAGATGATGCTGTATTCGTAGCTGCTAACCGTGCTAGAATCGACTATCTTATCGAAAATGATCCTGCAAATTGCCGCTATAGCGCTAACATCAAGCAGGTTGCTCTTGATAATGGTCTTTGGGATGGCGTAAGCGAATTCCAGCCAAACAATATTTTCGCTCCTAATAAGGAAGAAAATATGGGTTGCACACTCCGCGAATGGAGAGCTATTACTCTTCTCAATCCAGAACTCTATGGTGACCTTGATCCATATGGTGATGCAGACGAGTATCCTCTCTTTGTTGTTCCATCAGAAAAGGTTTCTGTTGCTACTATCCATACTCTTTCTTCTGATTACTATCAGGGAACAGAATTTGATCTTTCTAGAACAGCTGATGCTGGTGACTTTGGTAACCCACTTAGTAACTATCATAACAACCTTAAGAGAGCTACAAGAGAAGGTGTTGCTAGACCTATCAACATGTTCAGATGTACATACATCCAGATTGCTAACGTTAAGGCATGGCTTCCAGAAGAAGCTAGATGTCTTGTTTGGGTAGGTTGGGGTGCTCCAAGCACAACATATTTAACTCCTGTATTTGCTTCTGTTACATCACTTCCTTCATTCTTCGGAACTGGTGTTAGAACTGAATTTGATGAAAATTCTGGTTTCTGGAACACTGTAAAGGTTCAGCAGCTTGCTACAATCAATTACAATTCTGCAATTGAAGATATCAAGGCAGTTAGAGATGAAAAGATGGATAGAATCTATCGTCAGACAGCTATTGCTCAGGAAGTTGCAGGTAGCATGATCGAAGTTGGTCAGACAAAGCAGGCTATTAGTTATCTTACAAATTATACAGCTGTAACAGCTAATGATTGGTTCGATACTTATAAGGAACTTGGTGATACTCTCTTAGCTAAATATATGTTTGGTAACGTAAGTATGAAGGTTCCTGCTCGTTCTGAGTGGTGGCAGAATATCGTTCTTGAAAGCATGGGCGATAACCTCAAACCAGTTGAGTGATTATAAACTACTCGCCTTCGGGCGAGTAGAATGGAGAAATAATAATGAAAAAAACTACAATCATTAGTCTCTTTTTAGTCTTATTACTTACTCTTACTTTTGTTTCTTGTTCATCAACTGTAACAAAGGTTGAAGGTGAAAAGAGTATGGAGAGCTATAGCTTAGTTGGTTATGATTATCTATTCTTACTCGATGGTAATGAAGTTACATTTAAGTATGTCGATGCTGTTTCTGCTGAAGAGGTAAACTTAATTGCTTCAACTCTTATGGCTCAGCTTCCAAATGCTAAGACCTTCTCAAATCCAAAGAGTGGAGAGATCGTAATTTTGACAAAGAATGCACTTTCACTAAGTGAATTTGATGCCTTTGTCGAGAATGCTAAAGCTCTTATTTACGATACAATTTATTAATTGTTATAGAGTGGTGTGCTTTTGCGCACCACTCTCTTCATTTTTACGCTTTTTGTTGTAATTCATATCTAATATTTTGATGATTATTTTACTTCCTCCTTTACTCTTTTGGTAATAATATAGTCTAAATGAGTTTAGTAAGGAGTTGTAATGAGAAGTGTATTAAATAAGAGTATTAAGGTTTTTGTTGTTTTTTTCTTTTTTTGTATCTTTTCATCTTCTTTATTATTTTCTAAAGTTCAAGGAGCATCTCTTAGCGCTTTTGATTCTCCATTTCTTCTTACCTCAGGTGGTCAAGGACCAGGATCTAAGATGTTGAGACTCCTTCTTCTTAATAGTGGAGACTATAAACTAGAAGAGGATTTTTTTCTTGAAGATGAACCATTGTCTAGATTAGAAGAAATAGATAGTGGTAAGTATAATACGCTTGTTGTAGTAATAGGTGTAACAGATAAGGGATTAGGAGCTTCAGGTATTACTATTTTAGAAGAGCTTGAAAACCTGAAGAATCTGATTAGTCTTGCTAAAGAGAAGGACATTTCCATTATCTCTATATATTTAGAAGATGCAAAAAATGAAATACAGGAATTATATACAAGTAACGATATGGTAATCGATATTGTTTGTCCTTCTTCAGATTGGATAATATGTAAAAAGGATTCCAAAAATCGTTTTTCTTCTATATCAAAAAAGTATAATATTCCCTTAACAACAATAGATACAGTTCAGGAACTTGTAAAGAATTGGTATAAAATATTTCCAATAGTTTAATTTAGATGTTTATTGCATTTTGTTTATTTTTTATTCTCTTTATACTTGGATTGGTTGAATACAGAGTACATGTTTCACGTGTTAAAAGTATAAGGGTTCGAATTTTAGTTAATGGAACAAGAGGTAAAACAACAGTTTCTCGTATTCTTATTGCTGCCCTTAATGAAAAGGGTATTAGGACTATGGGAAGAACAACTGGTAGTGAGGCTGTTGAGATATACCCAGATGGAAGAATAGAAAAAGTAAAGAGAAAGAGAAGCGCTAGAATAATAGAAATGAAAGCTTTCTTTAAAAAGGCAAAAAAAGAGAAGGTTGAGGCTGTTGTTGTAGAGTGTATGGCTCTTAGACCAGAAAATCAAAAAGTAATTTCTAATACTCTTGTTAAACCGACTCATGTTGTAATTACTAACTCTTATCTGGATCATATTGCAGAGATGGGAGAGAAATTAGAAGACACAATATATGCTCTTTCGCTTTCTGTAAATAAGAATTCCATTTTATTTGCTAGTGAAGACTACTATGATAATTTGGGAACTCCCGTATTCCATCCACTTGATTCAACAAGGCTGCCAGAAGTTTCTTTTCCTCTACACTCTGAGTCTTGGAAGATAGCAAAGCTAGTTCTAAATAGCCTAGATGTTGATGATGAAACTATTATTCGTTCGCTTGACAAAATCGTTCCAGATATTGGAATGAAGAAGCGTTTTGATAATTTCTATCCATATTTTAGTGTTAATGATGAAGAATGCATGCTAACCAATTTGAGAAGTGTATGCAATGAAAACTTTGGAAAAAAGGTTTATGTTGTCTTTAATAATAGGGCAGACAGAGAATACAGAGTAAAGCTCGTAAAACATGTAATAGAAAAAAACAGGGGAAAAATTGAAGGTATTTATGTAATAGGGGACTATAAGAAGAAAATTGCTTTTTATTTTTCTTCTGTTATAGAGGCTATTGCGATTAATACATTAGAGCTATCTGACATTATTAAAAACAGTGATGCTTGTTTTGTCGGATTGGGAAATATTAAAGGAAAGGGTGAAGAGCTAATCTCACTTTTATATAAGGAAGATAATTAATGCTTTATTCTACAGTTGCATTAAGTGTAATTTTAAGTTTTATTGGTACAGAGTTTATTGGAGTTCTCACCGGAGGGATGATAAGTGCCGGTTATTTAGCTTATTACATTACTGAGCCAACAAGAGTAGTAAGTACTATCTTTCTTGCCATTTTAATAACAGTAGTTGTAAAGCTTCTTAGCCATGTTCTTATCCTTTATGGAAGAAGAAGATTCGTTTTAACTGTCCTTCTTTCACTCTTTTCTGTATATCTGATTGAGCATTTTTATTTCTATCTTTCATCTGTTAAATATGATGTAAGAGTAATTGGCTATATTGTTCCTGGATTAATTGCTCAGGATATGGAAAAACAAGGAATTATTAAGACAACAATTGCTCTTATTACTGTTACTTGTTTAGTAGCACTTGCTGTTTATATAGGGGGATAATCATGAAGAAAAGATTATTTATTTCACCTTTTTATATTATTCTCTTAGTTTTAATTGCTATTGGTGGATACTTAACTGTTGTTTTACTTGCTCAAGAAAAGGCAGAGGATTACAAGGATTTACAGCTAAAGGCTGCTATTTTAATGGAAGAAGCAGAAAAATATATGAAAGAAGAGATACTTTCTCGTGGCCTTGAAATAGAAGTGGAAGACCTTAACCAAACAGGACTACTTGGTCCTGAGTTTTCTGAGCTTACATCAACGCCGGGAGAAGTTGGGGCAAAGAGAAGCGCTCTTAACCCTGAATTTGCTGCTCAAATGGTTCGTTATTACCATGAAGCAGGACTAGAAAAGGGTGATAAGATAGCAATTAGTACTTCAGGCTCCTTCCCCGGTTTTGTGCTTGCAACAATATGTGCGGCATCTACAATGGAGTTAGATATTTTTGTTTCTGCTAGTGTTGGGGCATCAATGCATGGTGCAACTAGAGTTGAGTATAATGTTTTTGATATGCTTCATGCTTTGCAATATGGTGGATTCGCTTCCTTTAATCTTGTTAGTGTCTCTTGCGGTGGTAGATATGATTTGGGAGGAAGTGTTTTAGAGGGTATCTTATATGAAGATACTCCTCTTCTCTCTCTTTCATTATGTGAAGAGGCTAGCATATGGAGTGGAGCAGAGATAATACATGAAGAAAAGCTCTCTTCGAGTATTAGAAGGAGACTTGAGCTATTTGGAGATGATGTAAAGCTATTTGTTAACATCGGTGGCGCTTCTGTTAATAATGGTACAACAGCTTATACTCTAGATTTCCCTCAAGGCCTCGTTATGTCATTCCCGCGCATTCCAGAGGGTGATGAAATAGGCTTGAATTATGAATATGCAAAGAGGGGTGTTCCTGTTTTGAATTTACTTAATGTGAAAAAGCTTTGCCAGGATAACGGATTAAAGTTTGATCCTGTACCACTACCAACACCTTCTTCATATACAGTTTATTCAACTGTTGTATATTCATCTTCTCTTTCATTATTCTTTGTTGCCTTATTCTTTATAACTCTTTTTATAGGAATAATAAGAAGTAAAACTAAGAAATAGAAGAAAATAGAATAGTAACATTGCCTCCACAGTACATGTTTAATTCTCCCTCCTTAGAGAGGTTATATTCTATTATTTTGTACTCATTACTCTTTATTCTTTTTAGTTCTATTTCGCACTCCTTTTCAACTCTTCCACCTCCGACTGTGCCATAGAACTTATCTTCTTCTATGCTATAAAAGAGCTCTGAACCAATAGAACGAGGAGCTGAGCCTGTTTTCTTTATAATACGGGCAAAGGCTCCTTTTTTCCCAATGATGCTTTTTAAATAATTGGGGTCTAATGTAATAAAATTTTTTTCTTTTCTAAATACAGAAATTATTTCTGAAAGTATTGAAAGCGCTATTTCTTCAGGGCTTTCTGCTCCAATTTTTAAACCGATAGGAGAGTGAACACTTTTTAACGTTTCTAGACTAAAGCCTTCTTTCATTACTTCTTCATAGGTTAAAGCTACTTTCCTCTTGCTACCAATCATTCCTAAGTATGAATAAGGTCTTTTTAGAGACCATATTAGAGCTTCTTTATCCCAAGTGTGGCCATGAGTTACTATTACAAAGTATGGGCGGAAAAAGGAAATGGAGGAAGAGAAAAACTTTTCATATTTAGTAAGTATTCTCTCTGCCTTTGGAAAGCGTTCCTCATTTAATACTTCTTCTCTTTCATCTATTACTGTAACCTTCATTTCTAATAGACAAGCCATATCATATAGAGCTTTAGCAACGTGCCCTGCTCCGAAGACTACAATATGTGGCTCTGATGTGATTTTTTCTTCGTAGTATGAATCTATTTTTTTATCGTTGTCGATATATATAGTTTCGTTATTAACCAATAACTCAACATTACTTCCGTCAATGCTAGTTTTCCTCACAACATCATCTTTCATGAGTGCTTCATATAACTCTTTATAGTATTCTTTTCTCATCTCTTATCTCCTTTAGAAGGGTTAGTGTCGTATCAATTTCATCTTTTGTTGTAAAAGGCCCAGGAGAAAAACGAAGAGTTCCGCTGGGGAAGGTCTTTAAGCTCTTATGTGCCATCACGGCACAATGTAGGCCTACTCTTGTCTCTATGTTTCCTCTTTCAAGCAATAATGAAGACAGAGTTGCATTATCAATAAAGGAACTAGTTATACTAACAACAGATGTTCTTTTGTCGTTGATTCCTGCTCCCACAAGACGATATTTATCTAAAGAAAGAATGCCATCAATCAAGCGATGCGTCATATCCATTTCATTCTTCCTTAAAGTGTCAAAATTTGAAAGTAGATAATTTAGAGCATGGTTAACACCAATTAAGCCTGGTATATTTTCAGTTCCTGCACTTAGTCTATCGGGAAGTGTTGTTGGAACAAAAATAGAGTCACTTTGGCTACCTGTTCCGCCACTTATAAGGGGATTGATTTTGAGTGCTAAATCTTTTTTTAATATATAGCCACCAACGCCTTCTGGACCAAGGAAGCCTTTGTGACAAGTAAAACATATTCCACTTATGTTTAACTCTTCCATGCTTATAGGAACAAAGGGTGAGCCTTGGGATGCATCGATAAAGAGAAGAATAGAATGTTTAGTACAGAATTCACTAATTTCTTCTAATTCTTGTACTGCACCGGAAACATTACCAGAAAGTGATATAAAAGCAGCTTTAGTGTTTTTTCTAACGATAGAAGATAAATTTGAATAATCATTAAAGCCCTTTTCATCACTATTAATTAGAGAATAGCTGATATTACTTTGTACTATTGGTCTCATCACTGCGTTGTGTTCATTACTAGAGAGAATGCAATGGTCTTGAGGAGACAAGAGGCCTTTAATTATGCAGTTGATAGCTTCTGTGGCATTTTTAGTAAAACAAATTGTCTCTGGATGAGGATAGGAATATATATGTGCTATTTTTTCTCTTAGTGAATATAGTGTTTCAAAGAGAGAAAAGGAAAGATTACTTTCAGTTCTATTTGGGTTTATAACTCCTTCCTCTAAATATTGCTTTATGCTATCACCAACTCCAGGAGCTTTTGGAAATGATGTAGCTGCATTATCTAAATAAATACGTTTCATGCTTTGTTTTCCCATTTTTCTCTCTATCCTTAATTAAATGGCATGTTCTTTGTAAAAACAACTTGCTATTTGTATTTTAACTCAACTAAAATAATTGAGGTAGTTATCCATTGTATTATTTATAATATTATGGGATTTACAAGAGGATTTATTATGAAAATCGAAAAAAAAGAAAAAATTAATCTTGCTATAGCAGGAACTGTAATCGGTGCATTAGCAGTTATTCTTACTGCTTTTGGAAATCCAAAGAACATGGGTTTTTGTATTGCATGCTTCGTTAGAGATATTGCTGGTGGTGTTAAGCTTCATAATGCTGGTGTTGTTCAGTACGTTAGACCAGAAATAATTGGAATTGTTTTAGGGTCTTTTGTTATCTCCCTTATCAAGGGTGAATTTAGACCACGAGGTGGCTCAGCTCCGTTTACAAGATTCATTCTTGGCTTCTTTGTTATGGTTGGAGCTCTTTGTTTCTTAGGCTGTCCTCTTAGAATGGTTTTGCGTCTTGCAGGCGGAGATCTTAATGCTCTTGTTGCTCTTATTGGTTTTGCTTGTGGTATTGGCTGTGGTTGTCTATTCTTAAACCGTGGCTTCTCACTTGGCAGAGCATATAAGCAGAATGCAATTGAAGGTGGAGCAATTAGTGGAGTAAACGTAGTATTGTTCATCCTTCTTGTTGCTTTCCCATCTCTTCTTGCTTTCAGTGAAAGTGGTCCAGGTAGTATGCGCTCTCCAATTCTTCTTTCACTCTTTGCAGGCTTGCTCGTTGGTATACTTGCTCAGCGTACAAGATTCTGTATGGCAGGTGGAATAAGAGACATATTCCTAATGAAAGATATAACACTTATTATTGGTTCAGTTTTTGTATTTGCTGCAGCATTAGTCGGTAATCTCATCACAGGTAATTTCAATCTCTCTTTTGCAGGTCAGCCAGTTGCTCAAACTAATTGGGTATGGAATTTCTTAGGTATGCTTTTAGTAGGACTTGCATCTGTTCTTCTTGGTGGATGCCCACTTAGACAGCTTGTTATGGCAGGTGAAGGCTCTTCCGATAGTGCCATTACTGTTCTTGGTCTCTTAGTTGGAGCAGCATTTGTTCACAACTTTGGTCTTGCAGGCAATGCAACAGCTAATGGTCCTAATGGATATGGAAAGGCTGCTGTAATTATCGGTATTGTTGTTGCACTTGTAATTGCATATGTTAACAGCTCTAGAAAGGAGAATTGAAGATGAAGGAAATTGATTGCAGAGGACTAAGCTGTCCAGAACCAGTTATTAATACAAAGAAGGCTCTTAAAGAGAGTAAGGATGGTGTTATTGTTTTAGTTGACAATCGTGTACCACTTGAAAATGTTTCACGTTTTGCTGAAGCTATGGGATATAAAGCAAGCAATACAGAGAAGGATGGAGAGTGGACAATAACAATCAAAAAGTAACTTATGTTGCAACATTCCAAAACCATTTTGGAGCAATGTTGTTTAAAAAAAGGATAGGTGACTTGTGCACCTTGAAGCCAGTACCAAGGGTGTTATCATCATCCTGTGGTACTGCTGCTTTTTTTTCAATTCCTTTTGAAGAGTCCATGGTTAATGAAAACCTTGAGGCTGTATATATAAAGCAAGAGGATGGTTATAGGAAGATATATGAGCAAGAGTAATGTTAGATTGACTAGTATGGTAAAAACTAGTGGTTGTGCCGCAAAATTGCCACCTGCTCTTTTACATAGTGTAATTGATAATCTACCTCAGATGCATAGTCCAAATCTAATAGAGGGCTTTGAGAGTGCTGATGATGCTTTAGTTTATAAAGTAACAGATGATATTGTTGCTGTTGAAACTGTAGATTTCTTTCCACCAATGGTAGATGATCCCTTTATTTTTGGAGAAGTAGCTGCAGCTAATGCTCTTTCTGATATATATGCTATGGGTGGTGAACCAAGCGTTGCAATGAATCTTTTATGTTTTCCTTCATGCCTAGATTTATCTGTAATGGATAGTATCCTACGTGGTGGAATAGAAAAAGTAAAAGAGAGTGGTGCTGTTATTGCCGGAGGTCATACAATTGCAGATCCTACACCAAAATATGGCTTATGTGTTACCTCCTTTATGAATAAAAATGATATTTGGAGTAATACCGGAGCAAAAGAGGGCGATGTTGTTGTTTTAACAAAGGCGCTTGGTGTTGGAATAATTAATACTGCTAATAAGGGTGGCGAAGCAAGTGAAGAGGCAGTAAGAAGTGCAGTTGATTCAATGACTAGATTAAACAAAAGAGCTCGAGATAATGCTCGTGATTTGTCTATTCATGGTGCAACAGATGTAACGGGCTTTTCTCTTATGGGACACTCTGTTGAAGTTGCAAATGGTTCAAATGTAACAATTGAAATTGATTCAGCTTCTCTACCTGTTCTTCCCGAAGCCTTAGAGCTTGCTCGTTTTGGTTTCCTCCCGGAAGGTATGTACAATAATCTTGATTATATCGCACCATTTGTTAAGATGAGTTCTTCTCTTTCTCAATGCGTTAAGGACCTTTCTTGTGACCCTCAAACAAGTGGTGGACTTCTTCTTTTTATGGATAAGGATGATGCAGCTATATTTCTTTCTAGAATGGATGATGAAAGCTGTGTAAGGGTTATTGGAGAAGTAAAGAAGCGTAGTGATTATTCTGTATTATTGAAATAAGAAAAAAGCAGGGTGACCTGCTTTTTTTCTTGTGTTTTTCTCTCTTCAATATGAAAATAAAAGAGTAGGTAATCTTTATAGATTATTTGCAACAAAATGCAACAATTTTTCTTGCGTATTCAATTTTTTAATGGTAGATTGTCTATGAAGAAAAAAAAGATGGAGGCCTAAAACTATGGCTAAGAAAACAAAATCAGAGATAAAATCAAGGATTGAAAAGCTAAGAGGTCTTGATATTAGTAAGATGTATCTTAATGATTTCTATCTTACATGGGACAAGACAGATGATGAAATCGCAGCAGTATTCGAGGTTGCAGAAATTTTGAGAGGCCTTAGAGAGAATAATATTTCTACAAGAGTCTTTGATTCAGGCCTTGGAATCAGTGTTTTCCGTGATAATTCAACAAGAACAAGATTCTCTTTTGCTTCTGCTTGTAATCTTCTTGGTCTTGAAGTTCAGGATTTAGATGAAAAGAAGAGCCAGATTGCTCATGGTGAGACAGTTCGTGAAACAGCTAACATGATTTCTTTCATGGCTGATATTATTGGTATTAGAGATGATATGTATATTGGTAAGGGCCATACATATCAGAAGACAGTTGCTGACAGTGTTCAGGAAGGTTTCGATAAGGGAATTCTTGAGCAGAGACCAACAATTGTTAACTTACAGTGTGATATTGACCACCCAACTCAGACAATGGCTGATATGCTTAGTGTTATTAACTACTTTGGTGGTGTTGAAAATCTTAAGGGTAAGAAGGTTGCAATGACATGGGCTTATTCTCCTTCTTATGGTAAGCCACTCTCTGTTCCACAGGGTGTTATTGGTCTCTTTACTAGATTTGGTATGGACGTTGTTCTTGCTCATCCAGAGGGATATGATGTTATGCCAGAATGTGAAGAAGTTGCTGCTGCTAATGCTGCAAAGTCTGGTGGTTCATTTAAGAAGGTTGCTACAATGGAAGAAGCATTTAAGGATGCAGACATTGTTTATCCAAAGTCATGGGCTTCTTTTGCTGTTATGGAAGAGAGAACAAAGCTTGTTGAAGATAAGAAATTTGATGAACTTGATGCTCTTGAAAAGAAGTGTCTTGAAAATAATGCTAAATTCAAGGATTGGGCATGTACAGAAGATATGATGAAGCTTACAAAGGATGGTAAAGCTCTTTATCTACATTGTCTTCCTGCTGACATTACAGGTGTTTCTTGCAAAGAAGGTGAAGTTGATGCTTCTGTCTTTGATAGATACATTGAACCTCTTTACAAGCAGGCTTCTTATAAACCATATGTTATTGCAGCTATGATTATGCTAGAAAGATTTAAGGATCCAGCAAATCTTCTTGAGAAGCTTCTCAATGAAGGTAGCGAAAGAGTTAAATCAGATAACTAAAGCTTATAGCGGTGCCCGAAAGGCACCGTTTTTTTATAATTATTATTTCTTTCGCTTTTCAATTTTTCTTTTAGTTATTATCTTTAAGATAAAGGAGAACAGCGGTGAAAAAGATAATAATCATTGCGCTAGTAGTTGTTTTAGCACTTGTAATTGTTTTTAACTGTTTATCAACAGTTGGTCCTACAGAAAGAGGAGTTCTTGTTACACTTGGAAAAGCGGAAGATAAGGTATTAGAACCAGGACTTCATTTTACAATTCCTTTTGCACAAACAATTAAGAAGTATTCCCTTGCTCCTATCAACTATGGTATAGAATTCTCTATCGGTTCTGATGGTGCAGTAACTAAAGATATGCAGACGGTTGGACTTATTGCTGATGTTTTCTGGACATATGATGAGTCTAGACTATATGACGCAGCTACAAAATATACTGAATCTTCTCTAAGAAATGCCATTGAGAAAACAATGCTAGCATCTGTTAAGGAAAGTGTAGGTAAGTATACTATTTATGAAATAGTAGAGATGCAAGAAAAGATCAGTCATGAAATATCTGATTCGTTAACTACGAAGATGAGTTCTTATCCTATTGTTATTACTCAAATTGCTATTTCTAACTGGGATTGGAGTCCAGCATTTGATGAGCAGATTGCAGAGACAATGAAGACAACTCAGCAGGTTAAGATTGCAGAGCAGGAGCTTCAGATTACTCAACAGGAATCTCAAAAGCAGATTAAGGAAGCTCAGGCAGAACAGGAAGCAATCATTATTAGAGCTAACGCTGAGAAAGAGAAATCTCTTGTTGCAGCAGAAACAGCTTTGGAGGTTGCAAAGCTTGAAGCTGAAGCTAAGAAGGTGGCAGCAGATGCCCTTGCTTACTATAATCAGAAGATTGCAGAGAACCTTGAGGTTGAGATTGAACTAAGAAAAATTGAAGTTGAGAAGGAAAGAGTTGAAAAGTGGAATGGTCAATATGTATCTACTTATCAATATGGTCCTATTCCAGTTACACAAGGTTCACTTCTTGGTGCTGAGTAAAGAATACTATAAAGCGTTAACTTAAACACAAAGCAATCCTCTTGGGATTGCTTTTTTCATTGTTAAGTCTTTATGCTTGGACAAATTGACTATTATAGAGATTGTAGTAGAAGCCTTTTTTGTTTAAGAGCTCTTCATGGTTTCCTTTTTCGATAATCTTGCCATCATTCATTACAAGAATAATAGAAGCATTTTTAATTGTAGATAAGCGATGTGCAACTATAAAGCTTGTTCTATTCTTCATAAGAGAAGAGAAAGCTTCTTGTACTAAGACTTCTGTTCTTGTGTCTATATTACTTGTGGCTTCGTCTAAAATTAGAATTGGTGGTTGTAGTAGCATGACTCTAGATATACATATCAACTGCTTTTGTCCACTGCTGAGGCTGTTTTCATTTATTATCGTATCTAAACCATTTTCAAGATGCTCGATAAAGTCCCATGAGTGAGATGCCTTTGCAGCCATTATTATTTCTTCATCTTTTGCATCTCTTTTACCAAAAGCAATATTTTCTCTTACGCTTCCTTCTTTAATCCATGTGTCTTGCAAAACCATACCATAAGAAGAGCGTAAAGAGTGTCTAGTTATATCTCTAATGTCTATTCCATCAATTTTTATGGAACCTAAATTAGGATCATAGAATCTCATAAGTAGATTAATAAATGTAGTTTTTCCACAACCAGTTGGACCAACAATAGCAACTCTTGTGCCCTTTTTTACATCTAGAGAAAGATCCTCAATTAGCTTTTTTTCACTACTATAAGAGAAACTGACATTTTCGATACTAATATTACCTTCTGCTTTTTCTAGCTTCTTGCTACTCTCTTTTTCTTCAACCTTTGCACTAAGGAGAGAAAGAATACGGCTAAAACTAGAGAATGAGTTTTGTAATTCACTTCTTACTGCGCTAAGGTCATTAAAAGGCTTCATATATTCCTTTGCATAAGAGAGCATTACGACTAAGCCTCCAACACTCAAGAGATTTTTTGAAATGACAATAACGCCAAAAAGAGCAACTAGAGCATAAATAATATTAGTAACAAATCTTGTACAAGGATTAGTTAAGCTACTATAAAAGACAGCACTTTCACTGCTGGATGAGTATTCATTGTTGATCTCTGTAAAACGAGATATGCTCTTTTTTTCATATCCATATGCTTTAACAGTTCTTATAGAGGAAATCATCTCATTAATAAAGCTATTCTCTTCTCCTCTCATATTGCTCTGTTTTTTAAATAGGTTAAAACTTTTACGAGAAATAAAGGATGAAACTATAAAGGTTAGTGGAGTGAGGATAATTACAATTAAAGAAATTATAATATTTTTTGTGAACATGAAATAAATTGTTGCAACAATAGTAATTATAGAGGTGAAGAATTGTGAAAAACCAAGCAATAATCCACTAGAGAGAATATCTGTATCATTAATAATTGTGGTAATTATATCTCCAGAGGGATGAGCATCTAGATAAGAAAGAGGTAGTTTATTTATGTGCTCTATAGCCTCGTTTCTTATATCCTTAACTACAGAATATGAAATGCTGGTATTAATGGAATTCATTAGCCAAACTGTTAGAGCATGAAGAATTATGCAAATTGCACTTTTAATAAGGAAAGAAGAAAGAGAGGCAAAATCTACATTTCCTACTCCTACGATAGTATCTATTGCATTTCCAAACAAAATAGGAACATAGAGACTTAGTATTACACTTATAAAGGAGAGTACAAAGGAAAAAATGAGGAATATGCTATGTCTTTTTAAATATGGAAGTAATGATGATAGCAGCTTTTTAGTATTATTATTTTTCATCTCGTTTCTTCCTTTTCTCTGAACTGTGTAGAGTAGATATCCTTGTAGATATCACAGTCCTTCATTAGTTCTTCATCCTTTCCCATTCCAACTATTCTTCCTTTGTCTAGTACTATGATGAGGTCTGAATCTTTAACTGAAACAATACGCTGTGAAACAACAATAATTGTTTTGTCCTTTAGTTTCCTTAATTGAGTTCTGATGTGACTATCTGTCTTATAATCTAGAGCTGAGGAAGAATCATCTAAAATTAGAATATCTGAATTTTTTACAATGGCTCGACTTATGCTTAGCCTCTGCTTTTGTCCGCCTGAGAGGTTCCTGCCTTTTTCTTCTATAGTGTAATCGAGTCCACCTTTTTCTCTTACTACATTGTCCATTGCTGACATGTATAATGCATCCCATAATTGGCACTCTCGAGCACTCTCGTTTCCAATTTTGAGATTATCTCTTATTGTACCTTTAAACAAATCTGTTTTTTGTGAAACAACTGTAACAGCCTTAACTAAGTTTTCTTTAGAATATGCTGTAACATTTCTTCCATTAATCAATACTTCTCCTTTAGTTGTATCATAAAAGCGTGGAATAAGATTAATTAACGTTGTTTTACCGCTTCCTGTACCTCCAATAATACCAACCTTTTGTCCTTTCCTTATAGTGAAGGAAATGTCATTTAGTACAGGAGAACCGCTATTATTGTAAGAGAATGAGACATGATCAAAAACGATTTGTTCTTCTGTATTTTGTTCTTGTTCTTTTTCTTCTTGATAAAGAATAGAAGGTGATGTATTGAGTAGCTTTTCTACTCTCTTCTTTGAAGAAAGTGCTTTATTTATTGTAATGATAAGGGAAGCAAGTTTTATTAATTCAACAATTATTTGTGACATGTAGTTATATAGAGCAACAACTTCTCCTTGCGGAAGAAGTCCCAAATTAACTCTAATTGAAGCATTTCTTATTAAGACAATGATTGCAATATTTATAATTGTATATGTCAAAGGATTTAGCAAAGCAGAAAGCTTTCCAGCGAAAGTATTGAGCCTTGTAAGACTCTCGTTTACCTTTTTAAACTCCTTCTTTTCCTCTTCCTCTTGGCAAAATGCTCTAATAACTCTTACTCCTGTAGTACTTTCTCTTACATTTTTTGTGAGATTATCTAGCTTCTTTTGGGAAATAGAGTAGAGTGGAATAGTAAAGCGCATGATAAGAAAAACTACAAGAGAGAGAAGTGGAATAGTAGCGAAGGAAATAATTGATATCGTCTTGTCTATTATTAATGCCATTATAGCTGCACCAAAGACGATGAAGGGACTACGTAAAAGAAGACGTAGTGTCATATTCACACCAGTCTGTATTTGCTCGATATCTGAAGAGAGAGTGGTAAGTAAAGTATCTTCTCCTATTCTATCTATATCAGAAAAGGAGAGCGTATTAATATGAAAAAAGAGCTTTTCTCTGAGTGTTTTTGCATAACCAACGCTTGCTCGTGCGGAAAATAGCTGTGCTAAAGCTGAACAACTAAGTCCTAAAAAGGCCATTATTAGAAGAAGAATAAAGTACCTTATTATATTGGAATAACCACCATAGATAATATCAGAATCAATCATAAAGCCAACAATAAGAGGGCAAAGAAGATCAAATATTGCCTCCAAAAGCTTAAACAGTGGTGCAATAATTATTTCTTTTTTATATGAAGAGAGATACTTAAAAATGCTACTATTCTTTTTCATTAAGATGAGTATATTTCGTTTGAGCTAAAATAAGAATAGCTGTAATAAAAACTGCAGGCTTTTACACCTGCAGGTCTCTTTTATTTGTTTAATATGGCCATGAATTCTTCACCTGTTATCGTTTCTTTGTCTAATAGGTATTGAGATATTTCATTGAGCTTATCGATATTTTCTCTAAGAATGTTCATAGCTTTATCGTGGCTGTTTTTTATAGTTTTGATGACTTCCTCATCAATTTCTCTTGCTTTATCACTAGAACAGGTTAGGGTAGAATCTCCGCCCAGATAATGATTTGTTTCATTTTCTAGAGATACCATACCAAATTTTTCACTCATTCCATATTTTGTTATCATCTTTCTTGCTAGCTCTGTTGCTTTTTCAATATCATTTGAAGCTCCAGTTGTTATCTTATTAAAGATAAGCTCTTCAGCACATCGCCCACCCGTTAGAGTTGATATTTTGTTCTCTATCTCTTCTTTACTCATTAGATATTTTTCGTCTTCGTCTACTTGCATTGTATATCCAAGAGCACCAGAGGTACGTGGAATGATAGTAATCTTTGTTACTGGAGCACTATTTGTTTGCTTTGCTGCAACAAGAGCATGTCCAACCTCATGGTAGGCTACAATTCTCTTTTCCTCCTCTCCAAGAACAGCATTCTTTTTTACTGCTCCAGCGATAACGGTTTCGACACTTTCTTCTAAGTCAGATTGTGTTACCTTATCTCTTCCATTTCTTACAGCTCTTAGGGCAGCTTCGTTTATAATATTTGCTAAGTCAGCACCACTGGCACCACTTGTACTACGCGCGATAGCTTCAAAATCAACATCATCGTCAGTGTTCACATCTTTAGCATGAACCTTGAGGATTGCAACTCTACCTTGTTGAGTGGGAAGTGTAACCTCTATTCTTCTATCGAATCTACCTGGTCTGAGAAGTGCTGGGTCTAAAGATTCTGGTCTATTGGTTGCAGCTAGAATGACTACACTCTTATTTGGATCAAAACCATCCATTTCTGTTAATAGCTGATTCAGTGTTTGCTCTCTTTCATCGTTTCCTCCGTATGGAGAGCTATCACGTTTTTTTCCTATTGTATCAATTTCGTCAATGAAGATAATGCAAGGAGCTTTTTCATTGGCTTGTTTAAAAAGATCTCTAACCTTACTAGCTCCCATTCCAACAAACATTTCTACAAATTCAGAACCAGAAATAGAGAAAAATGGAACATTTGCTTCACCCGCAACAGCTTTAGCGAGTAATGTTTTACCTGTTCCCGGAGGACCAACAAGGAGGGCTCCCTTAGGTAATTTTGCACCTATTTTTTTGTACTTTTCCCCGTCGTGTAGGTAATTAACAATTTCTTCTAGAGCTTCTTTTGCTTCGTCTTCTCCCTGTACATCTTTAAATGTTACCCCAGTTTGTGCATCTGCATATATTTTTGCATTAGATTTACCAAAGTTTAATACATTTGTTTTGTTTCCTTTTTTTGTAATAAAGGAAGAGATGAATCTTCCAAGGAGAGAGAAAATAATGATAGGAATAATCCAATTAAAGAAGAAGGAAGCGAGAGGCGACTCTTCTGGCTCTATATAGGAAGAAAAGATTACATCATTATCCTTGAGTCTCTCCACGAGATCGTTGTCAGGAAATACTGCAGTTCTATATGTTTTAGTTGTGTTATCTTTTTCTGCAGAGAAGAGAATATAGTCAGTGTTTAAGACTACCTCTTTTACTTCTTTCTCTTCAACCATTTCCAAAAATGCTGAGTAGCTTACTTCTTGTATTTTCTCTTGTATAAATAAAGGGAATATAAATGCATTAAGCACGATTATTAGAGTAAATACAATTATTGCGTAGTATAGGATATACAACGAGGGTTTATTGTTATTATCTTTTTGTTTTTTGTTATCCATTTTTTTATTCCTTATAGTTGTAAAATAATAAAAATGATTTAAAAAACAAATGAAAGGATGAAATGTTTATTTTTTATAGATATCAAAGAGGATGATTTTTTTCTTGTTTTCTAAAATAAATGGATATTCCTCTATTCCTGATTTTTTAACATATTCCATATATTCTTTTGTCTTATTCTCTGGATATGTTGCTTTAATAAATAGCTCTGCTTCTTCCTCGCTTTTTAGGTATTGAGGAAAAGAAAGAGTGAGAGAGGATGAAGAGAAGGGATATCCCTTTTCTTTAATATAATCTTCCATTTCTTTTTTTGTAGGACTCTTACGACTCCTTAGACTATCACTTTGTCCTCTATGCTCACTGTATATGTAAATAAGGTGACGCTTCGTTCTTTCCATGAGAAATGGAAGATTATCTTCTTCTTTTATCCTACCAAAAAATATACATAATAAAGCGTCCTTCTTTTCTCTATATTCTCTGTAATCATAGTGAAGAAAAATGTCCTTTTTTTCTCTTTCTCTTGCTCTTTTTATTACTTCTTCGTCTATATCTATAGCAATTGTAGGGTGAGAGGAAGAGAGGATTGATGCAACGTGTCCAAGCCCACATCCGAACTCGAGAACGCTCTCATTTTCTACTAAATACTCTTCTATTACAGAAGCTAAATCCGCATGAAAGGAAGAGTACTTTGCACTTCTTTCGTACCAATTGATTTTATCCTCAGTCCACCATTTTTTTATCATATGTATTTATCAAAAAGATTTGAAAATAGAGAGGTACTCTCTTCTTGGAGCTTCTTTTCCATTTCTTCATATAGTAGATATATCTCTTTTGCTTCTTCCGTTAGCTCTGCCTTGCCACCACCCTTGCCGCCAGCTGACCTAACGACAAGAGTAGTTTTAAAACGCTCTTCACTACTATTTATCATCTTCCAAACTTTTGAATATGATATACCAAGGTTAGAGGAAGCCTTTGCAACACTACCAGTGTTGTCTATCTCTTTTAGTAATGCTATTAATCCAGGACCACAAAAAGAGCCTTCTTCATCTCCAATTTTTAGTTTTATTGAGCAATTAAGCATTTTTACCTTCTAAATGAGATATCTTCAACTAATTTCTCTATCTCATTTTTTTCTTCTTCAGAAAAAGAAGAAAGAGTTGAGATGGTTTTTATTGAGCCCTTTAGCTGCTCTTTGTTTCTTGCTCCAACAATAACTGTTGTCATTCCATCAATATCTAAATCCCAATTGAGTGCCATCTCTGCTAAGCTCTGACCTCTTTTTTTTGCCATATCGTTAAGAATGTTTAGAACTGCAACAAGGCTTGGAGTAATATCACTTTCCTTTAAGAAACCATTTTCGTGAGCACGAGAGGCTGAAGGAATTGTTCCATTTAGGTATTTATCTGTAAGACGACCTTGAGAAAGAGGAGAGAATGCTGCAATTCCAATTCCTTCTTCTTTTAATTTTGGGAAAAGTGTTCCGTCTTTATCACCTCGACGATTTAGAATAGAAAAGCTTACTTGGTTAAGAATTGGAGAAATGTGATAGTTTTCTTCTAGTATTCTTTTTGCTTCAAAAATCTCTTCTCCATAGTTAGATAAAGCAACATAGAGGGCCTTACCACTATTAACAATGCTACTAAGAGCTTCCATCGTTTCTTCTAGTGGTGTTTCTTCATCAGGTCTATGATGATAAAAAATATCTACATACTCTAATCCTAATCTCTTTAGTGATTGGTTGAGTGAAGAAACAAGATATTTTTTACTTCCACCGTCTCCGTATGGTCCTGGCCACATATTGTATCCAGCCTTCGTTGCTATTACCATCTCGTCTCTGTAGGAAGCGAAATTGTTTTTTATTATTTCTCCGAATCTAATTTCGGCACTTCCATTTTCTGGACCATAGTTATTAGCCAAATCAAATGAAGTAATGCCATTGTCAAAGGCTTCTTTTACAATATCCTCGGTTGTTTTGTAGTCACTATTTGTGCCAAAATTGTGCCACATTCCAAGTGTTATAGCCGAAAGCTTTAGGCCACTTTTTCCTGCTTTTCTATAAAGCATTTTTGAATATCTATCGTCATATGCGCTGTACATGTTCTTATGATAATGCCAATTGTGTTGTTTTGGCTATCTTTAAAGAAGAGAGATAGAAAAAAACCGTATTGTTTTTAAAAACAATTCATTTGATTTCTCTTCTTTTTATGTTATTCTCATCATTAGGTGAAAAGAATGAAAGGAAGAAAACAAATATCATTTATCATTTTAGTTTGTGTTGCTATTATTATTTTTCTTATTTCCTTTCTCATTGGTCGTTATCCTGTTTCTCCCTTTGTCGCAGTAAAAGTCCTTTTCTCTAAAGCGCTGGAGTATATAAGCTTTGGTCATTTTAGCTTAAATAGAACATGGACAATTATAGAGGAAACGATAGTTTTAAATATTCGTTTTCCTCGTATTGTTGCAGCTTTTCTTATCGGGGCTGCGCTCTCGGTTAGTGGAGCTTCATTTCAAGCAATCTTTCGTAATCCTATGATTTCTCCAGATCTTCTTGGTGCTTCAAGCGGGGCAGGCTTTGGGGCTTCTATTGCTATAATTATGGGTGGTAGTTATTTTTCTATCACTCTTTCTTCCTTTGCCTTTGGCCTTGTCGCTGTGTTTTTAGCTCTTGTTGTTTCAAAGGCTAGTAGAATTAATTCTACTATGTCTTTTATTCTTGCAGGTGTAATGATTAGTTCTCTTTTTTCGAGTGGAACATCATTTATTAAGCTTATTGCAGATACGGATAATCAACTACCAGCAATAACATATTGGCTTATGGGTTCTCTTTCTTCCATAAAAAAGAAGGATCTACTCTTTGCTTCTATTCCAATTATTCTTGGGCTTGTTCCTATTATTTTATTAAGATGGCGCATCAATTTGCTTACTCTTTCTGAAGCAGAAGCAAAGAGTATGGGCGTAAACACCCAGAGACTAAGGTTTTTTATAATCCTTTTTGCTACTCTTATGACAGCCGGTGCCGTCTCTGTAAGCGGTATTATTGGATGGGTAGGGTTGGTTATTCCTCATTTTTCGCGTCTTATTTTTGGTGAGAATTATAAGGATTCTATTCCAACTAGCCTTATTTTTGGGGGCGCTTTCTTGATGCTTGTTGATAACATTGCTCGTGTTGTTTCAAGTGGTGAAATTCCGCTAGGTATTTTGACTTCCTTTATCGGTGCTCCTCTATTTTTATACTTAATCATTACTGGAGGTAATAAAAGTGAATCTTAGTCTTAAGGATGTTACGTTCAGTTATGGAGAAAAAGATGTAATAAAAGATATCTCTTTTTCTATAAAGAAAGGAGAAATCGTTGCCTTATTAGGACCAAATGGTGTTGGAAAGAGTACTTTGTTTAAATGTATTTTAGGCTTTTTAAAGCCTAAACGTGGTTCTATTACAATTGATGAAAGAGACATTTTTTCTTTAACAGATAAAGAAAGAGCTCGCTATATTGCATATATTCCGCAGTCCTTTCATCCTGTTTTTAATCATAGCGTTTTAGAGCTAGTTATGATGGGCTTAACTAGCCAAATGGGAGTGTTCGATTTACCAGGGGAAAAGGAGGAAAAAGAGGCAATAAAAGCCCTAGAGACGATGGGTATTCTAAATTTAAAGGATAGAGGTGCACGTAAAATTAGTGGAGGTGAATGCCAGCTTATGCTCTTATGTAGAGCCATTGTTCAGAAGGCTAATTTAATTATTATGGATGAACCAACAGCCTCTCTTGATTTTGCTAATAGTCATATTGTGATGGATAGGATAATGAATCTAGCAGACGATGGTTATTCTGTTCTTTTTTCTACTCATTCACCAGAATTGGCACTTTCTTACGCTACACGAATTATCGCTCTTAAAGAAGGAAAGATTCTAAAGGATGTAGACAAAAAAGAGAGTTTAGATAGTCAAACGCTCTCTTCTCTCTATTCTTTTCCTCTATATTTGGGAAAGACAGAAATTAGAAATAAGGAGCGATACTATTGTATTGCTGATAATTAAAATATGGATACTATCGATAGTGCTGGTTGTATAGTTTTTAAGGAAAATTTAGTCTTACTTATTAAGTATTGTAACCGTTTTTCTTTTCCAAAGGGCCATATAGAAGGAAATGAAGGGCTAGAAGAATGTGCTATAAGAGAGACAGAAGAAGAGACTGGAATAAAAGCAAAAATATGTGGCACATATTACTGTGTAGAATCACCAAAAAAGACAGATAAAAGGCTTGTTTATTTCTTTCCATCTTTTTATCTAGGAGGTGAAATAAAAGCACAAAAGGAAGAAATTGATGAAGCTATGTGGGTAGAGTGTGACAAAGCTTTATCTCTATTAACCTTTGAACAAGATAAAAAAGCACTTCTTTTTGCTTTAAGAGTAGTCGGGATCGATATTGAATGAGACAGAATAATCTGGAAAGAGTAGTTCTAATAGTTCTGTCATGTTTGCTCTAAATGCGTCCCAATCTTTTAGAAGAAAATCTACAACGACATCAAATTCTATTCTTTTTTCATCGAAGTGAACGTGAAAGCCATGTATGCCAAGTACGTATGAAGATGAGAGCTTTAAGCATTGAAGGGTTTTATCCATCATCTCTTTTACTCTTGGATCTTCTTGGTTTTCTGCATTCATACCAAACGTAAATTCTATATTCAGTGTCTCTCTTAGTTCTTTTTTTGCTTTTTCCATTGCTTCATATACACTCTCAGCTGTAGCAGAAAAAGGTACCTCTACATCTATTGTACCCATCGTGGAGTCTGGACCATAAGAATGGAGACGAATATCGTAACCACCTAGAAGTGGTGGATATTTTGCTATTATTGCTCTTATTTGTGCTATTTCTTCCTTCTCTGGTCTTTTGCCAATAATCGTATCGCTGGTAGAGATGATGGATTTTATTCCATTGTATAGGATGAAAATGGAGATAATTATTCCCACACTTCCATCAAAGGAGAACTTGGAATGTGTAGATAATAGTGATGATATTACTGTTAATAGCGTTATTAGAGCATCAAAGAGAGAATCTAAGGAAGAAAGAGAAAGAGCCTCACTATTTGCTTTCTTTCCTTCCTTTCTGAGGAAAAAGAAGAGTGCTACCTTAACTACAATTGTAAATGAAAGCACAACAATCATTAAAGCTGAAATTTCCTGTGGGGTAGTCTTGTTTATAACTGCTTTTATTGAAGTAAAGAAAAATGAAAAACCAGTTAATAGAATAAGGCAAGCAACAAAAAGAGATGAAAGATATTCAATTCTACCATATCCAAAGGGATGTGATTTTGTAGCTCTTTTTTTAGATGCTTTATAGCCAAGTAATGTAACAAATGATGAGAGACTATCTGTAATATTATTCACACCATCAGAGAGAAAAGCTACAGAACTCAAAATTAAACCAATAGAAAGCTTAATTATTCCTAAAATAACATTTATTGATATAGTTATTATTGTTGTTTGCCTAATAATCCTTGTTCTATTCTTAATTTTTGTCATCGCTACATTTTATGAAGCTGAGATAGATTGTTCAATAGCTTAGTTATTTCTTTTTATTGCAATAAGTTAGTTAACACAAACAAACTATATATTTTCTTGACATACAAAACGCAGAAAATGATATATATTTAGTTCTATGTTAGAAAATAATAAAAAAACAATGAGCTTTTTACGCTTTCTTTTATATATAGTAATTACTATTTTTTCCGCTTTTATTGCGTCTCTTGCTTTCCCATCAAAAATCATTGAAGATGGACTTCCATTTCTTGCCTTTTTCTACTTAGTGCCACTATTTTGGATTATATTTACTTCTTCATTTTCTGTTGTTTGGTTCTATGGCCTGATATATGGTTTTACTTTTTATCTCTTCTATAATTATTGGCTTGAGACCTTCCATCCCTTAGCAATTCTAATAGCACCAATTTTAGAGAGCTTTCAGTATGTAATTTTGTTTCTTATTCTTAGATTAACAAAACTACTCTTTAAAAAGCATTATTCAATTTTTAGTGCTCTTTTCTATACTAGTTATCTTTACCTTACACAGCAGGGCTTTCTTGCTTATCCGTATGGTAATATTACATCTGCCATATATGAATATACGTCTTTTATTCAGATTGTTAGTATCACTGGTATTTGGGGCTTGGCTTTTATAATGGTTTTACCTCAGGCTTCTCTTGCAAACATTATTGAAAAAAAGAGTATAAAGGAAGAAAAAATTACTTTTCTCATTTCTCTTTCGTTAATTATGCTTAATTGGGTAAGTGGATGCTTTATAAAGAATTACTATGATAATAAGGAAGCCAAACAAACTATAAAGGTAGCATTAATTCAGCATTCAGCAGATACTTGGAAGGGTGGATACAACCAATACAAAATGAATTTTGAAAATCTTAAAGAATTAACAGAAGAAGCGATGCTTGATAATCCAGATTTTGTTGTTTGGTCGGAGACTGCATTCGTTCCTTCCGTTAGATGGCATCTCTCTTATCCAAATAATGTTAGAACAAGTGCACTTGTTGATGATTTTATCTCCTTTGGCTCTAACCTTGGTGTTCCGCTTATTACAGGTAATCCTGAAGGTGTAATTAAGGATAAAGAGCTTGCTCCAATACTAGAGAGTGGAGAATGGAATTGGAAGACCTATAATACAGTTATTGTATTTGCTTCTTCTAAAATAGAAGGAATATATCGTAAGCAGCATCTAGTTCCTTTTACTGAATATTTCCCATATGAGAAAGAATTACCTTGGTTATATGACATTCTTCTAGCTAATGATTACAAATGGTGGGAAGTTGGGGAAGAAGCAACTGTTTTTGAGCATGAAGGAATAAAATTCTCTACTCCTATATGCTTTGAAGATATGTTTGGTTACTTAAATGCTGAGTTTGTAAAAAATGGTGCAGATATGCTTATTAATCTATCTAACGATTTTTGGTCTGGATCTGTGCAGGCAGAAAAGCAGCATTTACAGCTCTCAATTTTCCGTGCCATCGAAAACAGAAGACCACTATTGAGATCTACAAATAGTGGTATAACATGTCTTGTTCTTCCAAGCGGTGAAATAATAAATGAGCTTGAACCATTCATTATGACAAGTGGAATATATAGTGTGCCTCTTTACCAAAAGGAAGATTTAACATTTTATACAAGGCATGTTGATTTGTTTGCTAAGCTTTTTATTGTGGCTTCTGTTTTTTCTTCTTTCTATAGTATTTCAGTCACACTTTACGAACGACAAAAGAAGAAAAAAGAAAGGGAAGAGTATTTATCTCATCTTTTTGAGAGAATGGAAGATTGGCAATAGAAGATAAGTTGTAGTATTATTTTTCCATATGATGTTGTGGAATATAATGGAAAAAGAACTTCTTTTTTCGCCTCGGCCTTTTATTTCTGTTATGGGTGGCGGTGGAAAAACAACCTTTTTGTGCCTTTTTGCTTCTTATTTAAGGAGTAAGGGGTATTCTGTTTTATTGAGTACTTCAACAAAGCTAGCGCCTCCTAGTCGGGAAGAATACAGAGAGGATAAGTATTTTCCTTCTTTTTCTCTAATTAAGGATTATTATCCAGAAAAAAACGAGGTAGTTCTTTTTGGTTCTTATGATGAAAAAAGAGATAAGCTAATATCTCCAGGAGAAGACGAGATAGACGAAATTAAGAACCGTTATGATGTTACAATTGTTGAAGCTGATGGCTCTAGACATAGACCAATTAAGTACCATACAGAGAGAGACCCTGTAATCTGGAAAAGTACAACAGCTATAGTTTCAATAGCTGGATTATGGGCTATTGGTAAAAAAACAGAGGATGTTGCCTTTGGTGATCCAAGGGATCTTGTGATAGATAAAGAATATCTAGAAGAATATGTATCAAGCCCTGAAGGACTATGTAAGGGAATGAAAAAGGAGACTAGGAATATTCTTCTTTTTAATGGCGGAGATGAAGAGTACGAAAAAAGATTTCCTATTATTAAAGAGATCAAATTACCTAATTATGTAAAAGCATATATTTGTAGCGAAAAAGAGGGAATAATATATGAAACTCTTTGACTCACTAAAAGAAAAAGAAAGAATGAATGAAGCTTTCGCTCTTCTGACAATTATTTCAACTAAGGGAACAGTAAGTAGAAAAGAAGGACGGATGGCGGTTTTTAAGGATGGAACAACACTTGGAACAATTGGTGGAGGAAGGCAGGAAGCTGAATGCGTTGAGAAAGCACTTACTGCTCTACGTGTTGGTAAGGGTGGTGAAGTAAGTGTAAAAGTAAGAGAGTGTGGAGAGATGAGTGTTATGATAGATATTCCAATAAAAGACAGAAGTGTAGTTATAATCGGTGCTGGACATGTTTCTAAGGCTCTATATGATATATTTTCATTCCTAGAATGGAACATAACTATTATAGATGAAAGAGAGGAACTCTTAACTTCTTCTAGGTTTCTAAATGCTAATCGAATACTTTCTTCTGTTCCAGATGGTTTTAAGAATTTAGTAATTAATAGTAATACTGCCATTATAAATACTATTCCAGAAACGATTGATTCTACTCTTCCTCTCTTTATTTCTTCCCCTTGTTTCTATATTGGTATTCTCTCGTCTCGTAAAAGAAGAATTATAGAGCAGGATAAGAGAATTCATCTTCCTATGGGATTGGATATGGGTGAAGAGACAGTAGAAGAGATAGCGCTTTCCGTTGCTAGTGAAGTTCTTTCCACCTTTAATAAAAAGAGTGCTATAAGTCACAAAGATTGGAAAAAGAGAATTGTTATTGTTAGGGGAGCGGGTGATTTAGCTACAGGAACAATAGTAAGACTGAGAAAGGCAGGATACAAAATTATTGCTTTAGAGACAGATTATCCTACAGTAATAAGGCGCAATATTTCTTTTGCTTCCGCTCTTTATGAGGGAGATGTTTCGATAGAGGGTGTAAGGTGTCACTACTCTAAGAGCTTAGAGGAGGCACTCTCTACGATAGAGAAGGGAGAAGTTGCTCTTCTCGTTGATAAAAAAGGGGAGAGTATAAACGAATTGAAACCAGAAATAGTTGTTGATGCAATCATTGCAAAGAAAAACCTTGGAACAACTATTGATATGGCACCATTTGTTGTAGCTCTAGGGCCTGGCTTTGTTGCAGGAATTGACTGCGATTGTGTAATTGAAACTATGAGAGGACATAAGCTTGGACAGGTATATTATTCAGGTTCTGCTTTAGAAAACACTGGAATTCCGGCTATTATTGGTGGTGTTGGAAAAGAGAGAGTAATACACTCAGAAAACAGTGGAGTGTTTAAGGAAGTAGCAAGGATTGGAGATATTGTTGAAAAGGGAGAAGTTATTGCCTATGTTGACTCAACTCCCGTTTTTGCGTCTATAAGTGGAAAGCTTAGAGGCCTATTGCACTCTGATTTACAAATTCCTAAAGGTTTTAAGATAGCAGATATAGATCCAAGAGGTGAAAGTGTAGACCATACTACTATAAGTGATAAGGCAAGAGCTATTGGTGGTGCTGTTTTAGAAGCAATTGACAATTATTTATCAAAGAATGATTGAATGAGAAATTCTCTTTATTTAAAATTTTGGTATGGAAGAATACTTTGGCTTAGTTAAGAATGCATCTCGTCTTTTAGCTCGTTCCTCTTATGAAGAGAGAAGAAGAGCAATACTTAATATTTATGATACTTTAAATCTTAACAGAGATCTTATTAAGAAAGAGAATGATAAGGATTTAGATAACGCTAAAAAGGAAGATAGCGCTTTAGCTAATAGACTCCTTTTTTCTGAAGAAAAGATAGATTCTTGCTTAAAGGGCTTGTTGACGATTGCTTCCTTACCCGATCCTATCGGAAAAACTCGAGAAAAAAGAGAAATTGATGATAATTTTATCTTAGAGAAGAGAACCTTTCCTTTAGGTGTTATAGGCATGGTATTTGAAGCAAGACCAGATGCTTTAGTTCAGATAGCAGCCTTAGCATTAATGAGTGGTAATGGTATCATTCTTAAAGGCGGAAAAGAAGCAAAGTATTCTAATATTTTGCTATATAATCTAATTAAAGAGGCAACCTCTAGTCTATCCTTTTCTCAAAATTGGATATATTTACTTGAGACGAGAGAAGATGTTTTAAAGCTTTTAAAAGCAGAAGAGTATGTAGACTTAATAATTCCTCGTGGCTCTTCCTCCTTTGTACGCTTTGTTATGGATAACACTCGTATTCCTGTAATGGGACACAGTGAAGGTTTATGCACAACATACGTTGACGAAGAGATAGAAAATGATGGTGCTTTAAGAATTGTTATTGATGGTAAAACTAATTATCCTGAAGCATGTAATAGCACTGAAACTATTTTGGTTAATAAGAAAATAGCCTCTCATTTTTTACCACTTCTTTCTCGTGCATTTGAGAAAAAAAATGTTATTGTTCATTGTGATGAATACTCTCTTCCTTACTTTCCTTATGGCATTTTAAGTAATGAAGAGGATTATTATAAAGAGTATTTGAGAAAAGAATGTGCAATAAAGGTAGTGAGCTGCGTTGAAGAAGCGGTAGAGCACATTTTAAAACATGGTTCGGGACACACCGATGCAATTGTAACTAATAATAAAAAGAATGCAGATTTTTTCATTCAAAATGTAGATAGTGCTGATGTTTTTGTTAATTGTTCTACTCGTTTTGCAGATGGCTTTAGATTTGGCTTAGGTGCTGAGGTAGGTATTTCAACTTCACGTCTCCATGCTCGAGGTCCTGTTGGTTTAGATGGATTAATGACAACAAAATGGATTTTGTGCGGAAATGGTGAATGCGTTTCAGATTATTCTAAAAACGGTTCAAGAACGTTTAAATACAAGGAACTAGTATGAGAGACTTTTTTTCTGTTAAGAGAATTGTTGTAAAGATAGGAACTGCTCTTCTTTCAGATAAGAGTGGTATTAACAGAGAAAGAATAAAGGATTTAGTAGATCAAATAGCACTTTTAAAGAAAAAGGGTTATCAAATTCTACTTGTCTCCTCTGGTGCTGTAGGATTAGGTGCTAAAGCTCTAAAGCATGAAAGTAGCGTAAATAGTATTCCTCTAAGACAGGCCTGTGCTTCTATCGGACAACCAGTATTAATGGAAGCTTGGCAAAGAGAGTTTTCGCGTCATAAGATTCTTACTTCTCAGCTTCTTATTACTCGTTCGGTTTTAAATAATCGCAAAAGCTTCAATAATATAAGAAGCTGTGTGAATACCCTTTTAGAGCTAGATGTTGTTCCAATCTTTAATGAAAACGATGTCATTTCTACAGCTGAAATTGGCAATAACTTTGGTGATAACGATAGAATGAGTGCTTATTGTGCCTCAAAGATTGATGCTGAATTATTGATATTACTTACAGATATTGATGGCTTATATACAGCTAATCCAAAGTTAGATAAAGAAGCAAAGCTCATTAAGGAAGTGAAGGAAATAACACCAGAGCTTCTATCCTCTACAAAGGGAAAGGGATCTATGTTTTCTACCGGTGGAATGAAGACAAAATTGCTGGCTTCACAGGTTGCACAGCGTGGCGGGTGTGGTACTATAATTGCTTCCGGTTACACAAAGGATATTCTAATTAAGATAATGAAAGGAGAAGAATGTGGAACATATATTCTCCCTCTTTCCCGTATTTCTCAAAAAGAAAGATGGATTATTAATACACCCTCAAGTGGCTCTGTTATTGTTGATGATGGTGCAATTAAAGCTTTAACTGTTGATCATAAATCTCTTCTACCTTCTGGCATTATTAGTGTTGAAGGTGTCTTTAGTGAAGGCGATGTAATCTCAATAAAGGATAAAGATGGTAATATTATTATGAAAGCTATTACTAGCTTTAATTCTTCTTCACTTTTGTTAATTAAAGGTCATTCAACTAGAGATATAGAATCTATTATTAAAGATGGGCATAAGGTTGTATTTAGACCGGGGGATAGCGCAATATATGAGTAAATACAGAATCGTATTTCGCAAGCAGGATTTAGGTTTCAGAATTTCTTCTCTTTATAAGCAGAAACAGTTTGCTATTGGTATTCTGGATTTTGGTGATAAGAATGATTTAGAGCTAACTCTCTCTTGGTATATGGAGAATATGAATCTTTCACTCTATGTTCTTACTACAGAATATAAAATGGAAGAATATGATATACAACAAAAGTACCCTGAAGTAACATTTGTTATCTTCAGTAATGATACAACAACAGGCGAATACATTAATGCTTTAGCAGACGAATGCTACACAGATTATTTTCTTGTTGTAAGAACAGATATGGAGCTTGTTGCATTCAATGGAGAGGCTCTTCTTTCAATTATGGGAGATAAAGATCATCCTTTTTCTATTAGTCCTGTTTTACTCTCTCTAGATATGGAGGTAATGCCAACAATAAGAGCTCCATATATAAGAGGAAAGGAAATTGAGCCTCAACCATTTCAACCTGAAATTGAAAGTGATATACCACAAAAAACACTCTATCCAATTTTGGGAGTAGGGCTTTACGATAGGGCCCTTTTCCAGCGTTTAAAGAGTTACGATGAAGAGATATTAAGTGAGTATTATCAAACTCTTGATATAGGTGTTAGAGCATGGCTCTTTGGCTATAGTATTAAAGTAACTAGCAGTCTAGCTTTCCGCTTTCCTAAAAGAGTCTCTGTTATTGAAGATAGATCTGAGTGTAGCGGAATGAATCGTTTTTATACAAAGGCACTGTCTATACGTCATATTGCGGGGAAAAACCTTGTTGTAAAATGGAAACCTTATGTTGATAAAGCAATCCTTAATGGTGAAGTAAAGAACAAGCAAATTAAAATGCAAAAGATAGATTTTTTTGCACTAATTGAAAGATGGGATGAATAGGAAAGTAAAAAAGAGGAATTAATCATTCCTCTTTTATTTTTGCTTGAAGTACTAAGCTATGCTTTAAATCCTTAAGTTTCCTTGTTAGAGAAACCTTGTATATATGAGGATTAATCTGTCGTTTATAGCTTGTATCAAAATGAGAGAGCTCCTTTTTAACTTTGTTCTGTATCTCTTTTAAGGAAGGAGATGCTTTTATTCTCTTTCCATTTTCCATCATTTTGATAAGTAGTGGTCTTATTTCGCAATAAGAGTTTTTACGCATTATAAACATATCACCGGTAGAGAATGGATGGTAGAATGTGTGATTACTTCCCATTTTTATTTCTTCATCCTCAAGTGCAATAAGGTCTGCTAGTGCTTGACCATTTTTATCGAAGAAGCGGTAGACATTTTTTATTCCAGGATTTGTTGTCTTTTCATAACTAGAAGAGATTTTTAATGTTGGAATAAACACTCCGTCTTCTTCTTTTGCTGCAAGCTTATATACACCACCTAGCGCAGCTTGAGTGCCACCAGTTACAAGGTTAGTTCCAATGCCCCAGCTATCAATTGGTGCATCGTCGTTAACAAGGTTAAGGATGATTTCTTCTGTAACATCATTAGAAATGCAGATTGTTGCATCCTCAAGTCCTGCTTCATCTAGCTTCCTTCTTACAGCCTTTGTTAGATAGGAGAGGTCTCCACTATCGATTCTAACTCCTATTCTTTTGCCTCTTTCTTTTTGCTCTAGGCCTACCTTGATTGCAGCTTCTATTCCACTACCAAGAGTATCATAGGTATCAATAAGAAGGACACAATTATCTGGATAAATATCTGCAAACTTTCTAAATGCTGTGTACTCTGAGTCATAGAGCATTATCCAAGAATGAGCCATCGTTCCGCTAACAGGAATACCATAATACTTACCAGCATATGTATTACTTGTTACATCACAGCCACCAATGTAACAGGCTCGTGTTGCCGATAGAGCTCCGTCCTCTCCTTGAGCTCTTCTCAGTCCAAATTCCATTATTGCGCCTTTATTTTTTGTTGCAATCTTCATTCTTGCCGCTTTTGTCGCAATAAGTGTTTGAAAGTTTATTGTATTAAGAAGGATTGATTCAATTATGATTGCATCCATCATTGTTGTTTCAATTCTTATTAGAGGCTCTCCAGGAAATGCAACCGTACCTTCCTCAAAGCTATATAAGTCTCCTGAGAAATGATAGCTTGATAAGAATGATAAAAAGCTCTCATCAAATGTTTTTAATGAACGTAGATATGATATATCGTCTTCTGAAAAGCTGAATTCTTCCAGTATTTTTATTAAAGTATCAAGACCGGTAAAGATAGTATATCCACCTTGGTATGGATTAGTTCTATAGAACATATCAAAGACAACGCGAGGGTTCTTTTTTTGTAGAAAGAACCCTTGCATCATTGCTAATTCATAGAAATCAGTAATTAAAGCACTTTTCATTTATTCTTTTTCTCGATTAGATTAAAGCCTGTGTAACTAACTAAAGCCTCTGGAATTGAGATAGAACCATCCTCGTTCTGATAGTTTTCAATTATAGCAACGAGAGCTCTAGATAGAGCAACTGCTGTACCATTGAGCATATGGACGAACTTTGTCTTTCCGTCATCATCACGATAACGAATGTTTAAATTTCGTGCTTGATAATCAGTACAATTAGATGTACTTGTTACTTCACCATATTCGCCTTCATCTCCTCTTCCTGGCATCCAAGCTTCGATATCGAATTTACGGTAAGCAGGAGCGCCTAAATCACCTGTTGCAGTATCTACAATTCTGTAAGGAAGCTTTAAGCCAGAGAATATTTCTTCTTCAATTGAAAGAATCTCCTGATGGAATTTCTCTGATTCTTCAGGTAGACAATAGATAAACATTTCAAGCTTGCTAAATTGATGAACTCTGTATAGCCCCTTTGAATATTGACCAGCGCCACCGGCTTCGCGTCTAAAGCAATGAGAGAGACCTGTCATTTTGATTGGAAGGTCTTCTTTGTTGAGAATTGTATCTTTATAGTATCCA
Source organism: uncultured Spirochaetaceae bacterium (assembly GCA_964563815.1). Lineage (GTDB taxonomy): Bacteria > Spirochaetota > Spirochaetia > Sphaerochaetales > Sphaerochaetaceae > Ornithospirochaeta. The sequence continues at coordinate 40,392 of CAZLYD010000004.1, forward strand.
CCAAGTGTGATTTCTGCTGTTCCAACAAGACAAGAATCTGTTCCTTCGATTGTGTAAATATTAGATTCTTCTCCTCTAGGATTGAAGCCAATTCCCTTTAATATCTCTTCCTTTGCAATGTCTGGAGTAATGAATGGAGTAAAGCCATGCTTTAGAACAATATCCATAGCATAGCGCTCTAGAGCCATTTGAAGAATAACTGCTTTATTCTTTAAGTAGTAGAACTTTTGGCCAGAGACCTTTGCACCTTTGTCGAAATCTAAGATATCTAATTCTTCACCAAGCTCTACATGGTCTTTTGCCTTAAATGAGAATTTTCTTGGCTCTCCAACAAATTTTATAGCAAGATTATCCTTGTCCTCCTTACCGATTGGCGCAAGAGGGGAAGCGTAGTTAGGTATAGTTCTAACCTTTTCTTGGAAAAGAGTATCTAGCTCTGTTAGCTTTGCTTCTTTTTCAGCTAGCTCTTCTTTTATAGCCTTTCCTTCACTAATATATTTGTCTCTTGTTTCCTTGTCGAGCTTACCTTTCATTTTTGAAGCTGTTTCATTTCGCTTGCTGCGTAGGTTTTCAACCTCTAACAATAGAGTAGCTCTTTCATCCTGGATCTCAATAATTGCATCAAGATCAACGTTCATGTAACGATCTTCAATATTCTTCTTTATTTCGTCGCGTCTTGTCTTTAATTCTTTAATATCTATCATTTTCTCTTCCTTATTGTTTTGTATTATTTTCTATTTCCTTACATTTATCTGTTATTGCTTTTACAGCTTCCATTACAGAAAATTCAAAGCCTAGCTCTTTTAGTTTTTTTAATCCTTCAATAGTTGTTCCTTTAGGAGAGCATACCATAGTTTCAAGCTCTATTGCACTCTTTTCTGTTGTTTTCTGTAGCTTTATAGCACTATTTATTGTCTCTTCTACAATTTCTAAGCTCTCTTTGTATCCTATTCCTTCTCTTACTCCAGCAAGTGCAAGAGAATGCATGAATTCAAATACAAATGCTATAGCACTACCAGAGATACCAATAAAAGCATTAAAAAGCTTTTCTTCCAAAAAGAAAGCAGAGCCAAAGCTTCTAGCAATATCGAGGCTTATTTTTCTATCGACAGTTGAAAGGTCTTCAGAATATGTGAGCGCAGTAACAGAAACAGATGAGAGTGCTCCAATGTTTGGCATAAAGCGAACAACCTTTTCGTTTTTTAGGTTTTTCTTTAATTCTTCTAAGGTGACTCCTGCTAAAAGAGAAATAAAGAGTGGAGATTTAAAAGAAGATAGAAGTGGATAAATAGATGATACTTGCTGTGGCTTTACTGCAAGTATAATTACATCCAGCTCCTTCATCTCGCTAATGGACGATAGAACAGTAATAGATTTTTCACTTGCTACTTTTTCTGCTTTCTCTTTTGTTCTATTGAATAAATAGACATTATAATCTTTCTTTTTTTCAAGGCTGGAGGCAATGGCGCTACCCATATTTCCTGCACCAATAATACCAACTTTAATCATTTCTTCCTCCTTTGAGGCCTTTAAAGTTATTTTGTCTCATCGCTTCATAAGAAGCAATAGCAACACTATTAGAAAGATTGAGACATCTAGCATTTTCTACCATCGGTATTCTTACTGTACTAGAGTAGTACTTTTTTATTATATCTTCGCCTAGTCCTACTGATTCCTTTCCAAATACTAGATACACATCCTCTTTCTCCCAATAATTTATATCTGTATATGTATTTATGCCATAGGAAGAGAAGAAAAAAAGCGTATTATTTTTCATTTTTTCCATAAAGGAAACAAAAGATGGATATTCTATGAGACGAACATCCTTCCAATAATCCATGCCACTTCTTCTTACGCTCTTTTCATCTAGCTTAAAGCCAAGTGGATGGATGAGAACTAAAGTGGCATTTAAAGCCATAACTGTTCTTGCAATATTTCCAGTATTTTGTGGTATTTCCGGTTCGACTAAGCAGATGTAAAGCATTTCTAAATGATATCAAAATGAAAGAGGGGATACAATTATTCCTTTTTCATTGTTGCGCCTCTTGTGACCTTTTTTCCATCCTTTTCTAAGGATAGTACGGCCTTTTCTAGCTTTCTTAGCTTTTCTTGTTTTTCTGCAAAAAATTCACCCTGCTCAGGTTCTTCTGCTTTATATAAATTACCCATTGTTATACCAAGTAGTCTTATGCCGCTATTATTGTATTTAGAGAACAATAGACGTTTACTAATTTGGTATACATCGTCGGAAGAGTAAATACCAGAAGAGGGCGTTTCGCTAATTGTATATGTTGTGAAATCGCCGTAGCGTAGCTTTACTGTTACAGTACGTGATACTAATTTTTCTTCAAGCGCTCTAAACATTACGCTTATAGACATTTCTAATAGCTTTTGGTTTATTGCTTCTTCTCCATAAAGGTCAGGATAGAAGGTTCGTTCTTCACTAATAGAATGTGATTTAGCCTCTCCCTGGTATATTCCTGGATCAATCCCTCTAGAGACAGAAAATAGATACTCGCTAGAGGATGGTGTAAACATATTTTGCAATTCCTTTAAAGAATATGACCTTAAATTCTGTGTTGTATATATTCCTTTTCTGTTTAAAGCTTCTAGTGTACTTTTTCCTATACCCCAAAGCTTTTTTAGTCCCACTGCATCAACAAACTCTATCTCTTTTCCTCTTGGTACTATTGTTAGACCATTGGGCTTATGGTAGTCAGAAGCAAGCTTACTGATAAAGCGTGAGGATGCAACACCAATTGATACTGTTAAGCCTGTTTGATTTAATATTTCTTCCTTAAGATTTCTGGCAGCTTTTCCAGGTAATGGGTAAATTCGCTCCATATTTGATAAATCTAGAAATGCTTCATCTATTGAAACCTGTAAGAAGCCTGGTGCAAAGTTTTTAATTATAGCCATTACTTCTTTAGACTTTTCACTGTATCTATGGTAGTTACCCGAGACACAGATAGCATTTGGACATAGCCTTAGGGCTGTTGACATAGGCTGAGCAGAATGTACACCATATTTTCTTGCCTCATAAGAGCAGGTGGAGACAACAGATCTTGGACCGACCTCTCCTATAATTAATGGCTTATTTCGAAACTCAGGATGATCTAAGCATTCAACTGAAGCAAAAAAAGCATCTAAATCAATATGGAAGAACACAGAACCCATAACTGAATTATGAATGTAAATTGGATAATTAACAATTATAAACAATTGTTCTATACTCAAAATATGAGGCGCTTTATCTGTTTTTGTTTTTTTGTTCTTATCTCCATTTCTCTCTTTGCAGAGAATAGTGCATTGTTAACAAATACAAGTCTAGATTCATATAAATATAGTGCACTCGATAGTATTTCGTACTACGGTAATATAAAGGATATTTTCCTCAACCCAAGCACAATTGTTCTTGTTAATAATGGTAAAAAATATAGTGTTTCAGAAGCTCTAAGTGAGTCCTATGATTTATCAATACTTTCAAACGAAAGATTATCTTACTATCAAAATCTTAAAAATGAAGTTCAAGGAACAGTTATTAGTGGAAACGTTGCCCTTAGTGCGAAATTTTCAAATGCTCTTGATAACAGAGTATTAGTAGAAAATACTCCATATTTTGATTATTTTGCTGGCTTTGATGTTGAGATAGGATTTGCTTATTCTTTTTTTAATATGCTTTCCTTTGGAGCTAGAATAGGGGGAGGTAACTCTGTTTCTAGACTCTATAAACAAAGTACAAATATTGTTGAAGTAGTTGGTAACAGCTTCTTTAGCCCTTATGAGAAAATGAAAGACTCTGAACGTTTTAATGTTAATTTTGGTTCTCTCTTTTTCTACAAGAATTATTCAATAGCACTTGTTGTTGATGATTTTGTATCAACATCGACATTTTCATTCTTTGATAATGTTATTGGTAATACCAGCCTCGGCTTTTCTTATGAGGGAAATGAGTATAATAAGGATGGTGACTTGCAATATCTTATTCCAAGATTTGCTCTCACTATTCGTGGAATAGGCTTGGAAGGATTAGACAAAACAGTGAAAGTGCAAGGAGATTTAACACTCCAGCTATTAAAGGATGTTTTACTCCAATTTGGAATAGCGTACACAAGAGAAGTAAGTAAGACTAACGAAATTAGTGATAGTGTTAGTACTACTATCTTTGTTAATTATGCTGATTCATCTCTTACTCTTAATCTTGTATACATCGATGGCTTAGATAAAAGAATACAGCCTTCAATAGTATTCACTTACTCTAACTAATAATAATACTTTGCTCTACAAATCTTTTCTTTTTACAAGGTCTATCGAAGGTATTATTGAGCCTAGTAGCTTCTTCTGCTTTATTCTTTTTCTTGATGCTTAAGCTTCTTAGAGAAATATCTAAAATCTTACAGTTTTAAATTTGTGATTGTGGTAATGGTAAGATTACTAATCTTAGAATTAATATTCTATTCGAGCGTGATTCATCTTCTAGTAAAGAAAAAGCTAGAGTATCTACGTATTAAATTAAGTAACCTCATTTATCTTTTCTTCAAAGTATAGAATGGGAAATAAAAAAACCAGAACCCTTACAAGCTCTGGTTTTTTTACGACCGGTTAGTCTCGAACTAACTACCTAGTGCTTAGAAGGCACTTGCTCTATCCAGGTGAGCTACGGTCGCATTAACTAACGTTACTATGAAAAAATACATTGAAAAGAAGACAATTTCAAGTAGTTAGAGCGTTTTTTTTGCTTTTTATTGAAAAGCCACCCCGTTTTAGGGGTGGCAAAGGAGTTTTTATGTATCCAATTATTCAATATATGCAGAAGGAGCTGCTTCTACACCTTGATGCCATTCAATCCAGTTAACAAGGAAGAATGTAACTGTTCCAACTAGACAACCGAATACTACAGGGAGAATTCCAAGGTAGAAATCACCACCAGAGAGAATCTGCCAGAATACAACGCCGATAGTACCTGTTACGATAGAAATCTGACCAGAATGCTTTGTTGCCTTTGGTACGACAAGACCGAGACCATAAGCAGCGAAAGGACCAGCACAACGAATAGCGAAAGCAAATGTATTCATTGTTACGATGTTGATACCAAGTAGAGAAATAAGCATTGCAACAGCACAGAATGCAACGTTACAGATTCTAGTTACTCTAACTTCGTTCATGCCTTCAAATGACTTCTTTGAGTATGGCTTAACAAGGTCATTCATGAACATTGTAGACATACAGAGAAGGTTAGAGTCAGCACTACTCATTGTTGCAGAGATGATTGCAGCAGAAACAAGACCTGTGATAATAGATGGTGCGAACTGTTCTGTTACTGCCATCATTGCAGAACCGGAAGCTGGATTGCCGAGAGCATCCTTTACAGAAAGAGCAGCAAGACCAAGAAGAGTTGGGAATACTGCCATAGCAGCCATTAAGATAGCTGAAAGGATACTTGCATTGAAAGCTGTCTTTTCATCTTTAGCACTTTCAAAGCGGCTGATCATTTCAGGACCTGAAAGGAATGTGCAGAAGTAGTTGAAAATGTATCCAATAATTACAACCCAACCGATCTTTGTGAAATCTGTCTGTCCTTCAGGAAGCTTAGCTGCAATTGCACTCCAACCACCACAGCCTTTAATAACGAATGGTGTTGCAATAGCTAAACCGAGAAGAATGATTATGAACTGAATAAGGTCAGAAACCTGGTCTGCAATCATACCACCAAATGTTGTGTATGCGATGATTACGATACCAGCAATAATCATACAGAGTCTTGTATCTAAGCCTGTTAATACAGAAACAACAGAACCAGATGCTGCTACCTGTGAAGATGTGAGACAGAAGAGAGCAAGGATATTTAGAACTGCTGAGAAACCAGAACTAAACTTACCAAATCTTCTACCAATAACTTCAGGAATTGTTACAGCCATTGTCTTTCTGATTTTTGGTGCGAAGTATGCAAGAGGAATCATTGCAATAGAAGCTGCGAGAACATACCATATAGCACTCATGCCCCATGTAGTGTAGGCTTTTCCTGCTAAACCAGTTGTACTACCGCCACCAATATTATTAGCAGATAGAGAGAAGGCTACCATAAATAGTCCCATTCTTCTTCCTGCGAGCATGTAGTCATCTGCGTCTTTAATTTTAAGTTTTCCTACAACATAACCAATAACTAACATACCAAGTAGGTATGCAACAACGATAATTAAGGCTTCAATATTAACGCTCATTGAGCCCTCCTTTTTTAGTTTACTAGGAAATTTTCACATATAACCATTTGATTATCAAATACTTGTTTTTTTATAAAGCGGGTTTTAACTTAATTTTTACAATGATTTAACTTTTTTAAAACAAACCTTTTATTAATGTAGCTCCATTCTTGATAGCTAGCAGTAATAAAGAGAGTGCAAATATGATATTTGCTTCTTTTTCTCTATTCTTATAAATCTTTTTTAAAAATGAACCAGCTACAGCCCAAACTAGTCCTGTAAAGAAACAAGTTGTTGGTATTAGTAGAGAGACTAAGTAGCTAGTAAATGGGGGGTAAGAGAGGGGGAGAATAAAGGAAGAAATACTAGTAAGAGAGAGCATCATTACTTTTACGTTTACTAATTGCATTAGAAAACCATCTCTAAAACTACCTTCCTTTCTCTCTTCTAGGTTTACACTTTTTTGATACATTTTCCATGCTAAATAAAGTATGTAGACAATACCAAATATTTGAAGAATAGTATTAAGACTAGGAATTAGCTTTGAAAGGAAAGAGACGAAGATAAAAGAAATAGTAGTGATAGTAAATATTCCTACTAGCATTCCATAGTTAAGATATATACCCTTTCTCAAACCTTTTTCTGTTGCATTTGAGAAGCTCATTATTGTATTTGGACCGGGCGAGACAGATACAGTGAATAGATATATTAGTAAGTCAATCATATTTAATCAGTTAAATATATTATTTCACCATTCCCCACTTGTCGAGTTTTATTAGAGTAGGTGTATGATATTCGTTCTTTATTATTTATAGTTAAGGCAAGTCTAATGTAACCACAACCACTTGTCTCTGTTAGTATTCCGTTTTTTCCCATAGCATAGCCATAGAAGTCGTAATAGGTTGAATAGTTTTGAGTGTTAGCACTAATGATAGTTGTTTTGTTTATACCAATAATATCTGAAAGAAAATGAACGCCGATACGTATTGTTGTTTTAGAGTTTTCAAGAGATACTCTAAAGCCTGCATCGATATCTAGTCCCATAATAACAAATAGAGAAGAGTGAGATTCCTTTTTCTCTGGACTATATTTTCTAATGTATGTTGACTGTCCGTTGAGTCCTAGTCCACAGTAAACGGTAGCATTTTTACCCATAAGAGAGCGAAAGGCGGGACCTATTGTAAGGAGAGTCTTCCACTCTGCATCCTGCATCTTTTCTATATCTCTATTTTTTTTGTTTTTATCTACTAAATAATTGGAATCTTCCTTTATTTGTGCTCCAGGAGCAGTAATAGTAGTTACTTTTTTATTGTAGCTTTCGCTTTCTTTTTCACTATTTCGCTCATTTATGTCGTTAATAATACTATCTCTTAGTTGGATTAATGTTGAAAAAGGCGTTTGGATACCAATTCGTAAGTAAAGACCCTTAGTTGTTGTTTTTCCCATGAATCCATAGCCTGTTATATCAATACCAATGTTTTCTTTATTGAGAGAAGTTAGAGAATTATCTTTACTTTCATAGAATGTAAAATCATATGACGGAAAAGCATCCGCCATAATAAAAAAAGAAAGTAATGATAAAAGGAGGAAAAAGGACAATTTCTTCACGTTTGTATTATAAAAAAGTAAAAATAAATTGAAAATAGCTTCTATTTTTTTAACAAAAAAAGAGCTGAAAACACTTTTCAGCTCTAAGTCGGGATGAATGGACTCGAACCATCGATATCCTGCTCCCAAAGCAGGCGCCATAGCCGCTAGGCGACATCCCGAAACACTAAAGGAGTTTAGTTAGTTTTGCCCTATAGTGTCAAGTGAAAGCGAGAAAAATATTCTTTTTTTATTGTTTTAGCCATGCTTTGACATTAAGCTCCTATTTTTTCTTCCCTTTTTCAACCTTATAACAAAACTGCCATATCATCAAAGTCAACAGTTCTTTGCTTCAAGAATCTAATAGTCTAAAAGAAGTATCTTGAAAGATGCTTCTGCCCTGAATGTGGACAAGAGTATTAGAGGGACGAGAACGTAGTAGCTAACATAAAAACTGAAGAAACAAGAGTTCTTAGGAAAGATAGGTCTTTTTAGAAGAAGCCGCCAAAAGGCACTCACTGCGTGTTGTCAACTGAGAAGTTGACTAATCTTGTATTGGCGTAAGCTAACAATTGGTTATGTAGCTTATTCTGTAGCATTGTATTAATGCTTATCTATTCTTAGCTTTGTTAAAACAACAAGCTGTGAAATACCAATGTTGAGTTAATACGTCTTTTGTATTGATATTAAAAGGAGATGACTGTATTTACATCAATGCTTATTTGACTCAAAGAGAGAAGAAAAGTAAGCTATGAGAATGGATAGAAGCATACTAATTTTTAATAAGGTAGATGAGAATACTCCATCTACTGTTTTTTTTATCCCCTATACAACACCTTTTGCATTTCTTGTTACTGTAATTCTTTCTGCTTCTTCTACAGATAAGAGAGCAATTGAAAACTCAAAGGCTCTTTTTGAGACTTTTCCTGATGAAAGAGCTCTTTCTAGTGCTAGAGAAGAGGAAATAGAAAAAATAATTCATTCCTCTGGCTTAAGTAGGGTTAAGGCAAGGAATATAAAGGCATTGTCAAAAATAGTCTTAGAGGAAGGAATCGGTAGTACAAGAGAAGAATTAGAGAGACTTCCTGGTGTTGGAGAAAAAACAGCTTCTTGCTTCTTAGCTCGTGTTTATAATGAGCCTAGTGTTGTCGTTGACACTCATTTTGAGAGAACAAGTTATCGCTTAGGCTTAACAGATACTCATAATAGAAGCAAAGCCATGAGAGAGATTATGGATATTTATGAGCCTAAATATTGGAATAGACTTTCAGATTGTATTAATTATTTAGGACGTACATTTTGTAGGCCAAAACCAAATTGTGAAAATTGTTATATGAATAGTATTTGTCTTAAGAATTTTTAGCTTGTTAGGTATTTACAAAAGAATAGTCTTTGAGTTATATTCGTTAAGTGTTGCGACGGCATTCTTTGCCATGCTCCCGGCTTATGCCGACAAAGGTCCGTCGAAAAGATGATAATTAATTATTAAGGTGGATAGAGAATCATGGCTAGAAGATGTGATATTTGTGGAAAAGGAACAGTTTCTGGTTCTGTTGTAACAAGAAAAGGTCAGTCTAAGAAGAAGGGTGGTGTTGGTCAGCACATTGGTGTAACTACAAAGCGTGAATTTAGACCAAACGTTGTTGCTGTTAAGGCTCTTATCGATGGTACACCTAGAACAATTAAAGTATGCACTCGCTGTCTAAGAGCAGGTAGAGTCCAGAAAGTTGTATAACAGGATTAGATTATTCTAAAAGTGAAAGACGAGGGGACTCCTAAAAGGGGTCTCTTTTTTATAAGGGAGGTTGACGTGTCTATTCGTGTACATGCTCTAGAGGGAGCAATGGTATCTTCTCCTAGTGGAGTAGAGAAATTATTAAGAGTTGTAAAACAAAGTAAAGAAAAACGTAATATCTTTGTTCTTCCTCCGACAAGAAGCCCAGAACTTGTTCTTGATCCGCTTTTAGATAAAGCAGCTTTCAGAGATACAGAGTTGTGGGCTTTTTTTGAAAAGAAAAAGAAGGGATGGATCGATTTAGCAACTTCTTCAATAAAGAAAGACTATTCCTCTGTTGTCTCTTATATTGAAAAATCTTTTTCTCAGCTTAGTGATGTTTTAAAAGCTATTTGGCTCCTGGAAGATAAGACAGGAAGTTCTGCTTTTTATTTAGAAAGAGAAACCAGTCTCTTTTTAGCAGCTATTCTCTCTCTTTTCTTTAAGGAAGAGGGTTTTTCTTCTATTACACTTTCTCCACAAGAATTACTATCATCATCAAAGAGTATTGATGGCTATGATCTTGTTTTTATTGCAGGAGATTTAATATATTGCCAGGATGATATGGATGCTAGCGGTAGAGATAGAGAAGAAGATGGCTGGGCTGAGTATAGTGCTTCCTTAATAGCAGCCTATCTTTCTTCTCCTCTAACTTTTTGGAACCAGCGTTCTCTTTTGTATTCTGCATCTAAAAAAGATGTTCCAAATGCTCATATTATTTCCTCTCTTTCCTACGAGGAAGCTACAGAGCTCTCTTTCTTTGGGGCACCTGTCGTTCATCCACATTCATTCATTCCTGCAGAAAAGAAGGGACTTACATTAACACTTCGTTATTGGGGTGATATTGAGGAAGAAGGAACGACTGTAACTCCTATTTTAACAAATGACAAGGATAGCGGAGTTAAGGCCTTCTCTGTTGTAAAGAATATCTCTCTTATTAACGTTGAAGGCTCAGGTATGTCTGGTGTTCCAGGTGTTTCTTCTAGATTATTTACTGCCTTAAAGCATGAAGGAATAAGTGTAATATTTATCTCTCAGGCATCTAGTGAATACTCTATCTGTTTAGCCGTTCCACTCTCTCAAATATCAAAAGCAAAAGCAACTCTTGTTAAAGAATTTTCTAGAGAACTGGAGTCTCATCAGATTTCTTCAATCACAACTGAAAACGATCTATCTATTTTGGCTGTAGTTGGTTCTGGTATGTCTGGCAACAAGGGCGTTGCAGGTAAGTTCTTTTCTTCCTTAGCTAAAGCTGGTGTTAACGTTAGAGCCATCGCTCAGGGTTCAAGCGAGAGAAACATTAGCGCTGTAATTGAATCTAAAGATGCCCTAAAAGCAGAACGAGCTCTTCATACTGTATTCTTTATGTCTCAACAGACACTTAGCGTTGGATTATTTGGACCTGGTAACATTGGTGGAACTCTTCTTGACCAGATCGGAAGAGAGAGTGAGAGACTAAAGAGAGAATTTGATCTTGATATAAGAGTGAGAGGTATTGCTACAAGCTCAAAGATGCTTCTTAGTGAAGAAGGAGTAGATTTAAAAGCCTGGAGAGAAGAGTTTAAGGAACATGCAATTAAATACAACGAAGAGATATTCCTCTCTCATATCAAGGCCTCATATTACCCTCACTTTGTTTTAATTGATGCTACAGCCTCAAATGATAGAGCTTTGCAATATAAGGGCTTTATTGAAGATGGTTTCCATGTTATTACGCCAAATAAAAAGGCTTGCTCAGGTCCTTATAGTGAATATGAAGCAATCTTCAATTCTTCACATAAGACAGGAAAGAAATTCTTATATGAAACAACCGTTGGTGCGGGGCTTCCTATAATCACAACACTCAAAGATTTAAGAGAGACTGGAGACAAGATAGAAAAGGTTGAAGGAATGGTTTCCGGTACTCTTTCTTGGCTTTTTAGTAATTACGATGGAACACTTCCTTTCTCATCTCTTGTTCTTAAAGCAAAGGAGTTGGGATTTACAGAGCCAGATCCTCGTGATGACTTATCAGGAATGGATGTTGCAAGAAAGACGGTAATACTTGCTAGAGAACTTGGATATAAAGCAGAAGTGAGTGAACTAGAAGTTGAGTCTCTTGTCCCTGAGAATCTAAAAGATGTATCAAAAGAAGAATTTATTGCAAGAATAGAAGAAATGGATGATAGAATTTATAATCTATTTAAAGAAGCAGAGAAGGAGAATATGAAGCTAAGGTACGTAGGTACTGTCGATGGCGGAATCTGCTCTGTAGGATTAAGAAAGTTTCCACTTTCTCATCCTTTCTCTCAGGCAAAGGGAACTGATAATGTTATTCAGTTTACAACTGCTCGCTATCATAATCAGCCTCTAGTTGTTCAAGGACCTGGTGCTGGCCCCGAAGTAACTGCTGCTGGTATCTTTGCAGATATTCTTAGACTTAGTGCGTACCTAGGTTCAAAAATTTGAGGAGGAATGTATGGAATTTGTTTCAACAAGAGATAAAAATAAAGAGAAGAAATATACTCTTTCTGATGCTATTTTAAAAGGCCTAGCACTAGACGGTGGATTGTTTGTTCCACTCTCTCTCCCTCGTGTTCCTGCTTCTTTTACTATCAGTAAAGGGCTTTCTTATGCAATGTATGAAGCGATAAAGCCTTTCTTTGAAGGTGATGAATTAGAAGATGATTTACTTGATATCTGTAATGATGCTTTTTCTTTTCCTATAGGAATGAAGGAAGTCGAAAAGGAGAAGGTCTTTATGGAGCTTTTCTATGGACCTACAAGTGCATTCAAAGACTTTGGTGCAAGGTTCTTAAGCTCTTCAATGGAAAAGCTTTTGAAGAAAAGAGGCGAAGAAAAAACTATTTTAGTTGCAACAAGTGGTGATACAGGTGGTGCTGTTGCAGCAGCCTTCTATAAAAGAGAGAATCTTAAAGCAAAAGTATTATTTCCAAAGGATAGAGTAGCACTAAGGCAAAGAGCTCAGCTAACAACCTGGGGAGAGAATATAGATAGCTATGAGGTTGATGGATCTTTCGATGACTGCCAGAAAATGGTAAAGGATGCCTTTATGGATAAGGAATATAGTGCTTATCTTTCTTCTTCAAATTCGATTAATATAGGACGCCTCCTTCCTCAGATGGCTTATTACGCTTATGCATCAACTCTTTATTATGAAAAATATGGAAAGAAACCAATAATTATTGTTCCTTCTGGTAATGTTGGAAACGCAACAGGCTGTTATTGGGCAAAGGAAATGGGATACCCAATTGAAAAAATAGTACTTGCTACAAATGCAAATAAAACAATTGTTGATTACCTTTCTAGTGGCGATTATAAGCCTCGTGAAAGTGTTAAAACACTTGCTAATGCTATGGATGTAGGTGCTCCTTCAAATATGGAAAGAATGTTTGATTTGTATAAAACATTCTCTGCTTTCAAGGAAAATGTTACCTCCTATTCTGTTTCTGATGAGGAGATAGAGAAAACCATTAAAGAGACTTATTTGGATTATGGATATGTAATTTGTCCTCATACAGCTTGTGGAGAAAGAGTAAGGAGAGATTATTATTCATCTAGTCCAACTATTGTTGTTTCAACGGCTCATCCTGCAAAGTTTGATACTATCGTTGAACCATTATTAGGTATTCGTGTTCCAATTCCAGAGAATCTATATGCTATAATCAATAAGCCAAGTAAGGCTAAAAGTATTAGTAAAGATTATCATGAATTGTTTTAGTTGTATTATTTTGTTTTACTGTGAAAAAATAATAGATAAAGAATAATAGAGAGACTAGTGCCCAGCTTAAGGCATAAGAAAGCATTACTCTCTCTATTGTTTCTGTACACCATCCAATGCTAAGCCAAATTATTCTTAGGGCGCAGATACCGAAGACTGTGAAAAGGGTCGGAACTAAGGTTTTTCCTCTTCCTCTGAGAGCTCCTGATAGTATTTCTATAGGAATATAGAGTATAAAAGCTGGAGATATTGTTCTAAGTATTCTCATTCCTATTTCAATAACTCCTTCATCTGTAGTAAAGAGTCTAAACGCATATTGACCATAGCTAAAATAAAGAAATGTCATAACTATTGCAGTAAAGGATGCCATCAATAGACTCTCTGTTACTCCCTTTCTTGCCCTTTTTAATTTTCCAGCCCCATAGTTTTGACCGACAAAGGTTGTTGATGCAATACCAAAGGAGTTTATAATCATCCAGAAAATAGAATCAAGCTTATTGTAACTGGCCCAAGCTGCTGCAGTATCTGTTCCAAATTGATTTACTTTAGTCTGTATAATCATATTTGATATGTTATACATTACAGATTGGATGCCACCTGGAAGACCTAGTGCAAGCATGGCCTTTAGAATTATTTTGTCATGAAAAAAAGATTTTGAAATATAGTATTTGCAACAGTCCTTCCTTCTATGTAAAAAGTAGAGCGTTAAAAAGGCAGAAATGGCTTGGCTAATTATTGTTGCTTCTGCAGCTCCCTTTACTCCTCTATTAAAGGATCTTATAAAGATAATATCTAAAGCTATATTTGTTATCGAACCAATGATAAGAAAAAACAATGGTCTTTTAGAGTCTCCAAAGGCTCTAAATATTCCAGATGCCATGTTATATACAATTAATGGAAGTGCTCCAATAAAATATACATGAAGATACTCTGATGCTAGAGGAAATATATCGGATGGTGTATCGATTAATGATAGTAGTGGATCTGTTAGCATGTATCCTAAAATACTTATTAAGGTACCTGCAACCAAAGAGATAAAAATAGCAGTATGGATGCTTTTAGATACGTTTTCTTCATCTTTAGCTCCGAAAAACTGCGATATTTTAACTGTTGATCCACTTGCAACACCAGTAAAGAAGCCTACGATTAGGTTAACCATAGTACTTGTTCCACCGCTGACAGCTGCTAATGCTTCTTTACCTAAAAATTGGCCTACGATTATAGCATCTACTGTGTTGTAGAGTGTCATAAAAAGTGTTCCAAATAGAATTGGAAAAAAGAAGATTAATATCTGACTCCAGATTACACCTTCTGTAATCCCATTGCTCTTAACAGTGTTTTCTCTTTTCATGGTAATGGGATTCTAACCTTTATATAAAAAAGAGGAAAGATAGATTAGAGTAGTCTCGATACAGGAAGTGTTCTTATACTAATTATGTTAGAGCAACCTGGTAAAAATAGCTTCTCCATGCTATTAATATATTCTTCTAAAAGTTCATCTGGTACATAAGCTTGTATAGTTCCTGCAAAGCCGCCACCATGTACTCTTACAGCTCCTCTTCCTTTTAGTACCTTTTCGCTTACTGCTATAGCTATTGAAAGACCCTGCTCAGTAGGATTTGATTGAGGATAAACATTTTGAGCATATTTATATGAAGAATCACCACTTTCCTTTACACCTAAAAGGAATGAAGCAATGTCCTCTTTCTTTATATCCTCTACCATCCTTTTTACTCTTTCATTTTCATTGAAAAAATGATGGGCACGTAAAATAGCTCTATCGTTGTTTATTTCTTCTCTAATTTTTTTTAGCGAAGAATAGAATTCTTCTTCATCAACTTCGCGTAAGTTTTCCTTCCCGAAGAATGCTGCGATCTTTCTCATTTCATTTGGTACTAATGAGTATTCTTCAGTTAAATTAGCATGGCAGCCCTGTGTGTTTGTAATAACGATACTCAGTCCATTCTTTTTTAAATCGAGTTCTAGTGGTGTTATTTTTGTCTTTTCTTTATCTTTAAAGTCTATTGCAATTACACCACCGTAAGAACAGCATAATTGGTCTAATAAGCCGCAAGGCTTACCAAAGTATTTGTTTTCTGCTTCTTGTCCGATTTTCGAAATATCTAAGGATGAGAGAGAAGAATTGTTGTAAAGGAAATCAAATATCTTAACTAGTAATACTTCTATACTAGCAGAAGAAGAGAGCCCAGAACCTACCATTACATTGCTACTAATGTTAGCGTTAAAGCCTTTTATAGCGATGCCTTTTTCTTTAAATGAGTTAGCAATACCTCGTATTAGAGATGATGTTGTATTTTTTTCTTCCTCTCTAATTTCTGTATTTGAAATATCTACAGTGATAGCACTGAAGCCTTCACTGTAAAAAACTACCTTATCATCAAGACGAGGAGAAACAGCAGCAATTGTATCGAGATTGATGGAAGCCCCAATAACTAGACCAAGGTTATGGTCTGTTTGGTTACCTGCAATTTCTGTTCTTCCTGAGCTAGAAAAAACTAGGGGAGTAGAGACAGAAAATAGTTCATTGTGCTTATTTATTAAGCTTTTGTAGCGTAAGTCCATTTCATCTTCTTTATAAGATGAGCCATAAAGTGAAGGGTAGTATTTATGTAATGCATTAATCATACTTTTATGATATTTCCTAATTTATTATTTAGAAAGTTTTTTAATAATATATTTGCCCTTTTTTGTAATTTTATTTTCTCTTTCTAAAACAGTAATGGCATATTTAACTTCTTTTTCCTTCCATCCTTTGAGCTTAATACCATGATTTAAAAGAGATGGATAAATGAGCCTCTTAACCATTTTTTCTTCTTTAACGAACCCAAAATAGTTGATGAAGTCAATTATTTCTTTTTCTCCACTAGAATTAAAGTTATCTTGAATGCAGGCGCTACATCCAAGACACTCCTTGTTTTCACTTTCTTCATTCATTTTCTCAAGAAGCTGACGTCTAATACATTCATGTCCAGTAAAAATATAAGAGATAGGAGATTTTTCTTCCTCTCTATATAAAACGTAGCTATTAGCAAGTTCTCCGTCTCTTCCTCCTCGTCCTGATTCTTGGAGGTATGATGTGGCATCCTGTGGCATATAAGTATGAATAATTGTTCTAATGTTATCTTTACTTACTCCCATGCCATAGGCAATGGTTGCAAATAAGATAGCGTTATCTGAAGAAAAAAAGCTTTTTTCTATTCTTTCTTTTTCGCTTTTTTCAATTTCGCTATGGTAAAACATTGTCTCATATCCCATTCTTTTAAAAAGCTTTGCTCTTTTCTCTGTTTCTTCTCTAGAGTGACAAAAAACAACAGCGGGGCGTGAAGGTGGAGGCATCAAAATTGAGTGAATATCCTTGTTTATATTGAGTGTTCTGTGTGCATGGTAGAATATGTTTTCCCTGTCGGAAGAGGCATGAACTATATAAGGCGTAATTGAATTAAAAACCTTATCAATAATTTTTTGTGTCATATCTTTGTTTAGTGTCGCAGTGAATGCAAAAATATTTGCTGGCTTAAAATAAGCGAGTATTTGGTCTATCTCTAATAAAGAAGGACGAAATGTAGTTCCCCAGCTAATTATGGTATGAACCTCATCTATTACAACTGTGCTTATTTTTAATGTCTCTAGCTCTTTTGTTTTGATTAGATAAAGAAGCATTTCAATATTAGTAATGATAATCCTTGCTTCACCATTTTTAATTTTCTCTATTCTTTCTTTTCGTTCTTCTTTAGATATTCCTCCTTTAAGAATAATGCATTTCATGCTGTTATTATTAAATCTTCTTTCTTGGTCAGCCATAAGTGCAATTAGGGGATAGATAATTATAGTTATGCCCTCCATAAATAATAGAGGCGCCATAAAGCAGAGACTTTTTCCGCTCCCTGTTGGAAGAGTACAAAGTATATTTGTTTTCTTTTTTTCGTCTACATTCTCTAGTATGTGTGTCAAAATTAATGTTTGATATGGTCTAAGGTACTTTATTCCCATTTTTTCTCTTATTAAGTCTTCTAATTCTTCTATACTCATAATAAATAGACTTAAATATAGATTTTTTTGTTTAATAATTCAAATTAATATTCTTAAATAGGAATGATATTATATATAATCTTATTTTTATTTGTTTTATAAAAAAAGCGGTGCCGTTGACCGACATCGCTTCTTTTATAACGAATGAAGAATCTTTAATTCTTCTGTGGAGGAATAGCAATAATATCTTTCAAGCCTGGCTTCTTCTTAAGATTTTCAACCAATCCTCTCTCTCTAGCCTTATTTACATAGTTAGGATCCTCGAAAGAGTAGTGGAAGTTAGTATGAATATCATAAGTGCCCTTCATGAGAGCATATGCATCTTCTGTAATAACAAGCTCTTCATCTGTTGGGATAACAAAAATCTTAACAGGTGAATCATCTGTGCTGATACATGTTTCAGCATTTCTACAATGAGAAAGATCATTTTTCTTTTCATCGATCTTAATTCCAAGACTTTCTAAGCCAAGAGTTGAACCAAGTCTAACATTTTCGCCCATCTCTCCAACACCTGCTGTAAAGACGATAGCATCAACACGACCAAGAAGAGCATAGTAAGAACCAATGTACTTCTTAATTCTTCTGCATTCCATGTCGACACAAAGCTGAGCAATTTCGTTTCCTTCTTCTGCCATCTTGCTAACATCTCTTCTGTCTGCTTTGCCACAGAGGCCTACAAGGCCGGATTTTTTGTTAAGAATTGTATCCATTTCGTTTACTGTGTAGCCAGCATTGTTACAGATATATGGAATGACTGCTGGGTCGATGTCACCAGAGCGAGTACCCATTACAAGACCTTCTAGAGGTGTAAGACCCATTGAGGTATCAATACAAATACCATTCTTTACTGCACAAGCTGAAGCTCCATTACCGATATGAAGTATAATAACGTTAGTATCTTTGTTTTCTTTTCCTAAAAGAACTGCTGCTCTCTTTGCACAATATAAGTGAGAAGTGCCGTGGAAGCCATAGCGGCGTACATTATACTTCTGATACCATTCGTATGGAACGGCATACATATATGCAGCGCTTTCCATTGTCTGGTGCCATGCAGTATCAAGAACAATTGCTTGAGGAACATTTGGCATAAGACGACGAGCACATTCAATACCCATGATATTTCCTGGCATATGAAGTGGTCCAAGTGGGATAAGTGTCTTTAGTTTTTCAATTACTTCATCAGTAACAAGTGTGGACTTCTTAAACATCTCTCCACCATGAAGAACTCTATGTCCTACAGCACCAATTTCGTCTAAGCTCTTAATACAACCATAATCCTTGTCCTGAAGCATCTTTAAGATATAGTTGATAGCTTCTTCATGAGAAGGAGAAGAGAAGGATGCATTAAATTCTTCTTTTCCTCTGCATTTGTGTTCAATAGTTGAAACACTTTCTCCAATACGTTCTACAACACCAACACAGAGAACATCTCTGTTGTCCCAATCATATACCTGATATTTTGCAGATGAACTGCCACAATTCAAGGTTAGAATAACCATTAGTATTTGCTCCTATTCAATATTTACTACTGAGAATAATATAGCAGTGAGGAAAAAATCTCCACATGTAAAAATTGATATTGCTTCCGAATTCTTGATTTATGACAAAAAATAGTTGTTTTTAGTCATAATTATTATGAGAGTCTTTTTTGTTTTGCTTTTACTACTATCCAATTCTTTTCTTCTTTTCGGATACACTTTGCTACTAAGTGAAAACAAAATTGAATTAAAGGTTGATGAGGAGAAGGTAACATATAACACTCAAAATAATTGTATCACTATTGATGCTTCTTTTATTAAGTTTGGTGGAGTAGGAGAAGCAGGCTTGAGTTATCTTTCATCTTCTCCTTTTTCTTCTTCGTCTCTTATTCCCAAAATAAGCCAAAGTAATAAAGAAAAAATTGTTATTCTTTCTCCTTTCTATCTTATAGAAGGAAGAAGAAAGGCCTTCGGATTTTTCTTTAGTAACGAAATGGTTAGTTTCAACAGTATGCTAGCAGAGGGAAAAGAAGATAATTCTTATATAAAGGAGAGTCTCTATAGAACAAATCTACCAACACTTTGGATTGGGATAGAAGGAAAATACAATAGATTCAAAGCTCGTTTTCTTTCCTCAATTTCTTCTGATTTTGCTGCCTCCTCTTTGCTTTTTATAAATATTGGTTTTTCTATTTTTTCTTTTACTTTTGGTAAAGGGAATATTGAGAGCTATAGTGGGGAAGAAAATGAATGGGAGAATATGTACTCTTTAAAAATGGAAGGAGAGAATTTTAAAACAGAGCATACTCTCTATTATGCAGACGAACCATTTTATTCCTTTTCTTATAGAGATATTATGTACAAAATTTACTCCGAATTTAAAAGTGGTGATTTTATTTTTATCGATTCCGTAGAGAAGCATTTTGTTGATGGAAAAGAGAAAAGGAAGGAAAGGCTTAGTTTTAAATATAAGAATATTACAGTGGGATTTGATACAACAAATGGTCTCTTTTTTTCTCTTGATCGTGATGGTGTGAGTCTAGATCACGAAAAGGGAAAAACAGCACTTATTGTTTCTTTTTCTTTTGGGAATGAGGACAAGAGAGTAGAAATTGAAATTTCTAATTCAAATAAAACTTCTATTAAAGTAGCTCTCAGTGGTTGATAATAGACAAATGTGCTTTTTTTGTTCATTGACAACTGTCGTTTCTTTCTGTAGTTTACTTGTAATTCATATTTAGGAGAAATTTACTATGAAAAAGATTTTGGTAGTTCTACTCGTTTCCTCTCTTGCTCTAGTTTGTCTAGGAGCTAAGTCTCCAGACGTTAAAGTTGGTTTTAATGCTGGATACTCTCTTTCTACAATTACCTCAACACAGAGCGTCTCAATACTTGGTTCAACGACAACGCTTGTTTCTAAGCTAAAGAACAATGGCTTAAGCTTAGAGGGCAATGTTGAATATGGAATTGGAAAGAATACTGCTTTAAAGGTAGTAGGTGGTGTTGATTTATTTGGTAAGACAGCAACAACTATTGGTGGTAGTGATCCTATTATTTCCTCAGAACCTGCTGGCACTAATTTTAATTTATTTTTAGCTGGACAATATTGCTTAGCTGTGTCTAAAGAATTAAGCATAGATCTAGCTCTTGGTTTTGATATGCTATTGGGTAATTATTCTGTTTTGAAAACAGTTGGGGATGTTGAAGAGAACTTTAACTGTGCCCTTGGTGGAGCACTTGAGCTAGATTTAAGCTATGCATTAACTAAAGAATTAACAGTAAGTGTTGGCGGTAGATATAGCTATTATCTTGTTAATACAAATGAGTATTTAAAATCATTATCTGAGGCTGAAAATACAAAGCTGTCAAATACAGCACTTAGGTTCTTTGGTGGAGCTAAATACTCCTTCTAATCCTTATTTAAATCTAATTGGGGAGGCTAATTATTGTTGGCCTCCCTTCTTTTTTTTCTTATCTTAACAAAGAATAGGTAAAAATAATATAATAAGTGCTCAGGATTTTAGACACAGGAGGTCAACTATGGAATTGTATAATACTATGAGTAGAAAAATCGAAGAATTTGTTCCGATTAAAGAAAATCAGGTATCTATGTATTGTTGCGGTCCTACGGTCTATAACTATGCTCATATTGGCAATTTAAGAACTTTTATCTTTGAAGATATATTAAAAAGAACCCTTCTTAATAATGGCTACAAAGTTAAACATGTAATGAATATTACAGATGTTGGCCATTTAACTGGCGATGGAGATGATGGTGAAGATAAGCTAGGAAAGAGAAGCAAAGAAACAGGAAAAAGTGTTTGGGATATTGCAGCCTTCTACACTGATGCTTTCTTTAAGGATGAAGAAGAACTAAATATTATAAGACCAACGATTGTATGCAAAGCTACAGACCATATTGGTGATATGATTAAGCTTATCCAAAAATTAGAAGAAAGAGGTCATACATACACTTCTGGTGGTAATGTTTATTTTTCAATAGATACTATTGATGACTATGGAAAGCTTTCTGGCCAGAGTAATGATGATAAGCTTAGTGGTGCAAGAATAGAAGTTGATGGCAATAAGCGTAATCCAAAGGATTTTGTTCTTTGGTTTACAAAATCTAAATTTGGAGATCAAGCAATGATGTGGGATAGTCCTTGGGGAAGAGGATATCCCGGATGGCATATTGAATGCTCTGCTATGAGTATGAAGTATTTAGGTGAGACCTTTGATCTTCATTGTGGTGGTATTGATGCTATTCCTGTCCATCACACTAATGAGATAGCTCAAAGTGAAGCAGCAACTGGAAAAAAGTGGGTAAACTATTGGTGCCATGGTGAATTTTTACTCAATGATAAGGGTAAAATGAGTAAAAGTAGTGGCGAGTTTTTAACTCTTCAAGCTCTTATTAAGCATGGCTATAGTCCTCTCGATTATCGTTACTTCTGTCTTGGTGGACACTATAGAACACAGCTTAAGTTCTCATGGGAAGCACTGGACCATGCTAGAAGTGCAAGAGAAAAGCTTTTTAATACTGTTGCTGAGTTAAAGAAGGACGGAAAAAATGAGAAGAATATAGATAATAAGGCTAAAGAGTATTACCAGAGCTTTATGTCATCTATGAATTCTGATTTAAAATCTCCAGAGGCTTTAGCTAATATGTGGAAAATGTTAAAAGACAATTCTCTTTCTTCTTCCGATAAGCTTTCTGTTCTCTACTTAATGGATAATATTCTTGGCTTAGGATTAGAGAAAATTGAAGCAAAGAAAGAAGAAAAGGTTGGTGGAGAAAGAGAGTGGGCTTTAGTTGAAGAGAGAGCTTTAGCTAAGAAGAATAAAGATTATTCTAGAGCTGATGAAATAAGAAAAGAACTTGTTGAATTAGGTTACATTGTAAAAGATACGCCTTCAGGGCCAATTCTTGAGAAAATTGTGTAACCTTTATATAAGGATATTTGTTACTAAGATGGAAGTAAAAAGTACTAACCGAGACGATTTTAGGAATGTATATGATGAATGCTATACTCTGCTACTACAGGTAACTATGCACATTGTATACAATCAAGAAATTGCTGAGGACCTTGTTCAGGAAGCTTTTGAACGTTTTTATGTAAAGAACATGAGCTTCCCAACAATGGAAGATGCTAAGTATTGGCTTATTAGGGTAACTAAGAACCTTGCTTTGAACTATCTAAAGCACAATAAGAGAGAGCTTCAGATGGTAGAAAAGGTAAAGAAAATGCCCGGTAGCGAGATGGCAAATTATGCTGATTCTGCCTCATTTTTAATTGAGGAGGAAGAGCGAAAGGCTGTTAGGACTGCTGTCGAGTCGTTGCCTGAGAATTTGAAGCTTGTTATAGAGCTCAAGGAGTATTCAGGCCTTGATTATAAGGCAATAGGAAAGGTACTTGGTATTTCTGAGACTAATGTAAAGGTAAGAGTTCATAGAGCTAGAAAAAAGCTTGAAAGCATTCTTACTTCGGAGAAAAAAGATGTGTATTGATTTACAGATGCTTTCTGCATACTTAGACGGAGAATTGAAGGAGCCTTATTGCACACAAGTGGAGGAGCATCTTCTTCATTGTGCTACTTGTCGTAGTCTTCTGAAGGATATGGAAAGACTTAGTGATGTTGTAAAATCTGACTCTTTTTCCACTGAAGAACTCAATAGAAACAAAGAAGCAATTTATAAGAAGCTAGATAATAAATTATTTGAAGGAAAGAATAGGATCAGTATTTTTAGAAGAAAGATCCAAGTTAACATTCCTACAATGATTGCTTCTGTTGCAGCTGCAACATTTATCTTTGTTGGTGGATTTGCACTATTTGGCAATGATGCTTCCCAAACTAGCGATGTCCTAACCTCCTTTAATGTTGATGCAAACAAGGATAACGTCCGTCTTGTATCAAATACAGATAGTCTTGATAACTATTCTTTAGAAGAAATTCTTCAATATTTAGATAGTAAGGGTTACAACGTAGATATCTCAATTAAAGGGCTTCAGCCTCTTTCTGTTCCTGAAAACGTTGTAGAAACAGAAAGCGACAGCGTGGAAGAGTAAAATTAGAGAAGATTGAATATATTGAGGAGGTGGAAAACACCTCCTCTTATTGTTTGCATGTCTTCTTTTTGTTATCATTTGATAATACTTGTGGAGGTAATTTAACAGATGAAAGCTGTAGAGCTTAGTAAAACTTACAATCCAAAAGAATTTGAAGATCGTATCTATTCAGAGTGGAAAGAAAAAGGAGAATTTGCTCCTAAAAAGGGTGGAGATGGCCACTTTTCGGTAGTTATGCCACCTCCAAATGTCACTGGTGTATTACACATGGGACATGCTTTAAATAACAACCTACAAGATATCATTGTTAGATATAAGAGAATGAAGGGCATTCCTACTCTATGGGTGCCTGGTACAGACCATGCTGGTATTGCAACTCAAAATGTTGTTGAACGTCAATTAGCTAAAGAAGGACTTAGACGACAAGATTTAGGAAGAGAAAAGTTTTTAGAGCGTACATGGGCTGTTAAAGAAAAGCATCATAACATTATTAAAAGTCAATTAGAAAAGCTTGGCTCTTCCTGTGATTGGGAGCATGAGCGTTTTACAATGGATGAAGGTCTTTCAAAAGCCGTTAGAGAAGCTTTTGTTACTCTATATAATAGAGGACTAATTTACAAGGGTAAGTATCTTGTTAATTATTGTCCTAAGTGTGGTACAGCTCTTGCCGATGATGAAGTTGAGTATGAGAATGTTCCTGGAAAACTATATAATGTAAAATATCCATATTCTGATGGTTCTGGCTTTATTACAGTTGCAACAACAAGACCAGAGACAATGTTTGGAGATGTTGCTGTTGCTGTAAATCCGGATGACGAAAGATACAAAGATATAGTTGGAAAATATCTTTCTCTTCCTCTTACTGACAGACAGATCCCTATTATTGCTGATAGTTTTGTCGAAAAAGAATTCGGAACAGGTATGGTTAAGATTACACCTGCTCATGACCCTAATGACTGGGAGTGTGGAAAAAGACATGACTTAGAAGCAATTAATGTTCTTAATCCAGATGGAACACTCAATGACAATTGTCCACTAGAGTTTAGAAACATTCCAGCAGTAGAAGCAAGAAAAATGGTTGCTCTAAAGCTAAAAGAAGAGGGATTCTTAGTAGAGGAAAAGGATTATAACCATGATGTTGGTCATTGCTATAGATGTCATACTGTTGTTGAACCATATCTATCAGAACAGTGGTTTGTAAGAATGCGCTCTATGGCAGATAAAGCTATTAATGCATGGAAAAATGGTGAAATAAGATTCTATCCAAAGAGATGGGAAAATACATACTTACACTGGATGGAAACAATTAAAGATTGGTGTATTTCTCGTCAGCTTTGGTGGGGACATAGAATTCCTGTTTGGTATTGTAAAGATTGTGGCGAGATGATTGTTTCTACAACTGATGCTGAAAAGTGTCCTAAGTGTGGTAGCTCTAATCTTTGGCAAGACAGTGATGTTCTAGATACTTGGTTTTCTTCCTGGCTATGGCCTTTCTCAACATTAGGTTGGCCTGAAAAGACAGAGGATTTTAAATCATTCTTCCCAACAAATACACTTGTTTCTGCTTATGATATTATCTTCTTCTGGATCTCTAGAATGATTATGGCAAGCGAAGAATTTATTGGCTGTGCTCCATTTAGAGATATTGTCATTACAGGTCTTGTTAGAGACAAGCAGGGAAGAAAGATGAGTAAGAGTCTAGGTAACGGTATAGATCCACTAGATGTAATAAATGAATATGGTGCTGACGCAACCAAATTCACTCTCTGTTATCTTGCTGCTCAGGGACAGGATGTTCAAATAGATATGAAGTCCTTCTCTCTTGGTTCAAGATTTGCAAATAAGATTTGGAATGCAACTAGATTCTTATTAATGAATCTTGAGGGGAGAAATCTTGTTAGCTTTGACTCTTCTGATTTATCAACATTAGATAAGTGGATTTACTCTCGTCTTAATAAAGCAATTCTCTCTATAGATAAAGCAATGGAAGAATATCATTTTAATGATGCAGCACAGAGTGTATATTCTTTCTTCTGGAATGATTTCTGCGATTGGTATATTGAAGCATCAAAGAATAAACTATTACATGGAACAGATGAAGAAAAAGATTTACAGGTTTCTATCATTGTTGATATTCTTGAGACTTCAATGAGAATGATGCATCCATTCCTTTCTTTCATTACAGAAGAGATTTATCAAAAACTACCTAATCACAAGGGTGATGTTATTTCTTCCAGCTATCCAGAGTATAGAAAAGAGTGGGAGAGTGCTGAAGCAGATGATGCTATGAATATGCTTCAAGATATAGTAAGAGCTGTAAGAGCTAGCAGAAGCAGCATCGGTATTGGTCCAGAAAAGAAGATAAAGGTTGTTGTTAGAATGAATGCTGACAATCCTAATCGAGCTTTTATCGAGGAAGAAAAAGATGTAATCTCAAGCTTTATTGGAGCATCATCGCTTACTATTGATACAAACGAAAGCGAGGATGTTTCATCAGCATTCCCTTCTCAGGGCTTAGGCTTTGAAGCTTTTGCATTTGTTAAGGATGCTATAGATATCGAAGGTGAAATAAAAAAGCTTGAAAATGAAATATCTAAAGCAGAAGCAGATCTAGAAAAGACAATGAAAAAGCTCGGTAATGAAAACTTCATTAACAATGCCAAAGAAGAAGCTATCGAGAAAGAAAGATCTAAGAAAAAAGAATTTGAAGAAAAAATAGAAAAGAGTAGAGAACATATTAATCTTCTTTCTTCTCTTCGATAAAAAGAGGACACCACTTAGCTTAAAAGCTAGGTGGTGTTTTTTATTTAGTGTAGTTATAAAACTTTTGGTTGCTTTTGTTTTAGTGTTTTTTTCTGCAAAGCTTTTGTATTTATTAGTTTATCTTTGTTACTATTAGAATAAAGGGATGTAAAAAGAGCATTCTACTTAAAAATAGTCAAAATCAATAGAAAGTTATTAAAAAAGAGAAGCGACATTCGTCACTTCTCTTTTCTCAGAAGATTTGTGTCTCTGTTTTTCGTTTTTCCTTTTTAGAAAATAGCTAATCTCCCGCTATATTACAATCTCCAGCTTTTTGTTTCTTTTAATCAAAAACTATCTCCCTATTGGTAATAGAATAGAAAAACTAAATATTTAAAACAAGTGTTATGTAACGTCTTTTTTAATATCTTTCCATTAATAAAAGGCTACCATTTTTGGTAGCCTCAAATAGCAAAAAGACGAATACTTTATTTGTTTTCTAATGCTTCTTTTTCTGCAACAATTTCTGTTCTTCTTACTTTTGCAAGTTTAGCAACTTCCATGAGTGCTTTTCTTGCTCTAGTAGCGGAAGCTTTAATTCCTTTTTGTGTAAATTTTTCATTTTCAGCTAAGTATGTCTCAAATTCCCTCTTGATGTCATCATGTGTAGCCATATTCAACGCTCCTAATTATATTTAAGCTATGAAAATAGTACCACAAATTGGTCTTAGTTCAAGTGTAAAACGACAAAAATGCATATTTTTGTAGGTATTTCTTAGTTTTTCACACTTTTCGCCCTTTCCAAATGAATCCTTTTCCTCTCATTTTTTTATATAAGCCATCTATATACATTAGGGAAGTAAATAAAATAGCAAGAGGAGAGGAAAGAGAAACTAGAAATGAAAACTTAATTAGCAGGCAAACTAAAGACCAGGAAAGAACGACAAAAGCGTAGCCAATAAAGAGGAGTAGAAGCTCTTGATATAAATTATTAATAAGAAAGAGAGGCGTAAGAAGGGGAGAAAAGAAAACAGATAGTAGAAGTAGAACAACAAGAATAAGTATGATAAAGAAGAATATATTTGATGGAAATACTCCTGCGATACTTCTCTCAAGACCTAAAAACGCATCCTTACCATTGCTGTACATTTTGCATGAGACTCTGTTACTGAGGGATGTAAAGGCATATTTTTTACCATTTTTAATAAATAATTTTATGATAGATAGATCGTCACAGATTTCGTCTTTAACTAGCTCGTACCCACCACATTCTTTATATGCATCTTTTTTTACCATAATGAATTGTCCAATACCGATACTAAGTGGATAATATGATATATTGTTTAGTATAAAATGTGGCAGAAATGAATTAGATATACTCATACTACTAGTTATTACTGATGAAAAATATGTATCAGAAAGCTCAGCAGGGAAACCAGAGAATATATCAAGGTTTTTTTCTAACATTGTTTTGAGAGAATATAAAACAGAAGATGGAGAATGGATAGTATCTGCATCAGTAAAGAGAAAGTATTCTCCCTTAGCGTGTGGTATTAGATGCAATAGTGCATTAATCTTTCCTCTCTTTGATAGGCTTTCGTCGTTTGTTTTGTATCCTTTAATTCTCTTATCTTTTTCACTATATTCTTCAATGATTTCCCATGTTTTATCTTCACTTTTGTCATCTATTACAAGTATTTCTATGTTCTCATAATCTTGTTTCATTAAGGACGAAAGGAGATTAGGAAGGTTCTTTTCTTCATTTCGAGCAGGGATAATAATTGAAACGAGAGGCCTTTCTTTTAAGCTGTACTTCTGTCCTTTATTGTTTAAGGCTTTGAAATATAAATAATTACCTATAGAACAAAAGACCATCCATAGACCAAATATTAGTGTTAGTAATGATAATATCTTTAATAATATGATCACTTTTTATCTAATTTCTCCTTCAATTCAAGAATTGTTGGTTCTCCATTATATATTTCGAGAGCAAGCTTTAAATAAGCTTTTGCACTGTCGTAGTCTTTTCTATTGTAATAAGCAGTACTAAGTGCTCCATATATTGAATAAAGATCTTCTTCGCTAATTATTTCTTTTTCCTCTAATAATGGAAGTAGTATTGAGATAGCATTCTTATTGGAGCCTCCAGCTATTTGTGGTGTATATATAAGTCTCCATGCGTTTGTAATGATTATTGTTATTTCATCATTATACTTCTTATAGAGTTCCTTTGTTTGGTTGGAGTTTTCTATGCCCTTAGAGATGTTTTTTGTTATGTAATAAGAGCTAGAGATATAATCAAGGTGTGAGTAAGATGAAAGATAGTCATTCTTTCCTTCCATTCTTTCTATTGCTTCTTCTTGTTTCTTTAGGTGAAGCTTTGCTTCATCAGCTTCTTTGTTATCGACAAGGTATCTAATGTAGTTATATTCAGCTCTACTTATCTCCACATCAGATAAATCAGAAGAGATGTAGAGTGAATATAATCTATCAACCTCTTCTTTGTCTTTATTTTCTTTTATTGCTCTAAAGAATGCTTTCCACTCATCTTTTTCATTGTACTTACTAAAGCTATCGGTGTAAGAGAAGAGTGGAAGAAGCGTAATAAAAACAAAAAGGAAGACAAATATTCTTTTCAAGCTCACCTCAAACGTATTTTATATCAGAAAGTCTACGGATGATATAACCTTCTTTAAGAGGAAGGGAAGATTTTATATAGCCTTGCTTCATATGGTCAAGCTGCATTAGAGGAAATCCCTTCTCGTCGATTATTGAATAATCCTTGTCTGATAAAAGAGGAACATCTGGTCCGATAAATTCTAGCTCTTGGCCTCGCTTAATCTGATTCTTGCAATCAATCTCCCAAACATCTTGGCTAATCTGTTTTCCGATAGAACCTAGGAAAGTATAGTTGCGTTCGTATCCATAGCTAGTTGGTCTAGAAACATCGTCCTTTCTTGCTTCTATTGGAGAAGAAGAGAAGAAGAAGCCTGTAGTATACTCTCTATGAGAGACATCAAAAATATCACGCTTATATTTATCTAAGTCTACATCGTTATCTAGAGCCTTTCTGTAGGCTCTTGTGACTACAGCTACATAATATATACTCTTCATTCTTCCTTCGATTTTTAATGAATCAAGGCCAGCATCTTTTAGTTCTTGAACGTGGTCAATCATGCATAAGTCTTTACTAGAAAGAATAGTTGTATATTGGTCTCCTTCCTCTATTGGAAAGAATTGTCCTTTTCTCTCTTCTTCTTCAAGAGCATAATGCATCTTGTAATTCCATCTACAGGTATGAGAACAGTCTCCATTGTTGGCACTTCTTCCTGTCAAATAAGAGGAGAGGAGACAGCGACCAGAGTAAGACATACACATTGCGCCATGAACAAAGGCTTCAAGCTCTAACTCTGGTACTTTATCTTTTATTCTTTTAATATCATCTAGGCTAGCTTCACGTGAGAGTATTACTCTTTTAAATCCCATACTCTTATACATTTTCGCACTTTCACTATTTGTACAGCTAGCCTGTGTTGATAGGTGTAATTCCTTATCTGGAAAATACTTCTGAAAAAATGGTACAGTTCCTATATCTGAAACAATAAACGCATCAAAGGGCCAGAGAGCAATTTCATCTTTCATCTTCTCTAGTTCTTCTATTTGCTGCTGTCTAAATACAATGTTCATTGTGCAATAGAGCTTTTTATTAAACCTTTCTTTAATTTTTCTTACTTTTTCTATTTCTTCTAAAGAAAAGTTACCAGCATTAGCTCTTAGAGAGAATCTATCAAGTCCCATGTAGCAAGCATCTGCTCCATAGTTAAGTGCTGTTTCTAGTTTTTCATAATTTCCCGCAGGGGATAGTAATTCAATAGCCATATTTATTTAGTGAGATTACTCTTTTTCTCCTTTTCTTTTCTTTCAATAGTTATTCTCTCTAATTCCTCACTACTAAGTCTATGGGATTTTTCATTAGGAAAGGCTATATTTAAAACTTCCTCTATTGTTTTTACAGCGTGGAAGATTACATCTCCCTTAATCTCATCGCTTAGCTTATTTAAATCCTTAACATTTCCCTTTGGAATGATGATCTCTTTTATACCATTTCTTCTTGCGCCAAGAATCTTTTCTTTTAGACCTCCGATGTTTTCAACCTTACCAGTAAGTGTTAATTCACCAGTCATAGCAAGATAAGGCTTTGTAGCAACACCCCTGTACATGGACCACAAAGCACAAAATAGTGTAATACCAGCGCTTGGACCATCTTTTGGAACAGCACCTTCTGGACAATGTAGATGGACAGAATTTTCTTCAAAAAATGATATATCTAATCCACGTAGATAAGCTTCATGCTTGACAGAAGAGAATGCAATCAAAACAGATTCCTTCATTACATCTCCAAGCTGACCTGTTATCTTTAATTCGCCTTTTTGTGGTAGAGAAATAGCTTCTACAGGAATAACGTCTCCGCCAAAAGCAGTCCAAGCAAGGCCCATAGCTGTTCCAACAGAATCTGCTTTGATTATCTCATCAGAAGGAAATGGTGGAGTATCTAGATAACTGGAAAGGTTTTTGCTAGTAACCTTAATAGGAAGTTTTATTTCGTCTTTTTCCTCTAAGGTTTGCAGAGCAACCTTTCTCATTATTTTATCAATTAAATTCTTGTACTGTCTAACACCTGATTCTCTAGCATATTCCTCTGCTATCTTTAAGAGAGCTTTGTTATCAAGTCTAACTTCACTCTTATCTAGACCATTTTTCTTCATCAGTTCGGGAACAAGATACTCTTTTCCTATATGGAGCTTTTCATTTGGAGTGTATCCTCCCATTTCTATAATCTCCATTCTATCAAAAAGAGGTCTAGGAATATTTGATAAATCATTTGCAGTAACAATAAAGAGTACTTTAGATAAATCATATGGAAGATCGAGATAGAAATCCTTGAAATTTGAGTTCTGTTCTGGATCTAATACTTCAAGAAGTGCTGATGCAGGGTCGCCTTGCATACTAACACCAAGCTTATCTATTTCATCAATAAGGACTAGAGGAGTAGTTGATTTTGTTGCCATCATAGCCTGGATAATTTTGCCAGGCATTGCACCAATATAAGTTCTTCTATGACCTTTGATCTCTGCTTCATCTCTCATTCCACCGACACTAAAACGATAGAAAGGCCTATGTAATGCTTTAGCAATAGAGGAACCAACACTTGTCTTTCCAACTCCAGGAGGACCAGCGAGACAGATTATAGCACCCTTATTGTTGTTAGCTTTTAATCTTGAAGCTAAGAATTCAACTATTCTCTCTTTAACCTCTTTCATACCATAGTGGTCTTTCTCTAGCTGATGCTTTACATCTGTTATAGAGTATTTGACTTCATTCGTGCTTTCTTTTGTATCAAAAGGAAGGTCCAATATGGTTTCAATATATTTTTTTGTAAGAGGGTACTCTGCATTCATTCTATCAAGACTTGCGAGTCTCTCTGCTTCTTTCTCAACTACCTGCTTGTAATTGTCTGGAAGAATGGTCTCTCGTATTCTATCGAAAATATCATCAGAGGATGAAATTGTACCCCTATAAGAATAATCTCCGCTTATTTCTTCTAATTCGCTGCTAAGTGCTTTAATTTGTTCTCTTAGGATAGCTTCTTTATTTCTATTTCGAGCCTTGTTGATTAAGTTATCTCTTATCTCATCTTCTTTTTCAATTACTTCTTTTTCACCAGTGATAAAGCCAGTTAAGTCTCTTATTCTTTTCTTTGGGTCTGTTTCTTCTAATAGGCTTTGTAAAAAGTCTCGAGGTGCAGAGGTTAAAGAAGATGCGGCATACCAGCAGATATCGGTAGCATTGCTATAATTTGCGATATTAATCTCTGTACCAAAGTTAAAGATTCTGCTTTTTGCTGTTGCTGTAACAAGATCTTTAAGTATTCTAACATAAGGCATTAAGGTTTTGTCGCTACTCTTTTTATCCTCTAATGTGTGGTATGAAGCAAAGAGGGTAAAGTTTTCAGTCTTATATTCATCTATAACAACTCTTTCTATCGTTGTTGCATAAATATGTATACCACCATTTGGTAGTCTTATATATTTTGATACCTTTGCAAGAATACCAACCCTCTTACATTTATATTCACTTTCATCATCCTCGTCTTTAAGGACGGCAATAAATGAGCCTTTGTAATTATTTATAACACTGTTGATTGCTCTAACATCTTCTTGTCTAGCTATGATTAGTGTTGCAAGTATTTTTGGAAAGAGCGGTTTCTCTAAGAGCGTTACAACAGGCAAAAAATTACTTCTATTATTTAATTCAATATTTGAATCTAATACTTCATTCATAAACAAACTCCATATTATTATTAATAGCCTTAAAAACCTGAATAGGCTAGTAATAATGAAGAAAATATTCTGTTGCATTTTGTTGCATTTATGATATTCTTTTTTTATCGAAAGGAAATATCAATGGATAGTAAACTTATTGTAATAGCAATTGGCGGTAACTCATTAATTGAGGATAGTAAAAATGTAACAGTTCAGTCTCAGTATGAGGCTGCAAATAAGACAGCAAAACACATTGCTCGTCTTGTAAAAGCAGGAAATAGAGTGGTTATTGCTCATGGTAATGGACCACAGGTCGGTTTTATTTTACGAAGAGCAGAGATTGCTGCTGATGTTCTACATTCTGTCCCACTAGATAGCTGTGTTGCAGATACTCAGGGTTCTATTGGTTACCAATTACAGATGGCTCTTGATAATCAGATGGCTCTCGATAATTTAAAAGCTAATATTGCAACTGTTGTTACACAGGTAGAAGTTAAGGATTCAGATCCTTCTTTTAAAAAGCCAACAAAGCCTATTGGCTCATTTATGAGTGAAGAGCTTGCTATGGAACACAAGAAGAATGATGGTTGGGACGTTGTTGAGGATGCAGGTAGAGGCTGGAGAAGAGTTGTTGCATCTCCAAAGCCAGTATCAATCATCGAGTTAGAAACAATTAAATGTCTTCTTGATAATGGCATTATAGTAATTGCTGCAGGTGGCGGTGGTATTCCTGTTGTAAAGAATGAAGATGGAACACTTACTGGTAGAGAAGCAGTAATTGATAAAGACCTAGCTGCTGCAATGCTTGCAAAAGACCTTAATGCTGATATGTTTGTTATCTCAACTGCTGTTCCTAAAGTATGTTTGAATTTTGGAAAACCAGAACAGAAAACACTTGATACTATTAATACAGAAGAAGCAGAGAAGTATATGGAAGAGGGTCATTTCGCTCCAGGCTCCATGCTTCCAAAGATCCAAGCATTAACAGATTTTGTTAAGTCTACAGGAAATATGGGTATCGTAACAGATCCAGAGAATCTCTATGACGCTGTTTATGGTAGCCAAGGAACAAAGATTGTTAAGTAATTAATTCTTTTTTAAATATGATAGGGCTTCTGCTAGGTATAGAATAATCATTGTACAAGCAGGGGCCCATATATTTTGTATTAGAACAGAAGATAGTATTAGTCGAATTAGTACTATTATCAAAACCACCGATAATGAAATTATACTAGTAATAAAGAGTGCTTTTTCTTTTCTGTTTTTTCCTATGCTTAGTGCGTGGAACAAAAATGAAAAAAAGGTAAGGGGACTTATTATTAGAAAATTTAAATTATTCTTTGTTACATTGTGAATTGTGAAGAAAGAAAGGAATATAAGGGTAATACTCATAATAAAAAAGATTAAGTAAATAATGCTTAGTAATGCATCAAATATATGATGGTGCTTCGTCAAATGGGAAGATAAAGCGAGAAGGGCAAGTAATAAGCCAAATAGAAGTGAATTTAGCGTAAGGTTGTATTTAGCGGGAGTTTCTTTTCTTTCTTGAGATTCATAGACTATTTCACTTTTATTCTTTTGATATTTTTCAATCTCTTCTTCTAAAATAGATGGCAAAAAGCATGCATCCCACATTGTGCTTTCTTTATCTACACTTTCTCCAAGTAGGTAGTTTATTAGGAAAGATGCAAAAAAAGTTGAACGGGAAGTGTGTCTATTTACAGTATCTCGTAGGCTTTCTGAGTTTTTTGTTGCTTTTAAAATTCTCTCAAATTCTCCACCAGTACTCCAGGAATAGATATCTCTTAGTCTTGTTGCACAATTATCGAAAAAATAGTCGTAGAGATAGTATGAGTTTTCAGGCTTTGTGTTGTATAGAAGGAATGAATAGACCTTCTTCTTTTCATTTTCTGTTAGATTAAGCTTTAAAAGAGAGACGCTTCTGTCGTCTTCCTCTAGAGAGGAAATTCTATATTCTGCGTAGCTTCCCATTACTCTGTAGTAGAGCTTCCCCATAATAAAGGATGGAATAAACGTATCATCAAATGTGAAAATACCATAGTCATAAGAAATCGATAAATATGAAGGAATCTGAACAATGAAGGTTGAATGACCAAAATTTTCCCATATAAGTGACCCTGGTCCTCCTGTTAGGAGGTATATATTCATAGTGCTGTAAAATTCTTTTTCTTCTTCTTTTACATCTTCTACTAAAAAATTCTCTAGTTCTTCACTACTTATAAATAAGTCATCTCTAATCTCTACTTTTGCAAAAATTAGCAAAGCAGAAAGAATAAAGAGAAATAAGGCTAAAAACTTCTTCATAGACTCAATTCTACTCTCGCTTTGGTTTTTGAAAAAGAAGCAATATGTTATTATTGTGTAATGGAAAGAGATTTTAAGACACTTGCTATCGCTATAAAAAGAGAAAAGGTAAGAGAGAAGGATCTGCTTCTTACTCTTCTTACTCCTGATAATGGGATTATATATGCTCTCTCTTATGGCTCTTTAAAAAGCAATAAGGCAATAAAGGTTCCTTTATATAGTGAAGGGTCTTTCTCTCTTTTTAAAAAAAGTGCGTCCTCTTTTTATATAAAGGATGCAGAAATAATAAGTGAGCACGAAGAGAGTAAGAACAGTATAGTAAAGATAGGTTGGACTTCTCTTTTTTCAGAATTAATCATTAAAGGAAAAGGGAGTGATAGTCTAATTTACAGACTTTTTACGTCTGTTTTAGATAGAATTAATGATGAAAATATAGATAATTGTGCTATATATTTTATTGTTCATTATCTCTCTTGGATGGGACTGGGGGGAGATTGGGAGAATTGTCCGGAGTGTGGTAAGAAATTTGGAGAGGAAGAAATTTTAGGATATTCGGCATTAGTAAACGCTCCTTGTTGTTCCTCTTGTGATACTCTTTCCTCTTCTCTTATACTTCCTCCGAATGCTAGAAGATATTTAAAGAGAATATCTGAAGTAGATATAGATGAGGCACTTTCTTTCTCTATTTCTTCTCTTCAGTCTCACAGAATAACAAGGTATTTAACTAGACTTCTTCAGTTTAGTTTTCCCCTTCAATTGAAAACAATTGAATCGGGCTTGATTGTGTAAGGAAATGATAGATATATATGAAAATTAGTTGTAAAACATCCGATAATGATAAGGTTTTCTCACTATCACAGCGTTATAAGATTCCTCTTTTAACTGCAACTGTATTTGAAAGAAGAGGAATTAATGAAAGTGATATTAAGTACTATATGGAAGATGATATTCTCTACCAGCATCTTCCTTTTACAGTAGACGATGTCTTTTCTGCAATTGATAGAATAGAGGAAGCTATTAGTGGGGAAGATGGAGAAGGCGAGAAAATACTTATTTATGGCGACAGAGATGTTGATGGAATTACTTCTACAGCTATTATGTACCGTACTCTAAAAAAATTAGGAGCAAAGCATGTTGCTACAAGATTACCTTCGGGGGATGAAGGGTATGGACTGACAGAAGATATCGTTAACTGGATAATAGATGAAGGATATACTCTCTGCATTACTGTAGATAATGGTATTACTGCGCTTAATGAGATAAAAAAACTGGAAAAAAATGGAGTTTCTGTTATTGTTTTAGACCATCACCTTCCGCTAGAGAGTCTACCTCCTTCATATGCTATCTTTGATCCAAAGGTTGAGGGCTCAGGATACCCATTCCCTCATCTTGCTGGCTGTGCAGTAACTGCCAAGCTTTGTTGGGCTCTCCTTTTTTCTAGAACTCCGCTCTTTAATTCTTCAATTATTCTTCTTCATGCTGAACCTGGTAATTCTACAGTTAGAATTAGCGCTGTTAAGCTTGAGAACCTAGTTGAAGTAGAGAGAAAGTATGATGAATTTATAGTTGGAGATAAGGCTTCTCTTTATTCATCACCCCTTCTTTCTCTTCTTTCTTCCAATACACCTATAGTTGTATTGGATAAAGAAACAGAGCTTGTTCAGCTCAGAAAGGTTTTTGGAAAGAATGTTGATATTTCTTTAGAAGAGTTTAGAGATAGTATGGAAAGAGTAATGCCTAGTACAAAGGGAAAGACTCTCTTTGATCTAACGCAGCTTTCACGCTCTGCTCGATATAGCATCAAAAATAAGGAATTAGAGACACTCATTTCTCTTTTTAGAAGTGTATCAATATATTCTTATCCTGAACTTACAAAAGAGTTCGAAGATATTCAAGTTTTAGAGGCTATAGGAACAATAGCTGATTTAATGCCACTGGTGGATGAAAATAGACTTATTGTTAAGAAGGGCTTAAGACTTCTTTCTACTAAGCCTCCTGTTTATCTTGCTTATCTTATGAGCCGACAGAATCTCATTGGAAAGCCACTTGTTGTAAGTAATGTTTCCTTTAAAATAACACCAGTGTTAAACGCAGCGGGGCGTATGGGTGAGCCTGATGTCGCGCTTTCTCTTCTTTTAACTGATGATATGACAGAGGCAAAGGAGATCACAGATAAGCTTCTTATTATGAATAGCAATCGACAACACTCAGAGGAGGAGGCTTTACTTCGTGTTGCTCCTTATGCTGAAGAATCGCTAAAGGAAAATAATGGGCGCTTTGTTTTAATAGATGATCCATCTTTGCAGCGTGGCTTGACTTCTTCTTTAGCATCAAAGCTTGCTAATGAAAATGGTGTTCCAGCACTTGTTCTTGCAACAAAGGATAATACAGTCTTCGGAAGCCTAAGATGCGCTGAACCATGGAATGCAAAAGATATACTTTCTTCTTTTTCCTCATTCTTCTCTGATTATGGTGGGCATGATTATGCAGCAGGATTGAGAATGGAGAAAAAAAACAAGGAAGAATTTATTTTTGAATTTAAGAAATATATTACATTTTATCCTCTTTATGAAGATGAAGAGACTATTACAGAGATAGATGCAACACTTCCTCCCTCTTCAATGGAAAATGATCTATGGTCTTCTCTTTCATTCTTTTCTCCATTTGGGCAAGAGAGTAAGGAATTGAGATACTACATTCCGGAAGCAACCATTAAAGAGGCTTATCATGTTGCCAATAATGAAAAATATATGAAGTTTATGATTCAATATGGTGATTATGTTTGGCCATGTGTCTGGTGGGATGTAAAGAAGGGCGAGGATTATTCTGTAGGCAAAACTGTATCGTTAGTCTTTACTCCTGAAGTAAATTGGTGGAAGGGGCAAGGAAAAGAGCAACTTTTGATTATAAATATGGAGGTCTTGTAAATTAAGTACATACGCAATTTTTGTTAAAAATTCGCGTAAATACCATAATTTTACAATTAATAATTTGACAGTTCACAATCTTAATGGGATACTGACAAAAAAAGATATTCATTAAAGGAGTATTATAACAATGGTTATTCTTATTGCAGATGCATTTGACAAATCTCTCCCTGAAAAGCTTAGTGTTTTTGGAGAAGTAACTACAGATATTGAAAGATTACCTGAAGCAGACGTTGTTCTTATTAGAAGTAAGACAAAGGCAACAAAAGAATATATCGACAAAGCAAAGAATATGAAGCTTATTATTCGTGGTGGCGTTGGTATGGATAATATCGATATTCCTTATTGCAAGGAAAAGGGTATTGTTGCAACAAACACTCCTAAGTCATCTTCTATTGCTGTTGCAGAGCTTGCTTTTGCTCTTATGCTTAGCACACCAAACAATCTTTGTTTCTATGATTCAACAATGAAGAATGGTGAATGGCAGAAGAAGACAAAGAGACATGAGCTTTATGGCAAGACTCTTTGTTTACTTGGTATTGGAAACATTGCAAGAAAGGTTGCAGAGAGAGCTCGTGCTTTCGGTATGCGTGTTGTTTCATATGATAAATATGTTGCTCAGTCAGATTTAGCTGAAATGATGAGTCTTGAGGATGCAGTTAAGGATGCTGATTATATTTCTATGCACCTCCCATTTACACCAGAAACAGATAAGATGGTTAACAAAGACTTAATCTCTAAGATGACAAGAAAGCCTGTTATCATCAATACTGGAAGAGGAAAGTGTGTTAACGAGAGTGATGTTGCAGAAGCTCTTAATAATGGTGATTTATCATGGTTCTGTACAGACGTTTATTCTTCAGAGCCTCCTGTAGTTAGCGAAAACCCACTTTTTGGTTGTAAGAATGTAACATTTACACCTCACGTTGGTGCTAATAGTGAAGAAAACCTTCTTAGAATTGGCGAAGAAGTCCTTGAAACTATTACAAAGTATCATAAAGAAGGTCTTGTATAATAAAAGACACAAGAGGGGAGTGGCTATATGATTAAGAGAATCGATGATACCAACAAAGCAATTATTAGATTGCTTCAGGATGGTAGAAGACCGTATTCTGTTATTGCTGATGAGTTAGGTATTACTGAAAATACAGTAAGAAGCAGAGCCAACAAGCTTTTAGAGGATGGCGTGCTTAAAATAACTGGTATGGTTGATCCTGAATATGTTCCTGGCTTACAGGTGATATTTATGGGCATTAAGCTATCAACAATGGAGTTAGCTAAGAAGGCTGAAGAGTTTATGACACTACGTGGTGTTGTCTCTGTTGCTGTTGTCACTGGTCGATATGACTTAATTGTTAAGCTTGTTCTAAGCGAAGAAGAAGATCTTTCTCTTTTGAATTTCTTCTCTCATGAGCTTACAAAAATTGATCATGTGCTTGATGTTGAAACCTATGTTGTTTATCAGTCTCATAATCTATTAGTTCCGTATATTCTGTAGAGATATATAGCACTCTAGGCTGGCCCCTTAAGTTTTCTTGAGGGGCTTTTGTATTTTTTATGTCTTTTTTTATCAATAATGAACAAAGTTGTTCATTGTGATAAGATAACCAAGAGGAAAACATGGATAGAGAAAAATTTAGAGATATAGAACCATATTTTGGAAAAGATTTTGAAGATGCAATTAAGAGGCTCCTTTCTCAAAGAGAGTATGTCGGAGCTTTTGCATATATGATTAGTGGCAGTGATTTAATAGCTGTAGCTTCAATAGTAAAAGAGATTACCCAAAAGATGTCTAATCTTAAAAACTATGATGATTTTCAGCGTGCAATTACAGCTGGTTACCTAATCCCTATAGTAGTAAAAAGTACAATGAACAGCTTTACTGTCTCAGGTGGTGAGAATCTTGATCCTAATAAGGGCTACCTTTTTATTTCAAATCATCGCGATATTATTCTTGATTGTACTCTTCTCGATTATGCTCTATTACTTAAAAATAAGCCTTTATGCGAGATGGCTGTTGGTGACAATCTTATGGTCAATCAGTTCGTAGAGGATTTATTTAGAGTTAATGGTGGTATTATTGTAAAAAGAAATCTTCCTATGAGAGAGAAGTATCTTGAGTCATTAAAGCTATCCCAATATTTTGTTGAAACAGTTAGTGAAGAGAACAAATCTATTTGGGTTGCACAAAAGAGTGGCAGGAGTAAGGATGGTATTGATATTACTACACCTTCTATAGTCAAGATGCTTTACCTATCAAAAAGAAATAGTGGTATTTCTTTTTCTTCTTTAATTAAGTCTTGTAACATTGTTCCAGTCTCTATTAGTTATCAATATGACCCTAATGATATAAATAAGGGTAGAGAAGAGATAATGAAAGAGCATAATGATGGTAAATACGAAAAGAAGAAATATGAAGATATTATTAGTATGGTTAAAGGAATTAGAAATTATAAAGGTAATGTTCATATTGCTATTGGAGATCCTATAACAGGAGAGTTTAATAATGCAGATGAAGTTGCTAGAGAAATAGATAGACAAATTCATCTTAATTACCATTTATATGATACAAACTATTTTGCTTATGATTATTTAGAAGGAAGTGAAAGCTTTGTCTCCTATTGGAAGGATTTTGATAAAGATGCTTTCCTTTCACGTTTTAATCATCTCTCTAATGATGTTAGGACTTTTGTTCTAAACACTTATGCTAATCCTGTGAGAATGATGCTTAAGGAGAAGGATGGTGAGATTTAGTCGAGTATGCTTATTTATTCTTTGTCTTTTTCTTCTTATCTCCTGCAGTGAGAGGAGCTTTACACTATCTTCTTCTTCCTTAACTCGAAATGTCTATATAGACACAGAAAAAAGGAAGGAGAGTGTAGTACTCTCTATATTACTTGAAGCAAAGACAGATGAAAGCTTTACTTTTTCTCTTATTTCTCCTAGTGGTGATTTGACTTGGCGTGGCACTCTAGAAAATGAAGACGATTATTATTGTGCTACACTTCTACTAGGAGACAATGCTATTTTTGAAGAAGGAGAATATACTCTTATTGTCTCCTCTTCTTCCACTTCTTCACTCTCTCAAAGCCTTGAGATAAGTAAAAGAGAAGATATTATTTCTTATTCATCTCACTCCTATTCTTATATTAAAGAAGAGTTTTTCGATAGAGATGGAGAGGTAACGGATATAAAAGAAAATGCTGATTATGTTATTTTTTCTTACTTGGATAGATATTCAAATAATATAACAATAAGAGAGGAGTTTAATATTTAAACACTTCTTCCTACCATTTTCATCAAGTTTTCTTTTGTCATTCTTATAAGAAAGGTCCTTCCATGTGGACAGGTTGGTTCATCCATTTTAAAGACTTTTTCGATTATAGATTCAGCTGTCCATTTGTCTACCTCGTCACCCATCTTTATCGCTGCTCTACAAGCCATGGTAGCAAAGAGCTTTTCTTCCAATTCGTGTTCATCAGATTTACAAGATATAACAAAATCAACTAATTCTTTTTCTCTTCCTTTAACTATTACAGGTGTTGCTGTTATTTCCCATACTCCTTTTTCTTTTCGACTGAGTAAAATTCCAAGCTTGTTGTAGATGTAACAATTGTTATATAAGTATTCATCTGTAATATTATCAACTTCAATTACTATAGGAAAAAGAAGGTTTTGTACTGTTTCTTGACTTATGATTTCATCATATATGATACGTTCGTGGGCAGCATGTTGGTCTATAAGGTAAGCTTCATCACCCTTTTGACAGACCAAAAATAGCTTAAATAGTTGACCTATATAGATTATTTCGTCCTTCTTTTCTTCTTCTATTTTTACTACTTCATTCTTTTTAGTATTTAATTCTGCTTCTTTTAGTTTTTTTGCTTTTTCTAGCCAATCTTTAGATGGTTTATATGTATTACTATAGCTTTCAGAAGCATAATCCTTCTTTTTTTCAGCAAAGGTATCTACTTTTTTTTCATTTTCCCATCTAAATACATCATCAAGATAGAATTCCTTTTCAACTTTTATTTCTGGTATTTTTCTTTCAATACCATTTTTTAACATTGTTGATATTGTGTGATGGATACTAGAAATATTACGAATTTTAACTTCTCGTTTTGTTGGATGAATATTGAAGTCAATATATTCAGGTTTATCTGTAACAAATAGAGCAGTATATGGATAGCTTCCTCCTGGAAGTAGTTCTCCGTATCCATATAGAATTGCTTGAATAAGAGAATATTCATCAACAGGTCTGTTGTTAACATATACTCTAATTTCTTTTTTGTCGCTGCGTTTTACTGCGCTATTTGTAGATACAATTCTAACAGAATAATCCTCTGTTTCCTCTTCTAAATAGTCTACATCGTTACTAAAAACATTATATTCTCGATAGAGCATCATAACTCTATCCTTAAGAGTTTTAGCTTTGTTCCATTTTAGCTTTGCTTCACCGTCAACTTTGAGTGTAAATGATATATTAGGAAAAGCTAGAGCTTTACTTATAAGGAGATTCCTGCACATCTGTGCTTCGACAGAGCTGCGTTTTAAAAAGTTTCTTCTTGCAGGTATCTCTTTAAATAGATCCTCACAGGTTACTATTGTGCCTTTTTCGGGTCCTATTTGAGTAATTGGAGTTCGTCTTCCATTGTCTATTGTTAGAGTAGATTTTTCACCACTTTCTTCACTTGAGGTCGAAATCGTGAATTTAGATACACTAGAGATAGAGTAGAGAGCTTCACCTCGGAAACCAAGTGTTTTAATGTTATACAGATCATCATTGGTTTTAATCTTGCTTGTTGCATGTCTAAAGCCAATTTTATCTAAATCCTCTCGATTTATCCCTTTACCATTGTCTATTACCTTTAATTCATCTATACCACCAGAGTGAAGAATCACAGTTATATCGTCGGCTCCGGAATCTATAGCATTATCTAAGAACTCTCGCAAGACTGATTGTGGTCTTTCAATAATCTCCCCCGCTGCAATGCGAGAGGAGAGAAGAGGATCGAGAAGATTTATTTTAGCCATTAGTTTTTATCACTATCGAGTAAAGTTTGAGTAACAACTAAGCTTAATGAAGGTGTAGAAGGGATAAGAACTTCGTCTGTTTTCTCTGCTTCTGGGGCCTTTGGTGTTTCAACTAATAGTTCTTGCACGTTTTCCGTAAATAGAGGGCGTGCTGGAATCTTTGTTTCATCCTCTAAAGATGATGAGTATGACTCAAAAATTGGGATTGATGGGACTTTAATAGCTTCTTCTAGTTCTCTGCTATTTGAATCAAATACAGGAGCCGAAGGGACAGACTTTTCTAGCTCAGCAGAATTTGAATCAAAAATAGGTGAGGAAGGAATAGCGATAACTTCTTCTTTTTCTAACTCAGAAGAGCTTGAATCAAAAATAGGAGCGGAAGGAACAGAGATAACTTCTTCTTTTTCATCTTCTATTAATTCCTGAGTAAAGAAAATTTGAGGAGGTGTCATCCACTGTTCTCTATTAACTAATCTCTTTGCTTCGTTAGTTGATACAACAGTATTTCTAATATAGTCGAATCCTGTGTTCTTCTCTAATGATATTTTGTTTCCTCTAAGTGCGTCATAGACTGAGAGAGAGGATGAAGAGAAATTATATACACATTCTTCTTTGTCAGAGGATGAGAAATAGTATTCACCTCTGTCATTTGTCTTTGCAAGAGTTACTGGAGTATAAACAGTAATAGGAACATTGTTTTCTTTAACAAT
Source organism: uncultured Spirochaetaceae bacterium (assembly GCA_964563815.1). GTDB lineage: Bacteria > Spirochaetota > Spirochaetia > Sphaerochaetales > Sphaerochaetaceae > Ornithospirochaeta. Next base: position 83,831 of record CAZLYD010000004.1, read on the forward strand.
TAGAGATACTTCACCATATACAAGGTAGAGTATAATTTCTTCTTCTGTTTTTAAAGCTGCCATAGAATTGGGGCCTAATACGATTGCCCAATTATCAGCTTTAGCTGAAGCTATTTCAGAAGTTGTAGCCATAACAATACCAGTGTCCTTTAGGTCTACATTACTTCTTCTTTCTCGTCTTTCGTTTTCTTGCACAAGAGCATAACGACCTGAGAAGGTAAGAGCGGTTGAAGCAGAAATTGTTGCTAATGAAATAACTAATACTAGTAGTAGAGAAATAATCTTTTTCATATTTCAGTAATTCCTATTCACTGTATCATAACATATATTTATTTTATGGTGCTATATTACGTTTCCTATATTTTTTTCTTTATATTAGAAAAGTCATGAGCATTATAAACATGCTCTCTTGTTCTTTTATCTATATGGCAAAGCTGACTTATGATAGGTTTTAGGTCTGCTCTTACATTTGTTTTATCATAAGGACAGACTGGCTTAATAACAGGAAGAGTATAATTATCCTTCAGTCTTCTTGTTACATTTTCTTTTACTTCTATCATTGGACGTACTATTTTCATATCTCCATCAAAGAAATCTTGAACTGGGAGCATTGTTGAAAATTTGGCTCTAAAACAGAGATTCATCATCGTCGTTTCAACTAAATCATCCAGGTGGTGACCAAGTGCAATTGTTGAAACGTTGTGTTCCTTAGCCCATGAAAAGAGTATTCTTCTTCTGTTACGAGAACAAAGATAGCAATCAAAATCGCCACAAAATGAAGAAGAAAACTGGTTTTCTCTTAATACTGTTAATGGAATGTCAAGCGAAGAAAAGAAAGAAGATATTCTTTCGATATTTTCTTCTCCTATAGGATGCTCTATCCAATCTATCATTACACCTAGTATTGTATAATCATCCCTTATCCATTTTTTTCTAAGAGATAGTGCTAAGGCTAGTGCAAGTGAGTCCTTTCCGCCAGAAGCACCTAGTACAATCCTTTCACCATTTTCTATCATTGAATATTCATTTATTGTTTTTCCAACATTTTTTATAAATCTCATAACCCATGGTGGAATTTCGCCGTTCAATAGACTTTTATAATCGATTTTTTCTTCCATTACATTAATCCCATAACGAGTGTTTTGATGTCTTCTTTTTCAATATAGTCTGGTGTAAAAATACCAACCTTTCTTAAGCTATTTTGAAAGTGCTGAGATACACTGAGATTGAAGATCATATCATCATCTTGAATATCTCCAACGTTATTCTCATCATCAATTATTGAGATATGGGTTTCAAAGCTTATTGGTTCTGGAATATCTATTATTACTTCATATGGTTTGAGGAAAGGATATTTGTCTTTAAGAAGCATATATATTTCATTTTCAACTATTTTCCTTTCGTAGATATTCTTGCACCTGGTTTCAATTTTCCCATTTTCTATATAGTCTTTTACAATCTTTCTTTCAAAGAGATTGTTATGCTCAACTCTTTCAACAAGCTCTAAAGCCTGCGTTTTATACTTTTTTTCTTTGCAAAGTAAAACAAGTTCGTTGTCATCAAGACCATATAGATCTTCTCTTTTTATTGTTTCATCCTCTATTGCCGATAGAATAGCTTTCTTGATCATTGATGTAGCACTTCTTACACCTTTATGCCAGTAGAGTGTTTTATACATCATATATTTAGAAAAAAGGATTTGCTCTACATTACTTAATGCAGCTTTATCGAGGCATAATCTACCTTTCGAAAAAGAGAGAGATGATATAATAAAATCAGTATCCTGTTTTCCGTATGGAATACCAGCAAAGAAGGCATCTCGAGAGAGGTAGTCAAGTTTGTCCGGATCTAGTGTTCCTGAAAGAACATTACGATAAAATAGTGTCTCGTCATCTCCAGTCAAAAGGTCCTTATCAATTATTGATGCAACCATTTCCGGTGATGAGCCAGTTTTTTCTACAGCTGCTCGTAGATCACTATCGTTACATATCATGTCACCAGCAATTTCTTCATGTTCACGAATAGCTAGCTCCTTTAAAGAGTGTGCATATGGAAAATGCCCTATGTCGTGTAATAAGCATGCACATAAAAAACTCATTATTCCTGTTTCTGTAAATGGAAGTAGTTCTGATTTTTTTGCTAGTGAAAGAAGTATTTCACGTCCAAGATAATAGACGCCCAAAGAGTGGCTAAGGCGAGTGTGAACAGAGCCCGGATATATGTGGTAAACAGGTCCATTTTGTTTGATTCGAGCTAGTTTTTGAACACTTTTTTCTTCTGTTAATGCTTTTAATTCCTTTGTTAGTGGAATGTTTTGCCATAAGGGATCTTTTACTGTATGTGTAAATCCTTTGTTAAGGATGCTTTGTGCTTCGTTTCTATCCATAAGGAAAATATAACATAAGTAAACTTTTTTTATTGCACTTTTTATAAAATTTCTCAATTATTATTAAAGCGATGAAGAAGATAGTTTTGCTATTTATATTATTTTTTATTTCTTTTTCTATATTCTCTTCTGTTTCTCCCTTAAGTGGAAGAATAGGGAAGGTTTGTGTTTCTCCACAGAATGGAAGTGTAGAGGAGATGGTAACTAAAGCAATGAAGAGTGAGTATACAGATTATTGGCTAGAAAAGTATGCCCATAATCCTATTTCATTTGCACTTCTTTATTCAGAAGTCCTTTCCTCCATTATTCCAATGGAAAATTTTATACTTTCTTACCTTGATAGCGGAGAAGTGAAGGTTTTAAATTTAGATACTAATAAGGTACTAAATATAAAAATAGAGGAGGGCAAAATCCTCGCCCTCCTTTTGGATTAATGCTACTTTGTAAGTTCTTCCATTTTATCTAGAAGCTTTTCAAAATACTTTCCAGCTTCTATTACTGCATCTGGCTTAGACATATCGACACCAGCAACCTTAAGTGCCTCGATTGGATAACGTGAACCACCAGATTTGAGGAATGTTAGATAATCATCCTTTTCCTTCTCTCCACCATTGAGGACTCTCTGACTGAGGGAAATAGATGCTGCAATTCCTGTAGCATATTTATATACATAGAAAGCATTATAGAAATGAGGGATTCTTAATCCTTCCATATCTGAACATTCTTCGAATTCTACAGAGTCACCAAAATATGCTTCAAGTAGACCACGGTATGTTTTTCTCATGAAATCTATAGTTAAAGGAATACCATTTTCTGCACTTTCATGAAGAATCATCTCGTACTCAGCAAACATTGTCTGACGGAAGAATGTAGCAACCATATCTTCTAGTATTTTACTAATAAGATAAGCTTCTTCTTCCTTACTACTGCTATGATTTAATAGATAGTTGTTAAGAAGATTCTCGTTGAATGTTGATGCTACTTCTGCTTCGAAAATTGTATAGTTATAACAAGGATATGGATTATTCTTTGAAGAGTAGTATGAGTGCATTGAGTGTCCACCTTCATGGATAAGAGTAAATACACTATCTAATACTTCTTCTTCAAAGTTTGTAAGAATATATGGGTTGCCTACAAATCCACCAGAGCTGAATGCTCCGCTTCTTTTACCCTTATTTTCATATCTATCAACCCATCTATCATCTGTTAAACCCTTTACAAGAATTTTTGAGTATTCTTCACCTAGTGGTTTTACAGCCTCCTTAATTACATCTACAGCCTCTAAGTAGGTATGCTTTGAGTTTACTTCTGGAACAATAGAAGTATAGACATCGTAGTGCTTGATCTTTTCTTTACCAAGTAATCTAGCTCTTAGTGCATAGTATCTGTGTAGAGCGGGAAATGCTTTGTGAACATTTTCAATTAGAGAAGTATAGACAGCTTTATCAACATTATCTGGGAATAATGCACACTCTAAAGCTGAATTGTATCCTCTAGCCTTCGCAATAAAGATATCATTTTTTATACTACCTTCGAAAATTCTTCCAAGAACATGCTGATGGTTTTCAAATGTTGAGAAAAGCTGCTTATAAGCTTGTTCTCTAATCTTTTCGTCTTTCGAACGGATGAATTTTGCATAAGTTGAATGAGTTAATTTTTCCTCTCCAATATAACCAAAATCAAAATCAATGTTGTTAGCATCTTGGAATGCTTGCTGGTATCCACTGCTATTTGCAGAGTAGAGAGAAAGAATTCTTTCTTCCTTGTCAGAAAGAACATATTTCTTCATTCTTCTTGCTTTTGTGATATAAACTCTATAATCCTTATTTCTTTCTTCGTTTAAGTATTCTTCAATTGTTGCATCATCAATTGCCATTAATTCTGGAGCCATCCAGCTAGATTTTTCATCTATTTCTGCACCAATAATATTTGCGCTTCCAGCTCTTTTTGCAACTTCTGGATTTGTTGAGTCGACACTATAACATAGGAAAGCCCAATGAAGTACTCTTTCTGCCTCTTCCATAAATGAAAAATAGCGATAGAGACCGTTGTGGAAATTATCAGAACTACTGCCTAGCTTTCCTTTGTATTCTTCCAATTCTCCCATTCTACCTTTGAGCTTCTCAACTTCGTTATCCCAACTCTTTGCATCTTGAGTTAGTGCACTGAGATCCCAAGTATCATTGATTTGTTGATCTTTTCTTTCAATCATTTTTTATTTCCTTTTCTAATAATAATTTAATTTTTTTTGCTGCTTTTCCTCTGTGAGAATATTTATTCTTTTCTCCTTCGGGAAGGGTAGATACGATTTTTTTTGCATCATTGTTATAGAAGACTGGATCATAGCCAAAGCCTTCTTTTCCTTCTACAGGTGATAGTGCTATAGAGCCTTCACTGTTTTCTTGTACAACGAATATACGGGTGGGGGAGAGGTATAAGCATATAGCACAAACAAATTCTGCCTTTCTATTCTCTATTCCTTCCATGTTTTCTAAGAGAAAGGTGTACTTCTCTTTACTTGAAAGCTTTCTTCCTTTTTCTTCTTCTCCATAACGAGCTGTATGTAAGCCAGGTTTTCCACCTAAAGCTTCAACACATAGTCCAGAATCATCTGATAAAACAGGCTGGTGAACAATTGAATAGAGTGCTTTTGCTTTGATTATTGCATTTTCGATAAATGTTGATCCGTCTTCAACTGGGTCAAATTCTATATTCTCGTCTTTTGGCAGTGTTAATTCATATCCTCCCAAAAGTGCCGACATTTCGTGTCTTTTATGGTCGTTAGAAGAGGCAAAATATAGTTTCATGCTTTAATTGTATATGACAATTTAAAATGTGAACATATCAAAGGGAAGAAATTATCATTTCAAGAGTTTTTTTGACTTTTCCTATTGCTGTAGTTACTGTTGTTCTTGAGAGTTTTAGGTAGGATGAAATATCCTCATGAATCATTCCTCTGTAGGATCTTCTTGTATCTTTTAGTCTTCTGTTGTGGCACTTAGCATGTGTGTTATAGTTTTCTTTAAGCAAAGAATACTCTTTTTCGTTTGAAGCAAAGTACATGCTTCTTTTAAGCTTAGCCATTAATCTCCAATGCTTTGATGTGAGTTCTATATTTCTAGCTCTATCAGGGTTCTTTCTGTTAGCAATTTCTATCTTTAAATCTAGTAGATGAATAAATGCCTCTTCGTCCGTTCTAAATATTCTTGAATAGTTACTACTCTCATCAAAACTTGAATTTAGTGGAAGCGACAAAATAAAGAGAAGAAAATCTCGTCTAAATGATTTTGTTTTAAGTAGCTCTCTTAGCTTTCCTTCATATTGATTGTATATTAAATAATCATCACGATTGGCATTTGAAATAATGTATTCTACCGTTTCTTTAAGATTCATATTGATAAAGAAGGTTGCGCTAATATTGCTACTTTGTTTTATTCGTACTTCTTCATCATTGTAAGTGTCATACTGATATGGTTCGTCATCTTCAAAGAAGAATTCGTTTTCATAGATTGAATTATCATAATCCTTTCTAATTATTCTTCTGGCATGGTAGGTGCATAGTTGTTTTAAATAGTGATTATAGCTTTCACTAGATATCTTATAGCTAGAGATTATCCTATCCATTTCTTCATTTATTGAAAGATAAACACAGGCAGTCTTTTCATCATCCAAATAGAGTTTCTTTTGGCATATTTGGTATATGAGAATTTTGGTCCTCTCTTTTACTATAGGAAACAAAAGATCCTTTCTGTCCTTTTTTGTTGTGCTGTTTAGTTCAATTACCAAGCTACTGAACTCTTTGTCCGCTTTGCTATCTAAATACCAATTCATGATTGCCTCCGCATTTTTAAAGTGGCAAAAAACGGGCCAAAATGGAAAAGGATTATTTATTGTATTAAATGTTGTCGTTAAAGTACAAAAAAAGAAGGCTGGATAATAAAAAAAGACACTGATACCAAAAAATATCAGTGTCAAGGAGGAGAAATTAATAGTACCTTATTTCATCTCTAAGAGGAGATTATTTTCTCCTTTTACGAGAGGAAATGTATTATTTATTACATTATCTTCTGTCACGACAATTTCTTTTACAAGTGGATTGGAAGGAATAGAGTAGGAAACACCAATCATTAGGTTTTCTACAATGCTTCTTAGTCCCCTTGCTCCAGTCTTTTGTTCATAAGCTTTTTTGCTGATAGCTTGTATTGCTTCATCTTCGAAGGTTAGCTTTATATTGTCGAGAGCAAAGGATGTAACATATTGCTTAATAATAGAGTTCTTAGGGGTTGTAAGAATTCTTGTTAAATCATCTTGTGTGAGGTTATCAAGCGTAACATGAATAGGTAATCTTCCAATAAACTCTGGAATAAGACCAAATTTAACTAAATCATCTGGGTGTAGTTCTTTTAAAAGAGTTCCACTATCTTTGTCTGTTGTTGATTCAACTTTTGAACCAAAGCCCATAGACGAAATTGCTGTTCTGCTTTCAATTACTTTATCTAGTCCTACAAATGCACCACCGCAGATGAAAAGAATGTTGGATGTATCAAGCTTAATCATCTCTTGGTTTGGATGCTTTCTTCCACCCTGAGGAGGAACGGAGGCAATTGTTCCTTCAATAATCTTCAATAGTGATTGCTGAACACCTTCTCCAGATACATCTCTTGTGATAGATACATTTTCACCCTTCTTTGCTATTTTATCGATTTCATCTATGAATATGATACCTCTTTGAGCCTTTTCTATATTGAAATCTGCAGCTTCAATTAATTTTAAAAGGATATTCTCAACATCTTCACCAACATATCCAGCTTCTGTAAGCGTTGTAGCATCCGCAATAGCAAATGGAACGTTTAATTTTTTTGCTAGCGTTCTAGCAAGAAGAGTCTTTCCAGTTCCTGTTGGACCAATTAAGAGAATGTTTGATTTATCTAATTCAACACCGCTTTCTTTGACTTTTTGAGCATATTTGATTCTTTTATAGTGATTATAAACAGCTACAGAGAGAACCTTTTTAGCTTCATTTTGTCCAACAACATATTCATCAAGATAACTTTTTATCTCTTCTGGAGTTGGAATGATGAGCTCCTTCATGTCCTCATCCTGCTCTTCGACTTTTTGAGAATAAATTATTTCTTGACAAGTTTTAATACATTTTTCGCAGATAGCAACACCAGGGCCAGTAACAGCCTTGAAGCTGCCATCAAGTGGAGTTCCACAAAATGAACAATATTTTACGTTTCTAGCCATTACTTTCTCATTACCTTGTCTACAATGCCATATTCAACAGCTTGATCTGCATCTAAATAGAAATCTCTCAGTAAATCATGCGAAATCTCTTCACGACTTTTTGATGTATGAGTAGAAAGAATAGATATGCTAAGCTCTTTAATTCTTTGAAGCTCTTTATTTGTAACAATAATATCTGATGCTTGACCCTCTGCACCGCCGGAAGGTTGATGAAGCATTACGCGTGCATTGGGAAGAATAAACCTATTGTCTTTTTCGCCTGCTGAAAGAATTATTGCAGCCATAGAGCATGCTTGTCCAATACATATTGTTCTAACTGGACATGAGATGTATTGCATTGTGTCATATATAGCTAGACCTGCAGTTACACTACCACCGGGACTATTGATATAGAGATTAATATCTTTTTTAGGATTCTCACTTTCAAGAAAAAGAAGCTGTGCTACTGCAAGATCTGCAGTAGCATCATTAATCTCACCATCAATAAAGATAATTCTATCCTTTAAAAGACGTGAAAAAATATCATAAGTTCTTTCCCTTGTTCCTGTTTGTTCAAGAACATAAGGAATGAATGTGTTCATTTTTGTAGTTTTGAACAAAGCTTACTCCTCGTTTTTTCCTTCTGTATATTCTTTAAAAGAAAGCTTTTTGTCACTCTTAAGTGTGTTGTTTTCAAGAAGGAAAGGAAGAGCTTTTGCATACTGAAGATTTTCCTTTACCATGTTCTTGTAGCTTTCTTTTGTTTCTTCGCTATCGAGCTTAGAGAGAGTTTCACCACATTCTTTTTCAATCTCTTCATCACTGATAGGGAAGTTTTCTGTTTCTGCAATCTTAGTAAGAATTAATTCTTTCTTTAAGTCCTTTGTTGCAGGTTCTCTCCAGCCCTCCATGAAGACTTCCTTTGTCTGTCCCTGAGCTTTGAAGAATGAAAGGAGCTGTTCTTCACTAACACCAGACTGTCTAACAAAGTTATTCCAATCATTTTCAAGAGTAACATTAATCATAGAAGTAGGAATATCGAAAGAAACAAGGGAAGCAATCTTATCCATAAGAGCATCTTTTCTATCTCTATCGAGCTGAGTAGCTAACTGCTTCTCTAAATCTTCCTTTACACCATTTTTGAGATCCTCAACAGTTTTGTATGCAGCTTTAACATCCTGAGCAAAATCATCATCAACTTCAGGAATATCTCTTCTCTTTACTTCGTTGACTTTAATGTCGATCTTAACTGTCTTTCCTTCGTATCCAGGAATGTCATCTTCTTTTGTAATTGCCTTTTCAATAGTTTTAGTTTCATCCTTTGATAGACCAACTACATCATCGTCAAGCTTGAAGAAGTTATACTTTGTTCCGACAGTGAAAGTAAAGTTTGTTCTACTTGACTTTTCATCAACAGAACCATCTTCGTTGTATGCTGTATAGTCGATATTTACAATATCACCATTCTCAACTTTTCCATCTTTCTTTACGACCATTGCATTCTGTTCTCTAAGAACTTCAATCTGGTCTTCAACGTCTTTTTCTGTAATCTCTGCATCTCTAACTTCAATTTCAAGACCCTTATACTGAGGAAGCTCAAATCTTGGATAGATATCATAGATAACAGTAAATGTAATATCTTGGTCCTTCTTGAATGGAAGAAGATTTTCTTCATCCTGTAATTCTGGAACTGAATAGCTAAGTGGTCTATCCTTCTCATCTAATGAAGCAATAGCTTCCTTAAGGTTTTCTTCCATGCAGTCAAATGTTGATTCCTGTCTAATTCCTTCTCCAAACTTTCTCTCAAGTACGTTTGTAGGAACATGACCCTTTCTAAAACCAGGCATTTCAACTGTCTTTGCATATTTTGCTAATCTTTCGTTGTAAGCTTTTTCAATTGAAGCTGCATCTACTGTGAGAGTAAGAGATGCCTGACTCTTTTCCAATTCTTTAAAGTTCTTTTCGGTTACCATTTTTGGGACTCCCTTACTTAATTAATAACGTGCTAATAGCCAAATAAATATAATACATTTGCCTTACATTTGTATATAGATGACTTAAAAAGTAATTTATAACAATTTTCAAATAAAGGCAAACTCATATATATAATAGCTTGTTTTATGTGCTATTTGTTAATTATAGATAAAAGAAAAAAATAAAAAAACTTTGGTTCTAGGACACTAGATGTCATAGTGCATGATTTATTCTTTTTTTTATGAATGAAGCAAATTTATCTACTACAGCAAAGTCAAAAGCTTTTAAAGCAATCAAAAATGAAAAGGCTCTAAATGAGTTCATTAATGAAATGATGCCATTTATTTATAGCTGCTCAAAGCCATATCTTATTGAAGAATTCAAAGACGATATGTTGAATGTTGCTAGAATGGCCTTTGTTCAGGCCATTAAAAGGTTTGATTATTCAATGAATGGTTTTGTTGAATATACTAAGAAAGCAATTGAGATGGATTTGAAAACCTTCATTAGTAATGATACAAGACTTATTTGTATTCCTCGCTATGTTTCAGAAAAGAAAAGACGAATAAAAAAAGCAATAGATAATGCTATTTCTTCTGGAAAAGAAATAACAAAAGAAGAGATTATGAAATTCAGTAAAATTTCCTCTAGGATGACATTTGATAATATATGTAAATATAGTAAATTGTCTCAACCTATTAGCTATGATATTCCTTTAGCAAAAGGAGATAATACCCTTGAGTGCTATATTCCTTCTTCATATTCTGTAGAAGACGATATTATTGATGAGATAATGAATAATGAATTAAAGAAGAGTATTAAAGCTTTGAATGAAACAGATCGTTATATACTTGTTCATCTCTTTGGACTAGGGGGCTCAGAAAAAATGAACAAAGAAGAGATTGCCAAAGAACTAGATATTCCATCTTCTTTAATTGGTAAAAGAAAAAGCATAATAATGAATGAACTGAGAGAAAGACTGTCCACTTGGCGATGACATATTACACTTTTTTAGATATTATTTTTTTGTGAAGCGTATTCTCTATCTATTTATTGTTATATTTGCTCTTTCCCTCTCTTCTTGTACTAATATTCATTTTTTGAGTAAAGAAGAGATGGCAACACTTAGTAACGAAAGTATAAAGAAAGAAGAGGAGGATGGGCTCCTTACTCTTCTTTCTGATTTGATTAGAGAGGATAATAGAAAGGATATTTCTCCTTCTTCTTTTGTTTCTATTCTTCCTTCCTCCTATGTTTTATATGAAGAGTATGTTCCTTCCTATCCATATATTAGAGATAGATATTTATCGCATATTACCAATCTTGTTAATGATGTAATTAATAGGGAATTCTATTTTTACATTCAAGAAAATGGTAGCGAAATAATTAAAGAGAATTCTTCTACGTATATTAAAGGTGGTGTTTTTTTATCTAAGACACTAAAAGATAATCTTACTCCTCTTTTTGTTGAGATGATTGAAAATGATTTAAATAATAATGCGGATGCGCTGGAAGAGGCCTTTAACGAAAGTAAGAAAACATTTAATTCTGTTCGTATCTCTTACTCTAATTTAGAAAAGGCAAATAAAGATATATCTCTTCTTCCTGTATCCAAGCTTGATAATCATGTCATAGCAATAGTTGCTACGTCTATTTTTTTCTCCGAATTAAATGAAAGAGAAGAGGATATAAGAAACAATCCTTCTCTTGCTTTTGATTCTCCTTATTCTGTTTTCTGGAAACAAATATGAGCGACAATCTTTTTTCTCTAGCAAGTAAAAATAGTGAACCATTGGCCTATAGAATGAGACCAAGAACTATAGATGAGTATGTTGGGCAAGAGCATATTTTGGGAAAAGGAAGATTGCTTAGAAGAGCCATCCAGATGGATAGACTCTCTTCTGTTATTTTTTATGGTCCTCCTGGTACTGGAAAAACAACACTGGCAAGAGTTATTGCTAATACTACTAAAAGTCATTTCTCAACCATTAATGCCGTTCTTTCTGGTGTAAAAGAGCTAAGAGACGAGATAGAGGAAGCAAAAAAGAGAAGAGATTATTATTCAATAAGAACTATTTTATTTGTTGATGAGGTTCATAGGTGGAATAAAAGCCAGCAGGATGCACTTTTACCATGGGTTGAAAATGGCACGTTTATACTAATTGGTGCAACAACAGAAAATCCATATTTTGAAGTTAATCAGGCACTTGTGTCGCGTTCTAGAATTTTCCAGCTTAAAAAGCTAGAAGATAAAGATCTTTTTGTAATAGCGCAAAGTGCAATTAATGATACAGAAAGAGGATATGGTAAATACCAAATTGAGTTTGAGGGCGGAGCATTAGAGCATCTTATTGCTGTTTCTCAAGGAGATGCAAGAACCCTTTTGAACGCTCTCGAGCTAGCTATTGAAACAACGCCAACGTCTTTCCCACCTAAAGATGGAGAAAAGATATATATAACAAAGGAAACAGCAGAGGAATCTATACAGAAAAAGGCTGTTCTTTATGATAAAGAGGGTGATTATCATTTCGATGTGATATCCGCATTTATTAAGTCTATTCGTGGTTCAGATCCTGATGCAGCCCTATATTGGCTAGCGAGAATGGTTAGTGCCGGAGAGGATCCCCGTTTTATCTTTAGACGTATGTTGATTTCTGCAACAGAAGATGTTGGAATGGCAGATCCTAATGCTATCGTTGTAGTAAATGCTGATGCTATGGCTTATGATAGAATAGGACTTCCGGAGGGAAGATTTCACCTTTCTCACGCAGCTCTTTATCTTGCAACATGTCCAAAAAGTAACACAACCTTAGGCTTCTTTGATGCTTTAAAAGATGTTGAGCGAGAAAAAAATGATGAAGTTCCAAATCACTTGAAGGATAGCTCAAGAGATAAAGAGGGCTTTGGTCATGGCGAAGGGTATCTTTATCCTCATTCATATAAGGACCATTGGGTTGCTCAACAATACTTACCAACAGCACTTCAAGGAAAAATTTATTACAAGCCTACAGATATTGGATATGAAAAAACAATAAGAGAAGGTGTTCTTATTAAAAGAGAAGCTCAATTAGAAGCGCTTAGCGATGATTTGTTTTTAGAGCAGTACACTTTTTCTCCCTTTGATAAGAAGAGAAATAAGTGGTTAGAGCGTGCTATGTCAAATCGTTCTAGCTTTCTTATCTCTCTTACAGATGAGCTATATTCCTCCCTTCGTGTCATGAGGCATGAGAACGTCTTAGTTTTAAATGCGGGTAATGGCTTATTGCTCTTTCCTCTGATGAGGAAAAATCCGGAAGGATTAAGTGTTGCTTTAGTAAAAAAGGAAGAAGAAAAAGAAATCATATTCAACCTTTCAAATGATATAGATGAACTAAGTAGACCAGAAGTAATAGTAGGGGAGCCTAGTAGTTTTGATAGCATAATAGAAGAAGGTATGAAATTCGCTCTTATTAGTGGAAGGAATGTTCTATCGAGACTAGAAAAGGATAAAGATATTCTTTCTTTAATTGAAAAGAGGCTAGAAGATGATGGAGATATAGCTTTAGTGGAAACAATTCCTATCCTTTCTTCTAGACTCTCGGATTTTGTTCAAGGTGAATTAAAAGAAAGAATAGCAGAATGTGAAAGAGATCTATATTCAACTAATCCTCTTTTTTCTTGGAATAAAGAAAAATTAGAGGAAGAGGTAAGGATTGTCTTTCCGTCTGCTACTTTTAGCTACAAGGAATTTGAGGAAGAAAGAAGAATCGATTTCTCTACTGCGCAATCTTGGTATAAGAATACATATTCAAAGCATGGAATAGATGAAGATGAGTTTATCTCAAATTTTTCTAACCGAGTTATAAGATGGAAAAATACAGTTGCTCTAATTAAGGGTGGACGAAGAGTAAAAAAATATGATAAAAGTAGAGAGGATTTTGAGAGTGTTGTGGCACTTGTTCATGGAGAATAAAAAAAGAAAAAACTTTTTCATGATTATATGTTGACATGGATTCGTTCTTTTCGGTATATTCTTTCATGTTGAAATTGCAATGGCGAACGCATTGCTACCAATCATGGTGGAAGTAGTTCAGTGGTAGAGCGCCAGATTGTGGATCTGGTTGTCGAGGGTTCGAACCCCTTCTTCCACCCTTTGCTTCTTCCTCTTTGGGAGAGAAAGGCGCTCTTAGCTCAATGGATAGAGCGTCGGACTTCGAATCCGCAGGTTGCAGGTTCGAGTCCTGCAGGGCGCAATTTCAAACTAGGGCCGCTAGCTCAGCTGGTAGAGCAACAGACTCTTAATCTGTGGGTCAAAGGTTCGATCCCTTTGCGGCTCAAGACGCGCGAGCGTGGTGAAATTGGTATACACGCTAGTCTTAGGAACTAGTGCCTCGGTGTGAGGGTTCGAGTCCCTCCGCTCGCATACCTCTTTCTTTTTTGCGGCGGTAGCGTAGTGGTTACGCACCACCTTGCCAAGGTGGGTCACGCGGGTCCGATTCCCGTCCGCCGCTCTACTCCTTACGTTTTGTAAGGAGTTTTTTTTGTTGCATTTTGTTTTATTTTGTTTTTATCTGTAAAATCTTTTGGTTTGTTGCTACGCTTATTTAAAATATTGTTGTTATTTCTCTCTTTTTATGTTAGAGCTTTCATATCTTATTAATACAGTTGGTCATTAATGCAATTACTAAAAGAAAGAATTATTAAAGAGGGGAAGGTACTTCCAGGTAACATCATTAAGGTTGATGGATTTCTTAATCATCGTGTTGATACAGCTCTATTGTGCGAAATTGCTGAAGAGTTTAAAAAACACTTTGATACAAAGAATATTTCAGTTGTTTTAACCGCTGAAGCTAGTGGTATCCCACTAGCAACTGTCTGTGCTGAAAAATTTGGAGTTCCAATGATTTTTGCAAAGAAGGCTAAGAGCGATAATATTGAAAGTGGACTCTTTAAAAGTGAAGTATGGTCATATACATACAAAAAGAAATTTACACTTATTGTTTCTAAAGAGTGGCTAAAGAGCTCTGATACTGTTTTGATCGTAGATGATTTCATGGCTAAAGGTAATGCTGTTCAGGGTCTTATTGACATCGTCAATGAGGCAGGCTGTAAGCTTGAGGGAATTGCAATTGCAATAGAGAAGGGTTTCCAGGGTGGCGGAGATAATCTTCGTGCTAAAAATCTTAACTATAAAGCACTAGCTGTTATTGACTCTATCGGAGAGGACGGCACGATTACTTTTAGGGAAGAATAATATGAAGAGAGTTCTTATTATTGATTTTGGTGGACAGTACAATCTTCTTATTGCTCGCAGAGTAAGACAGAGTGGTGTTTATTGTGAAATTAAGAGTTACAAGATAACAGAAGAAGAAATTAGAGAATTCAATCCAGATGCAATTATTCTTACAGGTGGTCCAGCTACAGTATTTGAAGAGAATGCCCCAAAGGTTGATAGAATTGTCTTTGAAATGGGTGTTCCTCTTTTAGGTATCTGCTACGGAATGCAGCTAATGGTTCATACTCTTGGTGGTAAATGCCGAAAGGCTGAAAAAAGAGAGTATGGAAAGGTAGTATTAAAGCATAAACAGTCGCTTTTATTTAGTGGAGTACCTGAAGAATCTATTTCTTGGATGAGTCATGGAGTTGAAGTCGAGGAACTTCCAAGTGGCTTTACTCTTACTTCTAGCTCTTCTTCTTGCATTAATTGTTCAATTGAAGACAGTGAGAAGAAATTATATGGCGTACAGTTCCATCCTGAAGTTAACCATACTGAATATGGTATGACTATTTTAGAAAACTTCTTATATAAAATATGTGGTTTTACTAAAGAATGGACGATGGCAAGCTATGTAGATAGAGCAATAGAAGAATGCAAAAGAAAAATTGGTGACAAAAAAGTTCTTCTTGCTCTTTCTGGTGGTGTTGATAGTACTGTATGTGCTTCTCTGCTTAGTAAAGCTGTAGGTAAGAATCTTACTTGTATCTTTGTGGACCATGGTCTTTTACGTAAGGATGAAGGCGATGAGGTTGAGAAGGTAATGAAAAATTGCTTTGACTGCGATATTCGTCGCGTTGATGCAAAGAGTAGGTTTTTATCAGCATTAAAGGGTGTAGAGGAACCAGAGAAAAAGAGAAAGATTATTGGTGAAAATTTTATCAGAGTCTTCGAGGAAGAGGCCAAAAAGATAGGAAAGGTAGATTTTTTAGCTCAAGGCACTATTTATCCTGATGTTGTTGAAAGTGGTGTAGGTGGAGAAAGTACAGTTATTAAGAGTCACCATAATGTTGGAGGACTACCAAGTGTTGTTGCTTTTGATGAGATTATTGAGCCACTTAGAATGCTCTTTAAAGACGAGGTAAGAGAACTAGGCTTAGAACTAGGACTACCTGAAAGTCTTGTTTGGCGACAACCTTTCCCCGGTCCAGGATTAGCTATTAGAGTAATTGGTGAAGTAACGGAAGAAAAACTTGATATCTTGAGAGACGCAGACAAAATTGTTAGAGAAGAGATGACAAGGGATGGATACAAAAATGCTCCAAGTCAGTATTTTGCTGCTTTAACTAATATGAGAAGCGTTGGTGTTATGGGAGATGAGCGTAGCTATGATTACGCAATAGCTATAAGAGCTGTTGAAACTAGTGATTTTATGACAGCTACTTGGAGTAGAATTGACTACGAAAAGCTTGATAGAATATCAAATAGAATAGTAGGTGAAGTTAAACACGTTAATAGAGTCCTATTTGATATTACTTCTAAACCACCAGCAACGATAGAGTTGGAATAATCATAGAAACCGACTTTTCCGGGTCTACACTGGAAAAAGCTGGACAGAGAGTTTTGATATATCGATAACAAGTATAAAGCATAAAAGGAGAGGCGAGAACCTCTCCTTATCTCATTCCTTCCCCATCTGCATGATGACTAAAAGTACAGTTGAGATCATTTACATCAGCTCTTCGTCAATGCTGTCTCCACCTTTGATTTCCTTCAGTTCATCTTTCATGCTTATCAGTGTCTCTTTTATTCCTTAAGGAAAAAAAGAGTAGTAGCAAAGCTAACAGATAATTATGAAGAAATAATCAAAGAGAAGCACCTTAATTTGTGAAGTATTAATAGAGATTTATCATTTGTTGAAGAATATGGTTATAAATGATCATATTTAACGATAAAAATGTATACCTACATACTTCTCGTCCGTATCCTTACGACCAATAGCCTCTAGTCTTATTTTATTATGCATGTAAATAATTATCGATTTTCAATAGTAATTCATTTCAAGATATAATTTTATTGAAGTATTAAGTTAACATTTTTTTTACAATTTTTACGTAAAATTTAATTGAGCTATAGAAACGAACAAATAGATAATTAATTATATATTATTGTGATTACAGGGGGGCATATGAAAATTGATGATTTATTAAACATTGATATCGTTAGTGAAGAGGTTGGAATTAGTCATTATGCACTTCCTGTGATGCCTG